>JBHIXO010000291.1:0-5575 GCA_041984725.1 Acidimicrobiales bacterium | reverse complement strand
GGGGGGGGTCGGCGGGGGGGGGGGGGGGTTCTGGGGGTGGGGCGTCGGTCATGGATCAGCTCCTCGCGGATGCGGGTGAGGAGGGTGGCCACGGCCACGAGCTCCTCGTCGTCGGTCACGGGGTCGACCGCGGCCCGGCGGGCCTCGGCCTCGGTGAGCGTCGTGCGCGCCGCGAGCGTGGCGACGACGGCGTCGGCCCGGGCGTCGGCGGCGAGCCCGAGCCTCGGGCCGAGCTCGCGGCGGGCGCGGTCGCGCAGGCTCGCGGCGGCGCGGGCCGGCCGGCGGTTCTGGGCGAGCATCCGGCCCACCGCGTCGGTCAGCTCGGCGCTGTCGATCTGCACCGTCTCCGACTCGACGACCGGACGGCCGAGGCGCCGTCCGCGCCAGAGCGCGACGAGCACGAACGCGATGCCGAGCTGGGCGAGCCCGGCCCACGCGCCGGTCGGCACCAGGTCGACGAGCCCGTCGTCCCCCCCGCCGACGGGCAGCGACGGACGGAGGAACGCGAAGCGCGTCCCGGGGTCGGGGGCGAGCAGCGCGACGGCGAGCACCGCGTTGTCCGCGGCGTCGAGGTGCTGGTTCGTGAACAGGTCGCGGGACCCGACCGCGACGATCCGGCCGGCGCCCCGCGGCTCCTCGACGACGACGGCCTCCCCACCGGTCGCGCACGTGGCCGCCGGCACGGCGAAGCTGCGACCGGTACCGACGTCGAGCTCGCGGACGTCGCCGAGGGCGGCATCGCGGCACGTCACCGCGACCTCGTCGAGGACCGCGCCGGTGACGCGAGGGCCGAGCGCCGAGCCCGGATCGGCGACGACGAGCGTGCCGCCGTCGCGCACCCACGACTCCAGCGCCCGCGCGCCGTCGCGGTCGAAGCGGTCCTCGAGCAACAGCGCGGTGTCGAAACCAGCGCCGGGGACGTCGTCCAGGATCGCGGCGTCGGCGCCGAACCGGTCGACGAGCGCGACGAGTCCGGCGGCGCCGTCCGCAGCGGTCGAACGGGGGTCGTACGGCGGGCCGGCGGTGCGGCGCGCGCCGACGACCGCGGCGGTCAGCACGACCGCCACCAGGACGAACGCCACGAGCCCGATCGGGCGACGCCCGCTCACGACCCGGCCTCCGCCGGCCCGACTTCCGCCGGCGCGGACGCCCGGCCGCCCGCCAGGACCCGGTCGACCGCTCGACGGAAGTCGGCGAGACCGGCGGCGTCGACGGGGCGGTCGCCGTACCACGCCGCCTCGAACTCGGCGGTGAGGCGGCGGAGGTCGTCGTCCACGCCGCGGAGCACGGCCGAGGCCTCGGCCGCGACCTCGGAGGCGGTGCGCCCGGGGACGTCGCCGACGACGCCGTCGTCGACGAGCGTCGTGACGAGGACGCGGTGGTGGCACCGCAAGGCGCCGCGGAGATCGCCCGCGGCGTGGAGCCGGTCGGCCTCGGCCCGCCACTCGTCGGGCGTCCGGCGACGGTCGCCGGTGGCGAGCGTCGCGGTCGGCGCCGCCCAGACCGCCGCCCAGCCCCCACCGCCGATCGAGCGCACGAGGAGCCAGACGGCGCCCGTGACCAGCAGGCCGAGCACGACCGTGCCGACGAGCCCGCCCGGGCCGCTGCCGGTCAACGCGGCGAACGTGCGGGAGAGCGCGTCGCCGATCGCGTCGAGCACCCGCTCCAGGAGGCCGGGCGACGGTTCGCGGAACTCGTCGCGCGCCAGGATGTCGTCCGCGGCGCGGCGCACGTCCTCCGGGTCGGCCGAGGGCGGCGGCAGGTCAGCCGGCGACCAGCGCACGGGTCCGGAGATCGATGTCGTGGGCCTCGGCGCGGATGCGCAGGTCGAGGTGGAACAGGACGGCGACGCCGGCGGTGAAGGGCACCACGACGAGCTGCGACAGCAGCTGCCCGGCCGAGCGGACGAGCCAGTGCCAGTCGTCCGGCGTCACGATGACGGCGAGCTCGGGCGCGGCCTGGAGGCCGGAACCGACCACCAGCCCGACGACGGCGACGAGGCCCGGGACGAGCAGCGCCGGGCCGAGCCGGTGGCGGGTGAGCCGGAAGGAGCGGCCGACGGCCGCGAGGGGCCCGAGCCGCTCGACGGTCACCGCCGGGCTGACCACGTGGCACACCGCCATGGCGTAGTAGGCGCCGAGCCCGACGGCGAGCAGCCCGACCCCCTCGAGCGCCTTGACGACGAGGACGCCGGCGACGAGGCCCCAGCTGCGGCGCAGTGCGGCGACCACCGCCTGGCGCGGCGTGACGTCCTCGCCCCGGTACCAACCGTCGACGAGCACGGCGAGCGCGCCGGCGAGCAGGGCGAGGGCGAGCGCGCTCCCGACCGTGCTGGCCAGCACCACGTCGGTCCCGACCGGCTCGGTGGTCTCGGTGCCGAAGAGGTCGGAGGGGTCACCGATGGCGCCCAGGCCCTCGGTGCCCAGCACGTCGCGGAAGAGCAGGACCGTCAGCAACTCGACCGGGAGGACGAGGACGGCGGCGAGGAGCAGGACGTCGCGAGGCCGGCGCCGGATGATCTCGAACGAGCCGTCGAGGAGGTCGGGCACGGTCATCGGCCCGAGCGCGACCGGGACGGGTGGCAGCGGCGGCCGGACCGGGCCGGGGACGCCGGCCGCGTCCGGACCCCGGCTCCCCGACGTCGTGCTCCCCGACGACGACGGGACCGCGTCCACAGGACGTCGTGGCTGCTCGGCCGCGCTGCCCGGCGAGGCCCACGCCGGGGCGCTTCCCGTCGCCGCGGGTCCCGTCGAGGCCTCGGTCATCCCCGCCGACGCTACCGAGCCTCGGTCCCGATGGCGGGCGGCCCGGTGCGAGGATGGCGTGGTGGAGGGCTACGGGCGTTCGACCTACGGCGATGCGTTCGCCGACGTGTACGACGACTGGTACCACGACGTCTCACCCGCCGAGGCGACCGCCGACTTCGTGGCCGCCCGCACGGCGGGCCCGGTGGTGGAGCTCGGTTCGGGAACCGGACGGCTGGCCGAACCCCTGCGACGTCGGCTCGGCGCGGTCGTCGGCCTCGACGCGTCGGGCGCCATGCTCGACCGGTCGCGCGACCGGCATCCCGACCTGCCGGTCGTGCTCGGCGACATGGTGGCGCCACCGTTCGCGCCACGGCGGGCCGGCGCCGTCCTGGTCGCGTTCAACACCCTGTTCAACCTGCCGACCACCGAGGCCCAGACCGAGGCGTTGCGGGCCGCCCGGCACCTGCTCACCCCGGACGGCGTGGTCGTGGTCGAGGCGTTCGTCCCCGCCGACCCGTCCGACGGCGAGCAGGCGGGCGACCGGGTCGAGGTCGCCCGGCTCGAGGCCGACGTCGTCGTGCTGCGCATCTCGCGCACCGACGGCACCGACCGGGTCTGGGGCCACCACGTCGAGCTCCGCGACGGGCGACCGGTGCGGTTGCGGCCGTGGTCGGTGCGCTACTGCACGCCGGCGGCGCTCGACGACCTCGCGGCCGACGCCGGGCTCGTCCCGGTCGAGCGCTTCGGCGGCTGGGACGAGCGTCCCTTCGACGGCTCGTGCGACGTGCACGTCAGCGTCTACCGGTCGGCGTGACCGACGCCTCTGGTGACGGGGCCGGGACAGCCGCGTGGATAGTCTCCACGCAGTGAGCGAGCTTCGCTTGAACCCGCTGACCGGACGCTGGGTGACGATCGCGGCGACCCGGGCCGACCGGCCCGGTGAGCTGGTGTCGCGCCAGCTGCCGGTCGAGTCCGACCCCGGTCGGCCGTGCCCGTTCTGTCCGGGCAACGAGGAGGCGACGCCGCCGTCGCTCGAGGAGTACGGCGCGGGCGGGGCGTGGTCGGTCCGGGTCGTGCCCAACAAGTACCCGGCCTTCTCCGGCACCGAGCCGATGCGCGTCACCAACCTCGGCCCGGTGTTCACGCAGGCCAACGCGTCGGGCATCCACGAGGTGCTCGTGCTCACGCCCGACCACGACGCCAGCTGGGCCGACCTCGACGACAAACAGGCCGGTCTGGTGATGGCCGCCATGCGCGACCGCATGGAGGATCACGGGCGCCAGTCGGCCACGCGGTACACCCAGGCGATCGTCAACGCCGGCCGCGAAGCCGGCGCCTCGATCGAGCACCCACACGGGCAGCTGCTCGGCATCCCGTTCGTCCCGGGCGAGATCGCCGAGGAGCAGCGCGGGTTCGACCGCTTCGACGGGTCGTGCCTGCTGTGCACGGTCGCCGAGGCCGAGGTCGACGTCGGGCACCGGGTCGTCCACGCCGACGACCGAGTCGTCCTGCTGTGCCCGTTCTGGAGCGCGTCGCCCTACGAGATGCTCGTCGTGCCCCGCACCCACAGCGAGCACCTGACCGACGCCAGCCCGAAGGACCTCGTCGCCGTCGGCCGTCAGATCCGCGACGGTCTCGCCCGACTGCGCGAGCTCGTCGGCGACGTGGCGTACAACCTGGTGTTCCACACGGCCCCGCACCACCACCCCGGCACCTACCACTGGCACGTGCACGTCACGCCGCGCATCACGTCGGTCGCCGGCTTCGAGCAGGGCACGGGCGTGATGATCAACATCATGTCGCCCGAGGCCGCCTGCGAGCAGCTCCGGGCCCTGGCCCCCACCTCCGCCTGAGCGACGTCGGCCGGTCCTGGCCCTTCTGGGCGCCGAGCGCGCTCGACGCCGTCGACGCCGCGCTCGACATCGCCGGCGTCGGTCCGGGCACCCGGCTCGTCGACCTCGGCTGCGGCGACGGCCAGGTGCTCGCCCGGGCCGCCGAGCGCGGCGCCACGGTCCGGGGCATCGAGTCCGACCCCGACCTCGCCGACCAGGCGCGGGAGCAACTCACGGAGGCGGGCGTCGACGCCGAGATCGTCACCGGCGACCTGCTCGACCCGGACGTCGACCTCGACGCCGACGTGCTGTTCACCTACCTGGCCCCGGCCACGCTGCAGCGCCTGCTCCCCCGCCTGCGCGCCCTGCCCGTGCTGGGGGCGGCCGCATGCGTGGCGGTGCTGTGGGGGGCCATCGCCTTGCAGGCGCCCTCCGCACAGTCGGATGAAAGCGACCATGAGCTGGCCCGCCAGGCGCTGCAGCAGGGCAAGGTGCTGCCGCTGCGTAACGTGCTGGACCAGGTGGAGCGCGAGTACAAGGGCCAGGTCATCAAGGTGGAGTTCGAGCACGACGACGGCAGCTTCCTCTACGAACTGCGCGTGCTGCAGGCCGACGGCCGGGTGCTCAAGGTCAAGATCAACGCGGTGAACGGCAAGGTACTGAGCGTGCGCCAGAAAGGACGTGACTGATGCGCATCCTGGTGGTGGAAGACGAACCCACTTTGCAGACCCAGCTGCGCGACGCCATTGCCGCTGCCGGTCACACCGTGGAAACCGCAGCCGACGGCAGCACCGCGCGGTATCTGGGTCAGGAAGAGACATTTGATGCGGTGGTGCTGGACCTGGGTCTGCCCGTGGTGGACGGACTGACCGTGCTGCGCCACTGGCGCGCCTGCGGGCGCGGCATGCCGGTGCTGATCCTGACCGCCCGCAGTGCCTGGCATGAAAAAGTGATGGGCATGGACGCCGGGGCCGACGATTACCTGGCCAAGCCTTT
>JBHIXO010000290.1:0-5583 GCA_041984725.1 Acidimicrobiales bacterium | reverse complement strand
CAGTGCGACGGCGACGAACAGCCCGAACCCGGCGAGCCCGGCGGTCGTCACCAGGGCGGCCCACGCCTGACCGACGGCGACGGGGATCCAGTCGGTCGACAGCAGGTTCTCGGCCGCGTCGAGCCGGCTCCCGGAGGTCGTGCCCCGGTACAACTCGTCGGTCACCAGGGCGTCGAGCCGCAGCGCCCCGACCATCCCGAGACCGGTCGCGACCACGCCCGCCGCCATCGGCGCCCAGGCGACGCGGGTCCGGTCCCGCTCGCGGAACGCCGACCAGACCGACCGCACGACGATGGCCAGCACCGTGAGCGCGACGATCGCGAGCGCGCGGCGGTGCAGCGAGAACAGACCGGCGGCGACGACCCCGACCGCGACCGCGCCGCCGAGGGAGCCCCGCCGCTCGAATCGCAGGAGCAGGACCGCCCAGGCCGCGACGCCGGCGGCGAAGGCGACCTCGGGCCACGCCCGGGGGGCCTGGAGCACGGTGGACGGCACGCAGGCCCCGGCGATGGCGGCGATCGCCACGCCGCGGGGTGTCAGCCGTCCGGCGCGGTCGAGGTCGAGGTCGAGCAGCAGTCGGTGCAGGGCGGCGCCGAGGACGCCCAGCAACGCCACGTTGACCCCGACGGCGACGACCCAGGGGTCGAACGGCAGCACGCTCATCGGGAGGGCGAGGAGTGCCGGGTAGCCCGCCGAGTAGAACGGCGAGCCCGCCAGCACCGGCGTCCCGCTGCGGGTCGAGAACCACACGGCCTCGCCGAGGAAGCCCATCTCGTCGTCGAAGAGCGTGATGCCCCCGGCCCGCTGCAGCACGATCGTGGCCAGGCCGAAGCCGACCGGCACGAGCACGGTCGCCAGCCAGCGGAGACGGGTCGCCGTCCGGGGGGTCATGCGTCGGGGGCGACCGCGGCTGGCCGCGCGAGTCGCACCCGCACCTCGTGGGCGCCGGCGAGGGCGACCTCGGCGGCGATGACGGCGAGTCGGTGCCAGATGGCGGCGGTGATGACGACGGCGGACCCGTCGCCGACGACGGCGGGGCCGATCAGGGCGGCGAGCGCGGCCTCGCGGACGGCGAGGCCCGACGGGACGGGGACGGCCAGGGTGCCGAGGGCGAAGGCGAGCGGGAAGGCGACGACGGCGAGACCGAGCGGGGCGTCGTCGACCAGGGCGTCGAGCACGAGGGCGAACGACACGCCCTGCACGACCATGAACACGACCTGGCCGGCCCAGCTGCGCAGGATCGTGGGCTGGTCGGGGAGGTCGTCGGGACGCAGCGCCCGCTCGCCCATGCGGGCCACCAGCCCGAGCCCCCACGCCTGCAGCGGTCGCCACAGGAAGACCACGGTCAGCCCACCGGCCATCGCCAAGGCGCGGACGGGCGTCGACGAGTCGGACGCGAGGGGCGCGGTCGCCACGCCGACGGCCAGGCCGGCGACGACGAAGCCGCCCGCCATCCCGAGGAAGCGCGTCGTCACGAGCCGGGCCGGGACGCCGAGCCGGGCGGTCATGGCGATCTGGCCGGCGGCCTGCAGCAGTCCGCCGGGGACGTACTTGGCGAGCTGGCTCACGTACCAGGTCCGCGAGGCGGCGGCCCGGGGCACGTCGGCGGGCAGCAGGTGGCGCCACGACCACGCCGCGGCCACGTGGGCGGCGGCCACCAGCGCCCCGGCGACGACGAGCGGCCCCACCCCCGGGAACGTCTCGCCCTCGGTGCGGTCGAGGCTGTCGCGGAACGCGACGACGACGAAGGCGACGGCTGCGAGCGATCCGGCGAACGCCAGCGCCCGCCACAGGCGGGTCATCGGTGCCCGGGGGTCATCGGACGGTCGCCGACACGACCGTCCAGGGCAGCGGGCGACGCACGCCGTCGACCCGGAGGTGCCGGCCGACGAAGCGCTCGAACCCCGCGCTGCTCCAGTGGTTCACGTGGCCGGGGGTGTTCCCGAGGTCGCGCACGTAGCGGAACCGGGCGAGATTGCCGATGCGCCACACCGGCTCGCGCGGTACCGACAGCACGAGCCGGTCGCTCGCCACCCGGGCCAGTTCGGCCACGCCCCGCTCGGGGCCGGGGACGTGCTCGAGGACCTCGATGGCGAGCACGAGGTCGAACGTGTCGTCGACGAAGGGCAGCCGACCGATGTCGGCGAACGACCCGGCGAGGTCGCGGGCCCGCCACTCGCCGGCGAGTTCGGCGTCGGGGAGATCGACGACGGTGAGGGCCGCCTCGGGGAACCGCTCGCGAACCCGGGCCGACACCGCCCCCTCGCCGGCGCCGACCTCGAGGATGCGGGCCGGCGGCGTCGCGGGCAGGGCGGCGTCGAGCGCGGCGAAGAACCCGTCCATGAGCCGGCGCTCGACGGGGTTGGTCGAGCCGTACTTGTCGTAGGTGTTGCCGCGCTCGTCGGTGGTGGCGTGCGTCGTCGCGGCGGAGTCCACGGCAGCGACGGTAATCGTGCCGGCCCGTCGCGCCCATGACCGGCCGTCACGACCCGGCTCTCGGTGGCTCCCGTCCGGGGTGGCACGCCTACCATCGACGGGTCGGCTGACCTGGGTGGCGCTGGTTGCGCCCAGCCGTTCCCCGAATCATCCATCGACGTAGAGGAACGACACGCACATGACGACGACCCGATCGCTCGCCCCCGGGGACTTCAAGGTCGCCGATCTCTCGCTGGCCCCGTGGGGCCGCAAGGAGATCGAGCTGGCCGAGGTCGAGATGCCCGGTCTGATGGCGCTGCGGGCCGAGTACGCCGACGAGCAGCCCCTGGCCGGGGCCCGGATCACCGGCAGCCTCCACATGACGGTCCAGACCGCCGTGCTCATCGAGACCCTGACCGCGCTCGGCGCCGAGGTGCGCTGGGTCAGCTGCAACATCTTCTCGACCCAGGACCACGCCGCCGCGGCGGTCGCCGTCGGCCCCGACGGCACCCCCGACCAGCCCCGCGGGGTCCCGGTCTACGCCTGGAAGGGCGAGACCCTCGAGGAGTACTGGTGGTGCACGGAGCAGGCCCTGCGCTGGCCGAACCACGCCGGCCCGAACATGATCCTCGACGACGGCGGCGACGCCACGCTGCTGGTCCACAAGGGCCTCGAGTTCGAGAAGGCCGGCGCCGTCCCCGCCCCGACCGAGGACGACTCCGAGGAGTGGACCGAGGTCCTCGGGCTCCTCGCCAAGCTGCACGCCGAGGACCCCAAGCTCTGGCACGGCATCGCCCCCGACATCAAGGGCGTCACCGAGGAGACCACCACCGGCGTCCACCGCCTCTACCAGATGCACCAGGCCGGCCAGCTCCTCTTCCCGGCCGTGAACGTGAACGACTCGGTCACCAAGTCGAAGTTCGACAACCTCTACGGCTGCCGCCACAGCCTCATCGACGGCATCAACCGGGCGACCGACGTGATGATGGGCGGCAAGCTCGCCGTCGTCTGCGGCTACGGCGACGTCGGCAAGGGCTGCGCCGAGTCGCTGCGCGGCCAGGGCGCCCGCGTGGTCATCACCGAGGCCGACCCGATCTGCGCGCTCCAGGCCGCCATGGACGGCTACGAGGTCACCACGCTCGAGGACGTCGTCGAGCGCGCCGACATCTTCGTCACCGCCACGGGCAACAAGGACATCATCCTCGCCGGCCACATGGCGAAGATGAAGCACAACGCCATCGTCGGCAACATCGGTCACTTCGACAACGAGATCGACATCGCCGGCCTCAACCGCATGAGCGACGTCGTCAAGACCGAGGTCAAGCCCCAGGTCCACACCTTCACCTTCCCCGACGGGCACCAGGTGATCATGCTGGCCGAGGGTCGTCTGCTGAACCTGGGCTGCGCCACCGGGCACCCGAGCTTCGTGATGAGCTGCTCGTTCACCAACCAGGTCGTCGCCCAGATCGAGCTGTTCAACAAGACGGCCGACTACCCGCTCGGCGTGCACGTGCTCCCCAAGCAGCTCGACGAGAAGGTCGCCCGCCTGCACCTCGACAGCCTCGGCGTGAAGCTGACGACGCTGTCCAAGGACCAGGCCGACTACATCGGCGTCCCGGTCGAGGGTCCCTACAAGCCCGACCACTACCGCTACTAGACGAAGGGCCGCTCGTCGAGGACGAGCTGGAGCGGTTCCTCGGTCACGACGACGTCGGGGCCGAGGAACCGCTGACCCTCCGCGAGGGTGCTGATCGCGGCGGTGACCCCGTGCACACCGAGGTCGCCGCCGAAGAGGACGTGCCGGGAGGCGGGGTCCACCACCCGGT
Organism: Acidimicrobiales bacterium; assembly: GCA_041984725.1. Classification (GTDB taxonomy): domain Bacteria; phylum Actinomycetota; class Acidimicrobiia; order Acidimicrobiales; family Salinilacustritrichaceae; genus Salinilacustrithrix. The sequence goes on along the minus strand of JBHIXO010000290.1, from coordinate 1,342 downwards.
CGCCGAGCCAGCGGAGCGCACGCGCCACCGCCGCCTCGACGCCGGCCCGCCGACCCGGGACGTCCGCCACGGCGCGGGTCAGCAGGTAGACCCCGTCGAGCGTGAGCCACAGCGGGTTGGCCTCGTCCCACAGTCCGTCGTCGCGCTGCAGGCCGAGCACGGCGTCGACCCGGGCGGCGGAGTGGGGGAGCGGCACGCCGCAGTGCTCGTGGACGAACGCGTAGTGGAACGTGCCGCCGATCTGGTCGGTGTCGCCGGCCGCCGGCTTGCCCACGCCGTGCATCCCGGTCGCGGGGTCGACGTACCGGTCGAGCTCGACGAAGAAGCGGTCGAGCCAGCCCGGGCCGAACTCTTGGGGCCGCAGCGCGGCCAGGCTCGCCACGCCCGCGCCCTCGTGGCTGAAGAGGTAGACGAAGCGCTCCCAGTCGAGCCCTCCGAGCCAGCCCGCGATCGACTCGGGGTCACGCCACCGGTCGAGGAACCGCAGCGGGTGCGCCGGCTCCACACCGAGCAGGGCCTGGGCCGCGACGGCGAACGCGGCGGCGTGGATCTCGAGGTGGCTGGGCTCGCGCTCCACGAACCAGCCCGTCGCCGGGTCCTGGAGCGCATCGAACGCCGCCTGCCAGTCGGCGACCTCGTCCGGGTCCACATCGTCGAGCGCCCCGATCGACCACAGGATGCAGGCGATGTCGCTGGTGCCGTACACGTCCTGGGGTCCACCGTCGAGGCGTCGGGCATGGTGCCCGACCCGCCCCCGCCGCGTCGCCGCCACCAGGTCGTCCCGGATCCAGTCGACGAAGTCCCGTACGTCCACCACGTCGCTCACCACCACCCGGGCAGGATGGCACCGGCGCTGCGTACGGTGCGGGGATGATCCCGCGACCGAGCGCACCGCGCCTGCCCGCCCTCGACCCGGCCACCCTCGACGGCGAGGTCGCCGACCTGGTGCCGGAGGGCTCGTTCAACATCTTCCGCACGCTGGCCCACCACCCGAAGCTGCTGAAGCGGTGGCTGGTGTTCGGCAACCACGTGCTCGCCAAGTCGACGCTGCCCGAACGCGAGCGCGAACTGGTCATCCTGCGGACCGGGTGGAACTGCCGGGCGGTGTACGAGTTCGGCCAGCACACGGTCATCGGGACGCGATCCGGGATCGGCGACGACGAGATCGCCGCCCTGTGCCGTCCGCTCGACGACCACCCCTGGTCGGCCGACGACCGGGCCCTGCTGGAAGAGCTGCCGGCGGGCGAGACGGCGGCGACTGCATCCGCGCCGCCCATGCTGCCGCTGCGGGCGCCGCGCCTGGGCCTGCAGCATGCTGTCGAAGGTCTGTCCCTGGGCTATG
>JBHIXO010000289.1:0-5595 GCA_041984725.1 Acidimicrobiales bacterium | reverse complement strand
CCCGACGTCGCCGAGCGGCGATCCGACGGGGCCGAGCGGGGTGTCGACGGCGGTGGGCACGTAGTCGGTGAGGTCGCCGCGGATCGACAGGGCCGCCCCGGCGACGCGGGCCGATCCGGGTTCGGACTCGCGCTCGATCCCCGGGAAGAGGGCGATGCCGAATCCCTGCCCGGCCAGCGCGCCGAGCGCGTCGTTCACGCTGTTCAGCTCGGCGATGCCGAGCAGGCCGGTGTCGGCGATGCGGATCCCGTCCTGGTCGATGACGACGGGGACGCCGGCGAGCTGTGCGCCGGTGATGTCGATGCGCAGCTCCATCTCGGGTTCGGCACCGGGGCGGGCGCTGACCCGGGCGAAGGAGTCGATGCCGCCGAGGCGCAACAGGCCCCCGGCGACGCGCAGGTCGGACACGAAGGCGTGGGCCTCGGAGACGACCGTGCCGTCGTCGAGGATCTCGGAGGTGGCCCGGCTGCCCATGCTCCCGAACGTGAGCTCGCCCTGGGAGACGGCGAGGCCGCCGACCGCGTCGGCGTCGGCCCGGCGGTCGGTCGTGGTCGCCTGCAGCGACCCGGCCTGCACGCCGTTGGCGTCGAGGCCACCGCCGGCGAGTCCGGCCTCGGCGGGGAAGACCTCGCTCGGCGGGGTCTGGGCGGTGAACAGCGCCGGGTTGGTGTAGGCGACCTGGTCGCCGATCTCGGGGGGCACGCCCTCGGGGGCGACGATCGTCGTCTGGAGGAACGCCTCGCCGAGCTCGCCCGGGGTGAAGCCGGCCGAGATCGCCTGCGACTTGTCGAGGTTGAGCGCGCTCTTCGACAACAGCACGCCGCCGTCGAGCTGGTTGGGGATGCGCAGCACGGTCCCGATCGGGGTGGCGAAGCCGAACGCGTCGGCGACGGCGAGGTCGGCCGGGGCGGCCTGGGAGCCGGCGGTGGGCACGATCGCGACCGACGCCGCGACGACGGCCACGACCGAGGCGAGCAGGCGCCTCATCCGTGCGCCCCCGTGAGGTAGGCGGCCTCGACCGCGCCCGAGCTCGACGCCTCGGCGGCGGTGCCGCTGAACACGATCGACCCCTTGGCGACCATGTAGGCGCGGTCGGCCACACCGAGCGCCCGGTGGACGAACTGCTCGACGAGCACGATCGACAGGCCCTCGCCGTTGAGGCGCACGAGCCCCTCGAGCAACTGGTCGACGATGATCGGCGCGAGCCCGAGCGACAGCTCGTCGATGGCGAGGAGCTGGGGTCCGGCCATGAGGGCACGGCCGATGGCGAGCATCTGCTGCTCGCCACCCGACAGCGACCCGGCGAGCTGCGTGCGCCGCTCGGCGAGCCGGGGGAAGAACTCGAACACGAGGTCGTACCGCTCGGCGACGTCGCCGGTGTTCTGCCACGCGCCCAGCTCGAGGTTGGCGGCCACGCTCAGGCCGGGGAAGACCCGGCGTCCCTCGGGGACATGAGCGAGGCCGGCGGCGACGATGGCGTCGGCGTCGCGGCCGTCGATGCGCTGCCCGGCGAACGTGACCCGACCGGCGCGGGGTCGGACGAGGCCGGTGACGGCGCGCAGGATCGAGCTCTTGCCCGCGCCGTTGGCACCGAGCAGGGCCACGATCTCGCCCCGGTCGACGTGCAGGGTGATGCGCCGCGCGGCAACGACCTGGCCGTAGGCCACGTCGACGCCGTGGACGTCGAGCAGGTGCCCACCCGTGGTCGCTTCGGTCTCCGTCGCGCCGGTCATGCCGGTCCTCCGTCGGGGGGTCATGTCGCGGACCCGAAGTAGGCGGCCCGCACGGCGGGGTCGTCGCGGATCTCGGCGGGCGTGCCCTCGGCGATGAGCCGGCCGAACTCGAGGACGTAGACGCGGTCGCAGACCGACAGCACCATGCCGACGTCGTGCTCGATCAGGAGCACCGAGTAGCCCTGCCGGTCGTGGATCCGGCGGAGCAACTGCCCGAAGTACCGGGACTCGGCGGGGTCCATGCCGGCGGCGGGCTCGTCGAGCAGCAGGATCCGGGGTTCGAGCGCCATCGCCCGGCACACCTCGACCATCCGCTGGGTGCCGTACGGGAGCCCTCCGACGGCGAGGTCGAGCACGTCGGCGATGCCGCACACCTCGGCGCGGGCCTCGACGTCGGCGATGGCGGCGGCCTCGGCCTGCCGGGCGCGCCGCGTGCGGAACGCGCTGGCGATCGCACCCGCGCCGTAGTGCAGGTGGCGGCCGAGGAGGAGGTTCTCGCGCACGGACAGATGACCGAACAGCTGGCTGTGCTGGAAGGTGCGGGCCATGCCGAGGGCGGCGCGGTCGGCGGGCTCGACCTCGGTGATGTCGCGCATCCCGTCGGGGAGGTCGGCGGCTCCGAAGTGCACCCGGCCGCTCGTGACCGGCAGGAAGCCGGTGAGGCAGTTGAACGTCGTGGTCTTGCCGGCGCCGTTGGGGCCGATGAGGCCGACGACCTCGCCGGGGCGCACCTCGAGGTCGACCGCGTCGACGGCGGTGAGACCCGCGAACCGCTTGGTGACCTCGACCGCCCGCAGGTGGCCGCCCGTCGTGGTCGCGTCGGTCGGGGTCGGGGTCGTGGCCGGAGTCGGGGTCGCCGTCGGGGTCGGGGTCACGGTCATGGTGCCTCCCGCAGGCGGAGGCGGGCGCGGCGCACGACGGTGCCGGCCGGCGCGGCGCCGCCACCCGCGCGCACGCGGACCGCGACGACGGGTTCCGCGACCTGCTCGTCGGCGTCGGCGGGGACGAACGACCCGGCACGCCGGGGCGGGTTCGCGATCTCGCGGGCCTCGGTGACGAGGCGCTGCACCGCGCCGACGATGCCGTCGGTGCGGGCGAGGACGATGAGCACGAGGCCGACGCCGGTGGCGAGGAACAGCCGGACGCCGAACAGGTTGACGATCGGCTGGGCGGTGGCGAGCAGCACGCCGCCGACGACCGCGCCCGACAGCGAACCGAGCCCGCCGATCACCGGCAGCGCGAGCAGGAAGAAGGAGCTGAGGACGCCGAACTGGCTGGCCGCCGGCGTGGCCTGGAAGAGCAGTGCGTAGAACGCCCCGGCGAGGGTGGCGAGGGCGGACGACAGCGCGAAGGCGCCGATCTTGTAGCGGGCCAGCTTCACGCCCATCGCCTGGGCGCCGTCCTCGCTGTCGCGGATGGCGAAGAGCGTGCGGCCGACGTCGGACTCGCGGATGTTGCGCACCAGCACCAGTGCGACGACGAGGACGACCAGCCCGACGAGGAAGAGGTCGCGGTTGGTGTCGGTCGGGTAACCGAGGAACGACTCGCGCGGCACCGTCTCGGCGAGCGCGCCGCGCACCGCCTCGAGCGGGAAGAAGAACTTCTCGCACGCCGCGTTGAACGCCAGCGTCACGATGGTCAGGTACACGCCCTTGAGGCGCAGCGACGGCAGCCCGATGCTGAGGCTCACCAGCGCGCCGAGCCCGGCGACGAGCACGAACGTGAGCGGGAGCGGGACCCCGGCGTTGAGGAGCTTCTCGGTGCCGTAGACGCCGATGCCGAGGAACGCGGCCTGGGCGAGGCTGACCTGGCCGGTCCACCCGGCGAGGATCATCACCGACAGCGCCATCAGGGCGTACGACACCGACAGCACGCCGTAGAAGTGCTGCGACACCGGCGACACGAACGCCCACACGAGCGCGGCGCCGACGGCGGCGGCCCCGAAGGCCGTCTGGGCCCGGGGCGTCACGGGCGCGCCCCGATCACAGGTCGCTCACCGATTCGAGCGCGACGTTCTGGCCGCGCAGGGCGAGCAGGACCGCGATGAGCACCCCGACGACGAGCAGGTCGCCGACGCCGGTCGTGTCGAAGTAGCCGTTGGAGTACTCGAAGGCGAGGCCGACGGCGAGGGAACCGCCGAAGGCGAGCGGCAGGCTGTTGAACCCGCCGATCACGGCGGCGACCAGGCTCGAGATCAGCACGAAGGTGAGGCTGATCGGGTCGAGCACGTTCAGGTGGATGTAGAGCATCCCGGCCAGCGCGGCGCTGGCCCCACCGAGCGCCCAGGTGACGGTGGTGATCCGCCGCACCGGGATGCCGACGATGCGCGCCGCGCCCGGGTCCTCGGCGATGGCCTGCACCGCCTTGCCGTACCGGGTGCGGCCGAGGAAGACGTAGAGGCCGACGAGCAGCGCGCCGGTCAGGACCGCGGTGCCGAGCTGGTGGTACGTGATGCCGGTGCCGGCGAAGCGGATCGTCTCGTCGGAGAACGGCGAGTCGATGACCGGCGTGTTCGGGCCCCAGAACTGCACGGTCAACTCGGTGAGGACGAGCAGCACGCCGACGGTCATGATCGTCGTCGTCAGGATCCCGTCGGCGCGGACCGGGCCGACGAAGAAGCGTTCGACGAGGACGCCGAGCGCGGCGCCGACGACGAGCGTCAACACGAACGAGACGGTGACCGGCAGGCCGAAGCTCTCGACGAGCGTGAAGTGGTACACGTACGCCGCGAAGACGCCCATGGCGCCGTGGGCCAGGTTGACGATGCGGCTGATGCGGTAGATCACGACCACGCCGAGCGACACGACGGCGTAGATCGTGCCGATCGTGAGTCCGGAGACGGTGAGGCTGATGAGCTTGCTCATGTCCGCCTCACCCCGCCGCCTGGAAGCGGTCGCTCACCTGGCGCCACCGCAGGTTCTCGTCGGCCTGCAGCATCACGCCCGACGGGGTCGAGTTGCCGAGGTTCGCGAAGTCGATCGTCAGGCCCATCGCCGTGACCTTCGTGCTGCGCATCGTCTCGAGGAAGCCGGCGCGGGTGAGGTTCGGGCCGGTCGCCTTCAGCGCCTCGACGATGCCCACGGCCCCGACGTACGCGGCCTGGGAGTAGAAGTGGTGGAAGATGCGCGGGTAGTAGAACTCGGTGATCTGGCGGAACTGCTGCACGTCGGGGTTGTCCGAGGCGTAGAAGTCGAACCCGGAGAAGCCGTAGAGCCCGACGCCGGCCCGGCCCATGGCCTCGGGCACGTCGTCGGCGGCGACGAAGCCACCGACGAAGCCGACCGGCGGCTCGTAGCCCCGCGATCCGGCCGCCTGCACGAACTTCACGGTGTTGACCGGGTCGTTGCAGAACAGGACGGCGTCGGGGTTCGCCTCCGAGATGCGCTGCACCTGGGCGGTGAGCCCGTTGTTGACGTCCTCGTTGGCGGCCTCGGACACGACGCGGAAGCCGAGCGTCCCCTCGAGGCTCTTGACCCGGGCGAGGCAGGGCGGACCGGCGGCGTTCGACAGGTAGGAGACGCCGATGGTCTTCGCCCCGAGGTCGCGGGCGGCGAAGGTGGCGATCATCGCCCCGACGTCGGCCCCGCGCTGCTGGCTCGGGAACATGACGGGCGAGTTGAACTCCTCCTCGTAGAGGCCGGAGCTGCCGACCCACGGGACACCGGCCGACTCGATCGTCTCCTGGACGATGTCGAGGTTGAAGTCGAGGCTCGGCCCCATCATGAAGACCTGGTCGCTCTCGAGGAGCTTGTCCAGCTGTTCCTGGTCATAGACCACCGCCACCGAACAGCCAGCGTGCTGCACGATGCTCAAACATTTCATAGAGATGCGCGGTGCCGATGGTGGTCCCTGGGCTAATCTT
>JBHIXO010000288.1:0-5611 GCA_041984725.1 Acidimicrobiales bacterium | reverse complement strand
GTCGACCTCGTCATCGGTCGCCTCGATGACGTCGAGCTCGTCGGCGAGCCGGTCGCGCCGCTCGCGCACCGCCTCGCGCTCCTCGGCCGCGTCCTGGGCGCCGGCCAGCGTCGTCCCGGCGAGGAGCGCCGCGGCCAGCACGAGGGCCGCGGCCAGCGACCGGGGCGCGCGATGCCGACCGGACAGGGCACGTCCGGACGGTGGGGGGAACGACTGCGGGGACGGGCGCTCGGGGGTCGGGCGCGGGTACACGGGCACCTCTCGACAACGGCCGCCGCCCACGGCGGTCGTCACGCTACCCCAGGGGGTCGGGCGATCGGCGTACCGGAGCGGTCACCGGGGCGCGGCGGGGTCGGGGCCTGGGGCACGACCTGGGATGATGGGTCGGTGGTCGTCCACCCCCGGATCCGCACGCACCATGCCCGCCACGGGCGCACGACGGACGGGATGCGGCGTGTCCTCGCCGACGCCGGACCCCGCTTCGCGCCGGGACCCGACCTCGCCGACGGGTTCGTGCTCGAGGTCGGGTGCGGCAACGGCGACGCCGCCCTCGCCTTCGCGGCCGCCCACCCGGGCACCACGACCGTGGCGCTCGACGTGCACGTCGCGGGCGTCGTGCAGTTGCTGCGCCGACTCGACGACGGCGGGGTCCCGAACGTCCGCACGGCCGTGGCCGACGCCGTCGACTTCCTCGACGACGCGGTGCGCCCGGGCGCCCTCGGCGGCGTGCACCTGTTCTTCCCCGACCCCTGGCCCAAGGCCCGGCACCACAAGCGGCGCTTCGTCCGCGCCGACGTGCTCGACCTGCTCGCCGACCGGTGCGCGCCGGGCGCCGAGATCCTCGTCGCCACCGACCACGCCGGCTACGCCCGGGCTGCGCAGGCGGCCCTCGACGCCCACCCGGCCTTCACCGGCGGGCCCGGGACCCGGCCGCCGTGGCGGCCCACGACGCGCTACGAGCAGCGGGCGGCCGACGCCGGCCGGACCGTGACCGAGCTCGCCTTCCGCCGATGCTGAGACTGCCGATTCCTCCCATTCCGCCCTCGACGCGACACCGGACGGGACGGCGTGGTTCACTCGCGACTCCCGCCGACCACGGGACCACGACCCTCGCCTCATGGGACTCTTCGACCGACTCCGCACCTCGGGCCCCGACGCCTTGACCCGCGCCGCCGTGGCCCGCATCCGAGCCCTCCCCGACGTCGCCGATGCCCGGGCGCTCGACGGCGACACCATCGCGGTCACGTTCGCCGCCGGGGGCGCCGAGCAGCAGGTCGACCTCGGCGGCATCCGCCCCGACTGGAAGGCGGCCGGCGGGTTCGACCGCATCGAGATCATGGACGCCTTCGTCCAGGCCATGGCGGCGCCGGCGACCACACTGCCCGCCGGCCAGGACCTCGTCGCCGACGTCGTCGTCGAGGGGTGGGCTGACGTGGTCGACCGCATCACCATCCGGGTCCACGCGCCCGGTCAGGTGCCCCGCGGGGCGCTGGCCTGGCCGGTCGGCGACGTCCTGCACGCGGTGGCGATCGTCCTCCCCCGGCCCGGCGCCGCCACGCCGCCGATCCCCGTGACCCAGCACGACGCCGAGCGGTGGGGCGTCGCTCCTGCGGCGGTCGCCGAGGCCATGGGCGCCGGCCTCGACCGCGAGCCGCCCGTGCTCGAGCCGATCGAAGCCGGCGTCGCGGCGTGGGTCGCGGCCGGCGACCCCCACCCCGCGCGCTGGCTGCTCCGCCCCGACCGCCTCGTCGCCGCGGTGGGCGCCGACCCGCTGGTCGCCCTGGTGCCGACCGCGACCGAACTGGTCGTGGTCGACGCGAACGCCACCGCGCTGCTCGACGACGTCCTCCGCCACACCGCCACCATCCTCGACGCCGAGACCGACGTGCTGTGGCCGGCGCCGTTCCTGCTCCGCCCCGGCGCGGCGACCCCGTGGCAGCCCGGTGATGGCCACCCCTGCGACCCCGCCGTCCGTGCGCTCCGGTCCCGCCTCGGCTGAGCCGCGGGCCCGCCCGACGGCGGGAGCGAGCGCCGGCCCCGTGCGGGGGTACGGTGCGTCCATGGGTGCGGCGGCGGCGTTGTGGGACGCGCTCGTGCAGATCGGGACGATGCGGTCCTACCGCGCCGGGTCACTGGTCATGCGGCGCAACTCCGACCAGCACAGCGTGGTGGCCGTGGTCGATGGCCTCTGCAAGGTCACCGACGTCGACCGCGACGGCCACGAGGTGCTCGTCGCCGTCCGGGGCCGCGGCGACGTGTTCGGCGAGATCGCCGCCCTCACCGGCGGCACCCGCACGGCATCGGTCGAGGCGCTCGTCGACGTGCGGGCCGCGACCGTGACCGTCGACGAGTTCAACCACTTCCTCGACGACGCCCGCAACGTGCGGTTGTTGGCCACGATGCTCGCCGAGCGCGTGGCCGAGAACAACCGGCCCGCCATGTCGGCCCACCGCAAGGTCGACGCCCGGCTCGCCGACCGCATCCTGCTGCTGGCCGAGCGGTTCGGTGTCAGCGCCGACGGCCGGGTGGAGGTGCGGACGCCCCTCACCCACGACGACCTGGCGTCCTGGGTCGGCGCCACCCGGGCCGTGACCACGCGGGCCATGGGGAGCCTGCGCGACCGGCAGTACATCGACTTCGGTCGGGGCTGGCTGCACGTCCTCGACCGCGAGGGTCTCCGGAAGCTCTGCCTGCTCGAGTAGGACCCGGCGCCCGGGACGGGGCCGGTCGACCGGGCCGGGCGGGGTTCAGCCGAAGCGCTGCACGGCACGCACGAGGTACTCGGCGCTGCCGGCCAACTCGACCGCGAGGCGCACGTCGTGGCCGTCGGCGAGCTGGGCGGTCCAGTAGTTCCAGCCGCCGGCATCGGGGCCGCGGCCGAGAAGCTGGCGGTACAGCTCGGCGACCCGGCCCCGCCGGGACTCGGCGGACTGGTAGACGCCGACCGAGACCGACGCCCGCGGCGTCCCCTGCTCGACCGACCCGCTCCAGTAGGCGTGCTCGTCGGAGCGCGGCTGGCGGGCGAGGATCCCGCGGAACAGGTCGGTGACCCAGGCCGACGGGGTCCCGCCCGTGCGGGCGTAGTACTCGTCGGAGGCGAACAGGTAGGCGGCGACCTCGGCCGGAGCGCGCCCGTCGCGGATCACGCCGATCCAGTGCCGCCGGCCGGAGGGCTCGGCGGTCCGGCCGAGGGTGCTGACGTAGAAGCGGTCGACCATGCCGCCGACCCAGACGTCGGAGCGGGCGAACGCGTCGGCGACGGCCCGCCGGTCGATGCCGTAGAGGACGGGGGTGGCGAGTGCGTCGACCGCGCCGGCGGAGGCGTCCTGGGCGAGGAAGTCGCGGTAGAGGGCCGTGGCGAACGCCCGACTCTCCCGCAGTTGCCGGGCCTGCGACTCGGCGAGGGCGGCGTCGCCGCAGGTGCACCGGTAGAAGCGGTGGACGACGTAGACGCGGCTGCCCGAGCGGAGCACGGCGACGCCGACCCGCACGGGCACCCCACCGCTGCCGGCCATCCGCATGTTGTGGTCGTGGGGCGCCGAGGCGGCGAAGGCGGCGAAGGCCTTCTCGTGGCTCGACGAGTAGCCGACGTTCTCGGCCCAGGCCCGACAGCCGGCGTCGGCCCGCATGCAGGCCCCACGGAGGTCGGCGTCGTGGGACAGGCCTCCCTGGCGGGCCAGCTCGACCGCCCACGCCCGGGCGTCGCGTTGGGCGGCGGCGTCGACCGAGAGGGCGGGGAGCCCCCGGGCTGTGCGGTGCTCGTTGATGAGGGTGACGTGGGCGTGCTCCTCGGCGGTGAGGGCGACCGGGGTCTGGGCGCCGGCCGCCTCGGAGCGGGCAGCCGCGTCGGCGACCGTCACGACGGCGGCGAGGGCCGCCACCGCCAGGACGACGGCGAGGACGCGCGCCACGAGCGGCGTCGGGGCCGGGCCTGCGGCCGGTGTCCCGGGCGCCGGTGCGGCCGGGTCGGGGAAGCGGAGGTGCACGAGCGAACGTCCGGGAGGTTCGGGGGCGGGCGAGGGCCCGGCCGGGATCGGCTCCGATTCAAGCACCGTTGTGCCGGTCGTGGAGCCGGAACCCGAAACGAGTTCGCAACAAATGTGCCATTCGCTCCTCCGGCCGCCAAAGTTTGGGGACGAGGCCGACCCCTCGCCGAGTGGACTCTGGGTGCACTGACCAGGCGAGGCGCCGGTGGGATGCACCCAGACACCCGGCGATGCGGGCCGGCTGTGCCGGGGTCCCGGTCAGAGCTGGGCCATGTTGTCGAAGCGGGTGAGGTGGTTGCGGAAGGCGAGGTTGACCTTGCCGACGGGGCCGTTGCGGTGCTTGGCCACGATGATCTCGGCCATGCCGCGGTCGGGGGAGTCCTGGTTGTAGACCTCGTCGCGGTACAGGAACATGACGACGTCGGCGTCCTGTTCGAGCGAGCCGGACTCGCGCAGATCGGAGAGCATGGGACGCTTGTCGGTGCGGCTCTCGAGGTTGCGGGACAGCTGCGACAGGGCGATGACGGGGCACTCGAGCTCGCGGGCGAGGATCTTCAGGCTCCGCGACATCTCCGACACCTCGAGCTGGCGCGACTCGGCCGAGTTCCGGCCCTGCATGAGCTGGAGGTAGTCGATGACGACCATCCCGAGGTCGCCGACCTGGGACTTGAGCCGCCGGGCCTTGGCCCGGATCTCCATGACCGAGACGTTGGGGTTGTCGTCGAGGTAGAGGCGGGCCTCGGCCAGGCGGCTGACCCCGAGGGCGATGCGATCCCACTCGGCGTCCTGGAGACGGCCGTCGCGCACCTTGGTGGAGTCGATCTGGGCCTCGGCGCACAGCAGGCGCTGGGCGAGCTCGAGGTTGCCCATCTCGAGCGAGAAGAACAGCACGGGCCGGCGCGACTGGAACGCGGCGTTGGCGGTGAGGTTGAGCGCGAAGCTCGTCTTGCCCATGGCGGGCCGGGCCCCGACGATGTTGAGCGTGGAGGGCTGCAGGCCCGACAGCAGCCGGTCGAGGTCGACGAAGCCGGTGGGGAGGCCGGTGATGGCGTCGCCCCGCTCGACGAGCGCCTCGAGCCGGTCGAGGGTGTCGTTGAGCAGCGAGTCGATCGGGACCATCGAGTCGGTCACCCGGCGCTGGCCGAGGGCGTAGACGAGGGACTCGGCCGAGTCGACCGCCTTCTCGACGTCGTCGGGCAGGTCGTAGCCGATCTCGGCGATCTCGCCACCGACCGTGATCAGCTTCCGCAGCATGGCGTGGTCGCTGATGATCCGGGCGTAGCGGGGGGCGTTGGAGATCGCGGGTGCGGTGGCGACGATCTCGGTGAGCAGGCCCCGACCACCGATCGTCTCGAGCACACCGGCCCGGGCGAGCTCGTCCGCGACGGTCACCGGGTCGGCGGGCTCGCCGGCGGCGTCGAGGCTGAGGATGGCGTCGAAGATGTGGGCGTGGGCCGGCTTGTAGAAGTCCTCGGGCGACAGCATGGTCGCCGTCGCCGAGATGGCGTCCTTGGCCAGCATCATCGCCCCGAGCAGGTTCTGCTCGGCGACGAGGTCGTGGGGCGGCACGCGACCGCCGGGGGCGGGGGGCCGGTGGCTCGACGGACCCCCGTCGCGGGGGCCGC
>JBHIXO010000287.1:0-5633 GCA_041984725.1 Acidimicrobiales bacterium | reverse complement strand
GTGACGGCAGCACGAGTCGGGTGCCGGGCGCGAGGCCGCGCAGCGAGGCGGGCGACAGGCTCGGCGACTCGAGGCTCCGGGGCGCGCCGGCGAGCACGGCGCCGTGCTCGGCCGCGTACGCGCCCTCGTCGCCGTCGTGCCAGCGGTAGGGCAGCACCTCGGCGCCGGCCTCGACCGCCACCGTCACCGCGGTCGAGAACGACAGCACGTCGACGACGACGATCGTGCGGACCGCCGGCGCGAGCAGCCGCAGGCCCTGAGGACCCCACTCGACCCGGACGTCGCTCATCGGTCGCCGGCCCGGCCCGGTGCCCCGTCGGCGCTCAGGCGCCGGGCCAGTCGTCGAGGTTCTTGCCGCAGATGCGCTCGTAGGCCTCTCGGTAGCGGTCCGCCGTGGCCTCGACGACCTCGGCGGGCAATGCCGGCGGCGGGGGCGTGCGGTCCCAGGGCTGGTCGGCGAGCCAGTCGCGGACGGGCTGCTTGTCGAAGCTCGGCGGCGTCGTCCCCGGCTCCCACTCGGCCGCCGGCCAGAAGCGGGACGAGTCGGGGGTGAGCACCTCGTCGCAGATGGCCAACTCGCCGTCGATCCACCCGAGCTCGAACTTGGTGTCGGCGATGACGATGCCCCGCTCGCGCGCCCAGTCGGCGCCCGTCCGGTAGGCGGCGAGCGCGATCTCACGGGCCTGCTCGGCGACGTCGTCGCCGACGATCCGGGCGGCGGTCGCGAAGTCGATGTTCTCGTCGTGGTCGCCCTGCTCGGCCTTCGTGGCCGGCGTGAACACGGGCTCGGGGAGCTGGTCGGACTCGCGCAGGCCGGCGGGCATCGCCTCGCCGTGCATCGTCCCCGCGGCCGCGTACTCCTTCCACGCCGACCCGGTCAGGTAGCCGCGCACCACGCACTCGATCGGGAGCATGTCGGCCCGGCGGGTGAGCATCGTGCGACCGGCGAGCGCGGGGTCCTGCGCGCCGGACGGGAAGTCGGCCAGGTCGGTCGAGACCAGGTGGTTGGGCGCGACGTCGGCGAGCAGGTCGAACCAGAACGCCGACATCGCCGTGAGCACCCGACCCTTGTCGGGGATCGCCTCGGCCATCACCACGTCGAAGGCCGAGATGCGGTCGGAGGTGACGAGGAGGAGCTGCGCCGCCCCGTCGGCACCGGTGCCGGCGTCGTAGATGCCACGGACCTTGCCGGTGTTCACCAGGGGGAGATCGACCTTCACGCCGCCGAGCCTGCCACCCCGGCGTGCGACCTCAGGCCCCGACGTAGTCGGCGAGGTGGCGCCCGGTCAGCGTCGCCCGGTCGTCCCCGGCGACCGCGGCGGCGACCAGGTCGGCGGGCGTGCCCTCGAAGACGACGCGGCCGCCGTCGTGGCCGGCACCGGGGCCGAGGTCGATGATCCAGTCGGCGTGGGCCATGACCGCCTGGTGGTGCTCGACGACGATCACCGACTTCCCGGAGTCGACCATGCGGTCGAGCAGCCCGAGCAACTGGTCGACGTCGGCGAGGTGGAGCCCGGTGGTCGGCTCGTCGAGGACGTAGGTGGCGCTCGCGCTGCCCTTCTCGCCCATGCGGGTGGCGAGCTTCAGGCGCTGGCGCTCACCGCCCGACAGCGTGGTGAGGGGCTGGCCCAGCCGCAGGTACCCGAGGCCGACGTCGACCAGTCGGTCGAGCACGGCATGGGCCTTGGGGACGGCCGACTCGACGTCGGCGTCGGTGGACGACCCCGAGAAGAACGCCTCGGCCTCGGCGACCGACATGGCCAGCACCTCGCTGATGTCGCGACCGCCGAGGCGGTACTCGAGGACCTCGGGTTGGAACCGCTTGCCGTCGCAGTCCTCGCAGGTGGTGGCGACCGTGTCAATCATCCCGAGCTCGGTGTAGATGACCCCGTTGCCGCCACAGGTCGGGCACGCGCCGTCGGAGTTGGCGCTGAACAGCCCGGGCTTGACGCCGTTGGCGTCGGCGAAGGCCTTGCGGACCGGGTCGAGCAGCTTGGTGTAGGTCGCCGGGCTGCTGCGGCGCGAGCCGCGGATGGGCTCCTGGTCGACCACGACGACCTCGGCACCGTCGACCACGTCGGGCAGCGACCCGTGCACCAGCGAGCTCTTGCCCGACCCGGCGACGCCGGTGACGACGCAGAGCACCCCGAGCGGGATGTCGACGTCGACGTCCTGCAGGTTGTGGGTCGACGCGCCCCGGACCTCGATCGCACCGGTCGCCGTCCGCACCTCGTCCTTCAGCGTGGCCCGGTCGTCGAGGTGACGGCCGGTGACGGTCGAGGCGGCCCGCAGCTCGTCGGCCGTGCCCTCGAAGCAGATCGTGCCGCCGTCGGTGCCGGCGCCCGGGCCGAGGTCGACGACGTGGTCGGCGATGGCGATGACCTCGGGCTTGTGCTCGACCACGAGCACGGTGTTGCCCTTGTCGCGCAGCCGTAGGAGCAGGTCGTTCATGCGGTCGATGTCGTGGGGGTGCAGGCCGATGGTCGGCTCGTCGAACACGTAGGTGACGTCGGTGAGCGACGAACCGAGGTGCCGGATCATCTTGGTGCGCTGGGCCTCGCCGCCCGACAGGGTCCCCGAGGCGCGGTCGAGGCTGAGGTAGCCGAGGCCGATGTCGACGAAGGAGTCGAGCGTGTGCCCGAGCTTCTCGAGCAGCGGCGCGACCGACGGTTCGTCGAGGTCACGGACCCAGCCGGCGAGCTCGTCGATCTGCATCGCACAGGCGTCGGCGATGCTGATGCCGGCGATCTTCGACGACCGGGCGCCCTCGGCCAGCCGGGTGCCGTCGCACTCGGGACACGTGGTGAACGTGATGACCCGCTCCACGAAGCGCCGGATGTGGGGCTGCATGGCGTCGAGGTCCTTGGACAGCATCGACTTCTGGACCATCGGGATCAGGCCCGTGTAGGTGAGGTTGATCCCGTCGACCTCGATCTTCGTCGCCTCCATGTGCAGGAGCGCGTCGAGCTGCTTCTTGGTGAACTTCCTGATCGGCTTGTCGGTCGGGAAGAAGCCACAACCCCGGAAGATCCGCCCGTACCAGCCGTCCATGGTCACGCCCGGCACCGTGACGGCCCCCTCGTCGAGGGACTTGGTGTCGTCGTAGAGCTCGGTGAGGTCGAAGTCCGACGTGGAGCCCATGCCCTCGCAGCGCGGACACATGCCGCCGACGACGGTGAACGTCTTCTTCTCGGCCTTCTTGCCCCCCTTCGAGATCGACCCCACCGCGGTGACCGAGGGGATGTTGAAGGCGAACGCCTTCGGCCCGCCGATCTGGGGCGAGCCGAGCCGGCTGAAGAGGATGCGGAGCAGGTCGTTGGTGTCGGTGACCGTGCCCACCGTCGAGCGGACGTTGGCGCCGAGGCGCTCCTGGTCGACGATGATCGCCGTGGTGATCCCGTCGAGGACGTCGACGTCGGGCCGCCCGAGCGACGGCATCAACCCCTGGATGAACGCGCTGTACGTCTCGTTGATCAGCCGCTGCGACTCGGCCGCGATCGTGGCGAACACGAGCGAGCTCTTGCCCGACCCCGACACGCCCGTGAAGACCGTGAGCCGCCGCTTGGGCAACTCGACGCTGACGTCGCGCAGGTTGTTCTCACGGGCGCCGGCGACCCGGATCCGGTCGTGCTGGTCGGCGGGATGCGTCGGCCCGGACTTCGACCCGGACTTCGGCCCGGACTTCGACGCGGTCTTCGACGGGGACACGGCGCTCCTTCAGGCCTGCGCGATCCGGACCATGTTGCCGGAGGGGTCGCGGAACGCGCAGTCCCGCGCGCCCCAGGGCTGCGACGCCGGCTCCTGGAGCACCTCGGCCCCCGAGGCCTGCACCCGCTCGAACGTGGCGTCCAGGTCGTCGGCGGCGAAGATCGCGGCCTGGAGGGCGCCCTTGGCGGTGAGGGCGAGGAGGGCGTCGCCGTCGTCCTGCGACCCGCCGCCGTGGGGCGGGAACAGGACGATGTCGACGTCGTGGCCGGGCGTGCCGACCGTGACCCAGCGCATTCCGTCGGCGCCGACGTCGTTGCGCACCTCGAGGCCGAGGGCGTCGCGGTAGAAGCCGAGCGCCTCGTCGGCGTCGTGGACGGGGATGAACGTGGTGGAGATGGTGACTGCCATGTCCCGGACGGTACGAACGCCGCCGGCGGGATGCTTCTCCGATCCTGCTCGGATCAGCGACCCACGTCAGCGACGCGGTCGGGTGGCGACGCGCACGACGCAGGCGGGCACCGACGCGAGCGCCTCGTGGTCGCGGGCGCGGTACGCCGACGGCGGTTCGCCGACGAGTTCGGTGAACCGCGAGCTGAACGAGCCGAGCGACGTACAGCCGACGGCGACGCACGCCTCGGTGACCGACGCGCCCTCGCGCAGCAGGGCCTTGGCCCGCTCGATGCGGCGCGTCATGAGGTAGGCGTACGGAGTCTCGCCGTAGGCGGCCCGGAAGCGGCGCGAGAAGTGGGCCGGCGACATCAGCGCGGCCCGCGCCATCGTCGGGACGTCGAGCGGCTGGGCGTACCACCGGTCGATGTGGTCGCGGGCCCGACGCAGGTGGGCGAGGTCCGCGAGCTCCTCGGGCGTCACCGGCGCGACGGTATCGCCGTCACCCGTCGGCCGGCACTCACGGCCGCTGCAACGGGACGGCGAGCGTCGCGGACCCCCCGTCGGACCCGGTGGACTCGGTCACGTAGAGGGTCCGGGCGTCCGGGGTGACGGTGAACGAGAGGATCTCGTCGAAGTCGGCGAGCAGGACGGGCTCGCCGCCCAGCCCGTAGGCCCACACCGAGGTGGTGCCGTCGGCATCGCGCTGGAGGAAGACGACGGTCTTGTCGTCGACGACCTGGGCATCGGTGACCAGCCGGCCGGGGAGCGACTCGGCGCCGGAGAGGGCGTGGTCGAGCACCGTGAGCCCGGCCTCGCCCCATGCGACCACGGTCTCACCCGACGTCGACATCGCGAGCCCGAAGGCGCCGGGGGCCTCGCCGAGCACGACGTCGCCCTCGTGGCGCACGAACCCGTCGGTGTCGAGCGTGACGAGTCGCCCGCCGTCGACGGCGAGCTCGAACCAGACGACGTCGTCGACGCCCTCGGGCAGGATCGTCCCGCCGGGTCCGCCGTCGAGACGGAGGTCGCGGGTCGGGGGGTCGGCGGCGAGCGCGACGGTCGAGGTGACGACGCCGCCGGCCGGGCTGAAGCCGAGGTCGACGATGCCGTCGACGTCCTCCATCTCGAACGACGAGACGTCGCCGATGGTGCCGTCGCTCAGCAAGCGCCCGACGTGGACGGTCGAGCCGAACCCCTCGCAGATCGGGACGAGGGCGACGCGGTCGTCGGGACCGAACGCCATCCGGACCGCGCCGGTGGCGTCGAGGTCGACGTCGGGCGTGGCGGCCAGCTCGACCCCGTCGACGAGGTTCCGGCTGACGAGCACCTCGCGCGGCGCACCCTCGCCGCCGAGACCGCCCTCGGGGTCGCGGACCTCGAAGAAGCCCCACGTACCGCTCGGGTCGACGGCGACGAGCTCGCCGTCGCCCGCCGCGACGGGGTCGCCGGCCGGGGAGAGCGGGTACGGCCGGTCACCGGGCGCGGGGTCGACCGCGCCGTCGGGGTCGCCGGCGGCGGAATCGTCGGGCGCCGGG
>JBHIXO010000286.1:0-5637 GCA_041984725.1 Acidimicrobiales bacterium | reverse complement strand
GAGTCCGGCGCCGACGCCGACGACGCGGTTGCGCGACTCGAGGCCGACCTCGAACGGGCCCGGCTCGCCGCCGACGACCTCGAGGCCCAGCGGTTGGCAGCCGAGAACGACGTCGTCCGACTGCGGACCGAGTTGGCGTCGCTCCCCGAACCGCCCGAGCCCGAACCCGAACCCGAGATCGACCACGAGGCCGAGGCGCGGGCGCTCGCCGCCGCGCAGGAGGCGGCCGAGGCGGCGGAGGCCGCCCGGGCCGCGGCCGCCGCCGAACGGGCCGAGACGATCGCCGCGCTCGAGTCCGCCGTCGTCCGGGCGCGCGACGAGCTCGACCGGGCCCACCGGCACCTCGACGACCTGCGCCGCAAGCACGACAACACCGTCGCCGAACGGGCGTCGCTCCAGCAGGCGCTCGACGAGCTCGGCGACGAGCGGGCCCCGGTCGAAGAGGTCGAGTGGTACCTGCTCGCCCGGATGGCCGCCCAGCGCGACGTCTGCTTCGCCGGGTCGGTGCCACTCGTCGTCGACCACGCCTTCGACCAGGTCGGCGACCGCGACCTCGCGAACCTGCTCGAGCGCCTCGAACGGATGGCCGGCGCCGTGCAGATCGTCCACCTCACGAACGACGCGCGCATCGTCGACTGGGCGCTCGCCGCCGGCGATGCCCGGGTCGCCGTCGTCGAGCCGGTCGAGCTCCAGCTGCCGGCGGGCGATCGGAGCCCCTGACCGCGGTCGCCCTCTACGATGCGCGGTCCGACCACCAACCGGATCCGCCGCCCCAGGTCGCGCCGGGTCCATCGCACGAGGGGGAGTACGTGCTCGCGATCTCCGAAGACGACATCCGTCGACTCGCCGGCGTCACCGCGTCCGGGTCGGCGATCACCTCGCTGTACCTCGACGTCGACGGCGCCCGCCATGTCCGGCCCGCCGACTACGAGCGCACGCTCGACGGGCTGCTGCGGCGGGCGAGGAGTCGGCCGGAGTGCGACGAGACGGTGGCCGCCGACCTCGACCGGATCGAGGCGCGCGTGCGCGAGGGCTTCGACCGGTCGAAGGTGCGGGGCGTCGCGTTCTTCGCCGGCGGTGCCGACGACCTGTTCGTCGTGCACGAGCTCCCGGTGTCGGTCCGCAGCGAGGTCGTGGTGAACCGGGCCCCCGCCGTCGGCCAGCTCGAGGTCGTCGTCCAGCAGAGCGAGAAGATCGCCGTGCTCGCCGCCGACAAGCAGCACGCCCGCGTCTTCGTGTTCCGCCTGGGCGAGCTCGTCGAGCACACCGAGATCGTCGACGACCTGGGCCGGGACTACGACCGGGTCGGCCACACCGATCGCGGTGGCGTCGCCGAGCACCGCAGCGAGCTCGAGCACCAGCACCTCCGACACGCGGCCGAGCTGCTGTGGTCGGTGTTCCGGGCCGAAGCCTTCGACCACCTCGTCGTGGCGGCTCCCGACCAGCTCGCCGGCGAGCTCGAGGCCGACCTGCACCCCTACCTGCGCGAGCGGCTCCGGGGCCGGCTCGACGTCACGCCGCACGCGTCCGAAGCCGAGTTGCGGGCCGCGGCCATGGACGCCGAGCGCCGGATCGAGGCCGAGCGGGAGGCCGCGCTCGTCGACGAGCTGCGCGCCGCTGTCGCCAGCAACGGGCGTGGCGTCGCCGGCATCGACGGCGTGCTCGACGCCCTGGCCGGCAAGCGCGTCGAGCGCCTCCTCGTCTCCGACGGCTACGACGTCGGCGGCTGGCACTGCGCGACGTGCGACCGGCTGGCGACCGTCGGCCGGGCGTGCTCGTGCGGCGCCGAGATGGACCACGTCGAGAACCTCGTCGAGGAGGCCGTCGACACGGCCATCGCCCAGTCGTGCCACGTCGACGTGTGCACCGGCAACGCCGACCTCGACGTGCTCGGGCGCATCGGCGCGCTCCTCCGCTACTGATGTCGTCGGGCGGTGTCGTCGGCATCGACATCGGCGGCACCAAGATGCTCGGGGTGGTCGTCGACCCCGCCGACCCCGCCCACCCCCGCGACGAGCGCCGGGTCCCCACGCCGCACGGCGCCGACGCGCTCCTCGACGCCGTCGCCGAACTCGTCGATGTGCTCGATCCCGGCGGGCGGGGTGCCGTCGGTCTCGGCATCCCCGGGCTCGTCGACCGCGACGACGTGTTCCGCTACGGACCCAACCTGCCCGACGTGGTCGACGTCGCGGTCGGTCCGATCCTGCGCGAGCGGCTGGGCCGCACCGTCGTCGCCGACAACGACGCCACCTGCGCGACCTTCGCCGAGTTCCGCGCCGGTGCGGGTGTCGGGCACCGGGACGGGGTCCTGCTGACCCTCGGTACGGGCATCGGTGGCGGCGTCGTCGTCGACGGCGAGGTCCGTCACGGGGCGTACGGCTTCGCCGGCGAACCGGGCCACATGATGATCGACCCCGCCGGGCCGCCGTGCCCGTGCGGGCGCCGGGGGTGCTGGGAACGCATGGCGTCCGGGAGCGGGCTCGGCCGGCTCGCCCGCGACGGTGCACAGGCCGGTCGTCTCCGCCGGGCCGTGGACCTCGCCGGCGGCGACCCCGAGGCCGTCCGGGGCGAGCACGTCGTCGCCGCCGCTCGCGAGGGCGATCACGACGCCGGCGCCGTGCTCGACGAGTTCGCGTGGTGGGTCGCCGCCGGCGTCGCCAACCTGATCGACCTGCTCGACCCGTCGGTCGTGGTCCTGGGCGGCGGGGTGATCGACGCCGCCGACGTGCTCCTCCACCGGATCGAGGCCGCGGTGCCCGAGCAGGTGCTGGCCCGGGCGCACCGACCGTCGGTGGAGATCGCCGCGGCGCACTTCGGGGCCACCGCCGGGGCGATCGGCGCCGCGGTCCTCGCCGCCGACGCCGCCCGGACGGGGCTCAGCCCGTGAAGCGGGCCCGAGCCGCCCGGATCTCGGTCCAGGCGGCCTCGACGCCCTCGTAACCCCGGGTCGACGAGAACTTCTTCGGTTCGAGGTCCTTGTAGACCGTGAAGAAGTGCTCGATCTCGCCGCGCAGGTGGTCGGGCAGGTCGTCGATGTCGGGGACGCGCTCCCAGCGCGGGTCGCCGGCGGGGACGCAGATGATCTTGGCGTCGGGGCCGGCGTCGTCGGTCATCCAGAACACGCCGACGGGCCGCGCCGAGATCCAGCACCCCGGGAAGGTCGGCTCGTCCATGATCACGAGCGCGTCGAGCGGGTCGCCGTCCTCGCCGAGCGTGTCAGGCACGAACCCGTAGTCGGCGGGGTAGACGGTCGCCGAGAACAGGCGGCGGTCGAGGCGGAACACGTGACGGTCGTGGTCGTACTCGTACTTGTTGCGGCTGCCCTGGGGGATCTCGACGACGACGTCGACGGTCTCGGGGGAGGACGGAGTGGTCACGGTCGCGATGTTGGCACCAACCGGGCCGGACGCGCGGATTCCCATTCCTGGCCGCGACCGGGAGCGGTTGTACCGTTGCAGGCATGGAGTTCCGTCGCATCACCGGGCTGCCGCCCTACGTCTTCACCATCATCGACGGGTTGAAGAAGGAGGCACGGCGGGCCGGTGAGGACGTGATCGACCTCGGCTTCGGAAATCCCGACCTGCCGTCGCCGGAGGTGGCGGTCGAGAAGCTCGCCGAGGCCGCGCGCAACGCGCGGAACCACCGCTACAGCCAGTCGAAGGGCATCCCCAAGCTCCGCCAGGCCGCCGCCGACCTCTACCTGCGTCGCTTCGGCGTGGCGCTCGACCCCGAGACCGAGATCGTCTCGACGATCGGCGCCAAGGAGGGCTACTCGCACCTGTGCTGGGTGCTCCTCGGCCCGGGCGACTCCGCCCTCGTGCCCTCGCCGAGCTACCCGATCCACATCTGGGGACCGCTCTTCGCCGGCGCCAGCATCCGCGAGATCCCGATGCCCAAGCTCGGCAGCCCCGACAGCGGCGACCTGCTCGACCGGATCCGCAACCAGTTCATCTACTCGTGGCCGCGGCCCCGCGTCATCGTGGTGTCGTTCCCCCACAACCCGACGACCACCTGCGTCGACCTCGACTTCTTCCAGGGCCTCGTCGACTTCGCCCGGGAGCAGGAGGTCGTGGTCGTCCACGACAACGCCTACGCCGAGCTCGGCTTCGACGGCTGGCAGCCGCCGTCGATCCTGCAGGCCGAGGGCGCCAAGGAGTGCGCCGTCGAGCTCTACTCGATGACGAAGTCGTTCTCGATGGCCGGCTGGCGTGTCGCGTTCATGGCCGGCAACCCCGAGGTCGTCGGCGCGCTCGCCAAGCTCAAGAGCTACCTCGACTACGGCACGTTCCAGCCCATCCAGATCGCCGCCACCGTCACGCTCAACGAGGCCACCGAGTACCCGAAGGAGGTCAACGCCGTCTACCAGAGCCGGCGCGACGCCCTCTGCGACGGCCTCGACCGCCTCGGCTGGGAGATGCCCCGACCCGGCGGCACGATGTTCGCCTGGGCGCCGATCCCCGAGCCCTACCGCCACCTCGGATCGGTCGAGTTCTGCAAGCTGCTCGTCACCGAGGCCCAGGTCGCGACCTCGCCGGGCGTCGGCTTCGGACCCGGCGGCGAGGGTCACGTGCGCTTCGCCCTCATCGAGAACGAGCAGCGGATCCACCAGGCGGTCCGCAACATGAAGCGGGCGCTCACCGCGCTCGGCTGACGCCGCCGACCGGTCTCCCCGCCGGGAGACTCAGGCGGAGCGGCGGGCGGTGGCGGGTCCGTCGCCCACCAGGCCGTGCCAGCAGAAGGCGACGACGTCGTCGGCGACGTCGTCGGGCGCCCGCGACCGGCCGAGCAGCTGCGTGCGGGCCAGGACCGAGCTGACCCCGAGGATGCACTGCGACACGACGGACGCGTTGCCCTCCGGGATGAGGCCGTCGTCCATGGCCTGGCGGACCAGGCGGCTGGTGTCCTCGAGCGCGACGCGCTCGCCCTTGCGGATGCCGGGGGCGAAGCTGGCCTCGGTGCGGGCGAACTCGATGAGCACGTAGAGGTCGCGATGCTCGGACCACCACGCCATCGACGACCGGATGGCGAGCTCGATGCGCCGGAGCGGATCGGCTTCGCCCTCCATCGCCGCCAGCTGCGTGCGGCGCAGGGCCCGCTCGCCGTCCTGGAGGATGGCCAGGAACAGGTCCTCCTTGGACTCGAAGTACCAGTAGAAGACGCCCTTGCCGACCCCGAGTCCGTCGACGAGCTCGGCGACCGACGTCGGGTGGTACCCGTTCTCGGCGAACCGCCGGGTCGCGAAGGCGAGCAGCTCGTTGCGCCGCTGTTCGCCTCGGGGAGTCAGCTGCCTGCCCATCACGCGCAGACTACTTGACCGAGCGGTCAAGTTCCGGGACGGCCCCGACGCCACGATCGGTGGTCCAGCGCTCACGCGGCCGTTCGAAACGGGTAACGGTCCGTTCACAGCGCCCCCGTACGGTTCGCGCCATGGAGACCTTCATCGTCCGTGTGTGGCTGCCCGACCGCCCCGGCGCGCTCGGTCAGGTGGCGAGCCGCATCGGCGAGGCCGGCGGTGAGATCGTCGGCATCGACATCCTGGAGCGCGGGGCGGGCCGGGCGATCGACGAACTCGCCGTGCAGGTGCCCGACGTGGCCCTCCTCGACGGCCTGATCCGGGGCATCGCCGCCCTCGCCATT
>JBHIXO010000285.1:0-5643 GCA_041984725.1 Acidimicrobiales bacterium | reverse complement strand
CTCGGCTTCGAGGAGCAGCTCGTCGTCCCCGACGAGGCCGACCCGTCGCAGGTGGTCCACAGCGAGCTGCGCTGGCCCGAGGGCGGCATCGTCCAGGTGGCGAGCGCGTCCCCCGACCACGACCTCCTCGCCACGCTGGCTCCCGGCGACCAGACCCTCTACGTCGTGACCGCCGACCCCCGGGCCGTGCTCGCCCGCTGCGAGGCGGCGGGCGTCGAGTTCGTGCGCGAGCCCGAGGCACCCCACTACGACCCCGACGGCCTCACGTTCGCGGTGCGCGACCCGGAGGGCAACACGTGGAGCTTCGGGTCCTACGCGGGCGAAGGGGCGACCACCCCCGAAGACCGCCCCACGACCGAAGCCTCCGCACGAGCCACCCATCGCGGCGACGGCAGCGTCTGGGCCGGCGTCTTCTACCGGGACGCCGCCGCCGGCATCCGCTTCCTCGTCGACGTGCTCGGCTTCCAGGAGCGCCTCGTCGTCACCGACGAGGCCGACCCCGGCACCGTCGTGCACAGCCAGTTCACGTGGCCCGAGGGCGGCGTCGTGTCGGCGACCACGTACGACCCGGCCAGCCCCTACGCCGTCGCCCCCGGCGACCAGCGCCTCTACGTCGTGACGAGCGACCCCCACGCCGTGTACGACCGGTGCACCGCTGCGGGCCTCGAGGTCGTGCAGGAGCCGTACACCCCGGACTACGACCCGGACGGGATGGGCTTCGGCGTCAAGGACCCCGAGGGCAACATCTGGTCGGTCGGCAGCTACGAGGGTGCGATCTGAGCAGGGGCGCGGGCCACCGCGAGAAGATTTTCTCCACTTCGGTGTTTGAGGGGTTGGCGGTCGGGGGATCGTCGGGCGGTCGCAACGCCTGTCCCTGGAGGTCCCCCCTGATGCGACTGCCCCGCTACGCCGCCACCGCCGGCCTCGCCGCAGCCCTCGTGCTCGGCGGCGCCGCCTGCAGCGATGACGACGACGACACCAGCGACGACGTCGAGGACGTCGGTGACGAGATCGAGGACACCGGCGAGGACGTCGGCGACGAGATCGAGGACACCGGCGACGACGTCGGCGAGGAGCTCGACGACGTCGGCGACGACGAGTAACCCGCCCGACCCACCACAACCCGATCCCCCACCCCGGAGCGGTGGGTGGTCCTGGCCCGCCCAGCCCCAGGACCGCCCACCGCTCCTCCGCGTCCGGGCGGCGGTCCTCCCGGACCCGGGTCGTCAGGCGACGGGTTGCGTGGTGGTGAGCGTCAGCTCTCCTGCGACGACCTGGAGCGTGGCCTCGTCGCCGTCGGCGAGGTCGCCGCCGAGGATGGCGCCGGCGATGCGGTCGGCGACCTCCTTCTGGATGACCCGCTTGAGCGGCCGGGCGCCGAAGGCGGGGTCGTAGCCGCGAGCGGCCAGCTCGGTCTTGGCCTCGTCCGTGACGTGGAGCGTGATGCGCTTGGCGTCGAGGCGGCGCTGGAGGTGCTCGAGCTGGATCTCGACGATCGGCGCGAGGTCGGTCTCGGTCAGCTCCCGGAAGCGGACGATCTCGTCGATGCGGTTCACGAACTCGGGCCGCAGGTGGTCGCGGGGGTCGCCCGGCATGTTGGACGTCATGATCAGGATCGTGTTGCGGAAGTCGACCGTGCGGCCCTGACCGTCGGTGAGACGACCGTCGTCGAGCACCTGCAACAGGATGTTGAACACGTCGGGGTGCGCCTTCTCGAGTTCGTCGAGCAGCACGACGGAGTAGGGCCGGCGGCGAACCGACTCGGTCAGCTGGCCACCCTCGTCGTAGCCGACGTAGCCCGGGGGCGCGCCGACGAGGCGCGACACGGCGTGCTTCTCCATGTACTCGCTCATGTCGATGCGGACCATGGCCCGCTCGTCGTCGAAGAGGAAGTCGGCGAGGGTGCGGGCCAGCTCGGTCTTGCCGACGCCGGTGGGGCCGAGGAACAGGAACGAGCCGATCGGGCGGTGCGGGTCGGACAGCCCGGCCCGCGAGCGACGGATGGCGTTGGCGACCGCGACGACGGCCTCGTCCTGGCCGACGACCCGCTCGTGCAGCACGTCCTCCATGCGGACGAGCTTGGCCATCTCGCCCTCCATCAGCCGGGCGACGGGCACGCCGGTCCACCGGGAGACGATCTCGGCGACGTCCTCCTCGTCGACTTCCTCCTTCAGCATGCGGCTCTCGGCCTGCAGCTCGTCGAGGCGCTGGGTGGCCTCGTCGACCCGGCGCTCGATCTCGGGGATGCGGCCGTAGCGGATCTCGGCCGCCTTCTCGAGGTCCGGCTCGCGCTCGAGGCCCTCCTTGAGGGTCTCCAGCTCCTCCTTGAGCTCGCGGATCGTGCCGATGGCCTGCTTCTCGCGGTCCCAGTGGGCGAGCATGCCGTCGCGCTCCTCGCGCAGGTTGGCGAGCTCGGCGTCGAGGTCGGCGAGCCGGGCCTGGCTGGCGGCGTCGGTCGACGCGGTGCCCGTCGCCCCGGGCTCGGCGTCGCGGGCCAGGGCCACGCGCTCGATCTCGAGCTGGCGGATGCGGCGCTCGACGACGTCGATCTCGGTCGGCAGCGAGTCGATCTCGATGCGCAGCTTGGAGGCCGACTCGTCGATGAGGTCGATCGCCTTGTCGGGCAGGAACCGCCCGGTCAGGTAGCGGTCGGAGAGGGTGGCGGCCGCGACGAGGGCGGCGTCCTGGATGCGGACGCCGTGGTGGACCTCGTAGCGCTCCTTCAGCCCGCGCAGGATGGCGATGGACGCCTCGACGCTGGGCTCGCCGACGAACACCTGCTGGAAGCGCCGCTCGAGCGCGGGGTCCTTCTCGACGTACTTGCGGAACTCGTCGAGCGTGGTGGCGCCGATCATGCGCAGCTCGCCCCGGGCCAGCATCGGCTTGAGCATGTCGCCCGCGCCGGTGGAACCCTCGGACGCGCCGGCCCCCACGACGGTGTGCATCTCGTCGATGAACGTGATGACCTGCCCGTCGGAGTCGGTGATCTCCTTGAGCACGGCCTTCAGCCGCTCCTCGAACTCGCCCCGGTACTTGGCCCCGGCGACCATGGCCGAGATGTCGAGGCTGACGACCCGCTTGTCCTTCAGCGACTCGGGCACGTCGCCCTCGATCACGCGCCGGGCCAGGCCCTCGACGATGGCGGTCTTGCCGACGCCGGGCTCGCCGATGAGGACCGGGTTGTTCTTGGTTCGCCGGGAGAGCACCTGGATGACCCGGCGGATCTCCTCGTCGCGCCCGATGACCGGGTCGAGCTTGCCGGCGCGGGCGGCGGCGGTGAGGTCGCGGCCGTAGCGCTCGAGCGCCTGGTAGGTGTCCTCGGGGTTCTGGCTCGTGACGCGGTGGCTGCCCCGAACCTCGCGCAGGGCGCCGAGCACGTCCTCGTTGGTGACGGCGATGCCGCCCGTGGCCGCCAACCGGTCGGTGAGGGCGAGCAACAGGTGCTCGACCGACAGGTACTCGTCGCCGAGCTCGGCCTTGGCCGTCTCGGCGTCGCGCATGACCGTCTGCAGCTCGCGCGACAGGCGGGGTTCGGAGCCCCCGTACGCCTTGGGCAGCTTGGCGACGGCCTCGTCGGCGGCGTTGCGGATGGCCCGGTGGTCGAGGCCGAGCTTGTCGAGGATGGGCAGGGTGATCCCGACGCCGCCGGAGGTCGAACCGCCCTGGCGCAACAGCGCGGAGAGCAGGTGGTCGGCCGTGACCTCGGGGTTGTTGAGCGAGGTGGCCTGCTCGACCGCCGCCGAGAAGGCCTCCTGGGTCTTGAGCGTCCACGTCTTCGGGTCCAGCGCCATGCGGCCATCCTATCGCACTCAGGAAACTTGACAACCAGTGACTCAAGCTCGCACCGAAGCGGTGGGACGTAACATCCGGGCGCTTCTCGCTTGACATACAACCGATCGGTTGTATGTTATGCCCATGGCCGGAACGGGAGACGACGACGAGGACCGGGCGGACGCCATGTTCCACGCCCTCGCCGACCGCACCCGCCGCGACATCCTGCGCCGCGTCCTGGTCGGAGAGCACTCCGTCTCGGCGCTGGCGGCGAACTACGACATGTCGTTCGCCGCCGTGCAGAAGCACGTCGCGGTCCTCGAACGAGCCGGCCTGCTCAGCAAGCGACGCGACGGTCGCCGCCAACTCGCCCACGGCGAGGTGGAGGCCGTCCGCTCGGTCTCCTCGATGCTCGTCGAGCTCGAGGAGCTGTGGCGGGGCCGCATCGCCCGCATCGACGAGCTCATCGCCAACGACCCCCCGAACCACCAGGAGTGATCCCCATGCCCGTCACCGACGTCACCCACGACATCGACACCCGTTCCCTCGTCATCACCGCCGAGTTCGCCGCGCCGGTCGAGCGCATCTGGCAGGTCTACGCCGACCCCCGCCAGCTCGAGCAGGTGTTCGGACCGCCCTCGCACCCGGCCACCTTCGTCGTCCACGAGCTCACGCCCGGCGGCCGCGCCCACTACTTCATGACGTCGCCCGAGGGCGAGAAGTACTACGGCTGGTGGCGGGTCACCGCGGTCGACGAGCCCCGCCGCTTCACCTTCGAGGACGGGTTCGCGGCCGACGACACCTTCGAGCCCATCCCCGACATGCCCGTGTCGCAGTGCGTCTACGAGTTCGAGGCGACCGACGGCGGCACGCGCGCCACGTTCACGAGCACCTACGACTCGGCCGAGGCCCTGGAGAAGGTCCTCGAGATGGGCGTGGTCGAGGGTGCCTCGTCGGCGATCGACCAGATCGACGCCCTCGTCGCCGCCTGAGACCGGCAGCCCGGTCCGGTCCGTCAGCGCGCCTGGAGCTGACGGTCGCGGCCGTGGCCGTTGGCCTCCCGGGCCGACTCCCCGGTCCGGCGGACGACCTCGGCGGGCCGCTCCTCGATGTCGAGGTCGATCTCGACGGTCGCCGAGGCGAGGAAGGCGCGCAGCTCGGCGATCGCCGACTCCTTCCACTCGTCGAGCTCGTCGGTGAGGCGGGCCATGCGCTGGGCCTGCTGGCGCATCTGCAGCTGGATGAGGCACAGCGCGCCGAGGCCGACGAGCGCGAGGCCCCCCAGCCCGCCGCTCATCAGGTACGGGATCTGGAGCTCGACGCTGGCCTCGTCGCGCACGCCCAGGTAGCCGAGCAGCACGACGACGACGCCGAGGCCGGTGAGCCCTCCGGCACCGACTCGCAGCAGCAGGTCCTTGGTCTTGTCGTCCATGGCGGGGTCCTCTCTCGGGCGGGCGGTCAGATGAGTCGGGTGCGGCGGCGCACCAGGAAGGCGGTCACGCCGGCGAGTGTGCAGGCGAGCACCCAGCGGTAGCCGATGCGCAGCGCCTCGACGCCGGGCGGCGCCTCCCGCCGGATCAACTCGAAGGGCTGGGTGTTGGGCGCGGCGATCTCGCCGGCCGGCTCGGGCGACGGGTCGGGGGTCACGGCGGTGGGCAGCGGCGTGCCGGTCGCCACCGGCCGGGGCGCGGTGGACGCAGCCGCACCCGACCCCGATCCGGCCGGCCCACCCGACGGCGCCGGCGACGCGGTGGGGGCCGGGGAGTCGCCGACGCCGGGGAGGGAGCCGAGGCCGCCGTCGGGGAACGGGGCGCGCTCGGCGGCGAGGGCCGACGCCTCGACCCGGCCGAGCAGGATCTCGTTGTCGGTCCC
>JBHIXO010000284.1:0-5678 GCA_041984725.1 Acidimicrobiales bacterium | reverse complement strand
GGTCGCCGTCCAGCCGACCGTGCACGCTGGCCGTGGCCGCCTCGTTGGTCTGGGCCAGGTGGAGCACGACGTCGGCGCGCGACCAGCCCGCGCAGGCCGACGGGGCGCGCCAGGCGTCGTCGTCGAGGCCCCGGCCGATCGACCGGAGCTCCTCGACCTGCTCGCGCAGGCCCTGCACCACGTCGTCCACGGCTGCAACGTACCGCCGACCGCCACGGTGCGGCCCCGGAATCTGACCCGGCCGGGGGTGCGGCGATAGCGTGCGGGCCGCGCACCCCCCGGCCGCTGCTCCACCCTGTCCACCCGGCAACGGTCACCGCTTGTGCAAGGATTCACGACGATGCCCCGGTTGACTGCCGAGAACACGATCCTCGCGAAAGAGATCATCGCTCGGTACCCGTACCCGAAGTCGGCGTTGATCCCGTTGCTCCACCTGGCCCAGGAGCAGGACGGCCACGTCACCGACGAGGCGATGGAGCACCTGGCCGAACTGGTGGGCGTCACCCCGGCCGAGGTCATCGGCACCTGCTCGTTCTACGAGATGTTCAAGCGCGAGCCGGTCGGCGACTACCTGATCAACGTCTGCACGAACATCGCCTGCATGCTGCTCGGCGGCGAGGAGCTCCTCCACCACCTCGAGGAGCGGCTCGGCATCCGGCCCGGCAGCACCACCGCCGACGGCCTGTTCACGCTCGAGGACGTCGAGTGCGTCGCCGCCTGCACCGAGGCGCCCTGCCTCACGGTGAACTACCGCTACTTCCACCAGATCACCCACGACGAGGCCGACAAGCTGCTCGACGACCTGCGCGCTGGCCGCCGGGCCCACGAGATCCCCAAGCACGGGACCCTGGCCCGCACCCGGCAGCAGATCCCGGCCGAACGGCGTGCCGGCCCGGCCGTCCCCGGCGCGTGCGAGACGCCGGTCTGGCTGCGCACCGACGACCCCGCGGAGGCCTCGTCATGACCGACACCGGGGCCACGTCCTCGTCCTCGGGCGCCCGCGAGATCCCGATGATGATCACGGGCCGCTTCAAGTACGACGACGCCCACACCATCGACCGCTACCGCGCCACCGACGGCTACGCCGCCCTGCGCAAGGCCCTGCAGATGACCCCCGAAGCGGTGGTCAACGAGGTCAAGGCCGCCAGCCTCCTCGGCCGCGGCGGCGCCGGCTTCCCCGCCGGCGTGAAGTGGGGGTTCTGTCCGCCCGAGGTGTGGCCCCGCTACCTCGTCGTCAACGGCGACGAGTCCGAGCCGGGCACCTACAAGGACCGCCTCCTCATGGAGCGCGACCCGCACCAGCTCATCGAGGGCGCCCTGCTCTGTGCCTACGCCGTCGGCTGCGCCCAGGTCTTCCTCTACGTGCGGGGCGAGATGGCCCTGGCCCAGGAGCGCATCGGCGTCGCCCTCAACGAGGCCTACGCCGCCAACCTGGTCGGCAAGAACATCCTCGGCACCGACTTCTCCTGCGACGTCGTCCTGCACTGGGGTGCGGGCGCCTACATCGTCGGCGAGGAGACCGCGCTGATCGAGTCGCTCGAGGGCAACCGGGGGATGCCGCGGCTCAAGCCGCCGTACTTCCCGGCCGCCAAGGGCCTCTACATGCAGCCGACCATCGTCAACAACGTCGAGACGCTGGCCAACCTGCCCTGGATCATCCGCAACGGCGCCGACGCCTACACCGCCTACGGCGCCGAGAACTCCAAGGGCACCCGCATGTTCGCCGTGTCGGGCCACGTCAAGAAGCCCGGCGTGTACGAGGTCGAGTTCGGCACCACGACGTTCCGCGACCTGCTCTACGGCCACTGCGGCGGCATCCGCGGCAACCACGAACTGAAGGCGTTCATCCCCGGCGGGGCGTCGGCCCCCTGGTTCTACGAGGAGCACCTCGACCTGCCCCTCGAGAAGGCCGCCATCGACCAGGCCGGCTCCATGCTCGGCTCGGGCGCCATCGTCGTGATGGACGAGACCACCGACGCCGTCAAGGCGGCGTGGCGGGTCGTGCGCTTCTTCGCCCGCGAGTCCTGCGGCAAGTGCACGCCGTGCCGCGAGGGCACCAACTGGCTCGAGAAGGTGCTCCGCCGCATGCTCGACGGCCACGGCCGCCCCGAGGACATCGCCCTGCTCCTCGACCTGTGCGACAACATCAGCCCGGCCATCGCGTGGCCGCCCAAGCAGACGACGATCTGCCCGCTCGGTCCGTCGGCCGTGTCGCCCATCGCCAGCGCCGTCGTCCGCTTCCAGGACGAGTTCCAGGCCTACTGCGGCGGCGGTGAGATCCCGTCCAGCGTGACCATCAACGGGGCCGCCTACACCAGTTCGGCCTACGTGCCTCCCGAAGGAGCACCCGCCGGTGTCTGAGAGCGAGACCAAGGTCACGATCACCGTCGACGGGCGGGCCGTGGAGTGCGCCGAGGGCGAGCTGGTGATCGCCGCCGCCGAGCGGGCCGGGACCTACATCCCCCGGTTCTGCTGGCACCCGCGCATGAACCCGGTCGGCATGTGCCGCATGTGCATCGTCGAGATCGACTCGGGCCGGGGCCCCGCCCTCCAGCCGAGCTGCATGATCCCGGTGTCCGAAGGCATGTCCGTGGTCACCGACTCCGACGTCACCAAGAAGGCCCAGGACGGCGTCCTCGAGTTCCTGCTCGCCAACCACCCCCTCGACTGCCCGGTCTGCGACAAGGGCGGCGAGTGCCCCCTGCAGGACCAGGCCTACGCCTACGGGCCCGGCGAGTCGCGCTTCGTCGAGGAGAAGCGCCACTACGAGAAGCCCATCCCCATCTCCGACCTGGTCGACCTCGACCGCGAGCGCTGCATCCTCTGCGACCGGTGCACCCGCTTCGCCGACGAGGTGGCCGGCGACGCGCTGATCCACTTCATCGACCGTGGGTCCCAGACCCAGGTCAACACCTTCCCCGACGAGCCCTTCGCCTCGTACTTCTCGGGCAACACGGTGCAGCTCTGCCCGGTCGGCGCCCTCACCGCGAGTCCGTACCGGTTCAAGGCCCGTCCGTGGGACCTCGACCAGGTCGAGTCGACGTGTACGTCGTGCTCGGTCGGCTGCCGGGTCGCCGTCCAGGCCAGCCGCAACGAGGTGCTCCGCTACCAGGGCGTCGACGTCGACGGCGTCAACTGGGGCTGGCTCTGCGACAAGGGTCGCTTCGACTTCCAGTCGATCCACGCCGACGACCGCCTCGGCACCCCGCAGGTGCGCGACGGCGACGACCTCGGCCCGACGTCGTGGGCCGACGCCCTCGGCCGGGCCGCCGACGCGCTCGAGCGGGCGTCGAGCCCCACCGCCATCGGCGTCGTGGGTGGTGCCCGCCTCACCAACGAGTCGGCCTACGCCTGGGCCAAGCTCGCCAAGGGCGTCCTCGGCACCGACAACGTCGACTGCCAGCTCGGCGACGGCCTCCCCGCCGAGGCCGTGCTCGGCCTGCCCCGCGCCAGCATCGACGAGGTGTGCGCCCCCGGCGGCACGATCCTGCTCGTCGGCGTCGACCCGAAGGAGGAGCTGCCCGTCCTGTACCTGCGGCTCCGCCACGCCGTGGTCGAGGACGGCGCCACGCTCGTCGAGCTCGTGCCCCACCGCACCGGGCTGTCGTCGCTGGCCGCCGCCACGCTCGTGCACACGCCCGGTGGCGCCGCCGCGGTCGCCGCCCAGCTCGTCGACGAGCGCCCGGTCGACGCCGGTGGCCTCGACGCCGCGGCCATCGACGCCGCCCGCACCGCCCTCGGCCTCGGCGGCGACGCCGGCCCGATCTCGGTGATCATCGGGCGCGGCAGCCTGGCCGACCGGCCCGAGTTGGCCGCCGCCACGGTGCGCACCCTCGCCGACGGCCTGCCCGATGCCCGCTTCCTGTCGGGTCTGCGTCGCGGCAACGTCCACGGTGCCCTCGACGCCGGTCTCGCTCCCGGCGTCCTGCCCGGCCGGGTCGGCCTCGACCAGGGCCGCGCCTGGTTCCACGAGCACTGGTCCACGGTGCCGTCGACCCGCGGTCTCGACACCGAGGGCATCCTCGCCGCGGCCGCCGACGGCAAGCTCGACGTCCTCGTGCTGCTCGGCGCCGACCCGCTCGCCGACTTCCCCGACCACGACCTAGCCCGCC
Organism: Acidimicrobiales bacterium; assembly: GCA_041984725.1. Lineage (GTDB taxonomy): Bacteria > Actinomycetota > Acidimicrobiia > Acidimicrobiales > Salinilacustritrichaceae > Salinilacustrithrix. The sequence goes on along the minus strand of JBHIXO010000284.1, from coordinate 1,566 downwards.
GGGCGCTCGCCGGGGCCCGCACCGTGATCGCGGTCGACACGCTGCCCAGCGCCTCCGTGCGCCAGGCCGACATCGTGCTGCCCGCCGCCGGCTTCGCCGAGACCGAGGGCACCACCACCAACCTCGAGGGTCGCGTCAGCCGCGTCTCCCAGAAGGTCACGCCGCCGGGCACCGCCCGCGCCGACTGGATCATCGCCGCCGAGCTCGCCCTGCGCCTCGGCGACGACCTCCGCATCGAGTCGGTCGGCGACGCGTTCGACGAGCTCGCCGCGGTGGCGCCGTCGCACCAGGGCCTGAAGCTGGCCGACATCGGCCTCGACGGCGTCCTCGTGCCGCTCGCCCCCACCGGTGACCCGGCCGATGCCGCCGGCGACGATGCCGATGGCGACGATGCCGCCGCCACCTCCGACGGCAGCGCCGAGGGCGCCGACAGCCACGGCACCGAGGTCACCCCCGAGGCGGCCGAGGCCGCGTCCGCCGCCGAGACGGCCGACGACGCCGACGAGGCCCTCGCCGCCGAAGGCGAGGCCACCGAGGCCCAGGCCGCGGCGGCCGAGGACGACGCGGACGAGTCCGCCGAGGAGACCCCCACCGAGTCCGGGTCGACGGGCACCGGCGTGCCGAGCGGCATCACGTTCACGGCGAGCGCGGTCACGGTGCCGCCGGTCGACGGCTACATGTTGCGCCTCGTCACCACCCGTGCGCTCTACGACGACGGCGCCGCCACCCAGGCGTCGCCCTCGCTCGCCGGCCTCCCCGCCGGCGCCGTCGTGCGCCTGCACCCCCACGACTTCGATCGCCTCGGCGTCCAGCCCGGCCAGACGGTGCAGGTCTCCAACCGCGAGGGCGGACGCGGCAGCGTGAGCGTGCCGGCCCAGCCCTCCGACGACGTGCCCAAGGGCGCGGCCCACCTCGCCTTCCTCCAGCCGGGCGGCCACGCCAGCGAGCTGATCGACGTCACCAAGCCGGTCAACGACGTCCGCGTGGGAGTGAACGGCTGATGCTGTTCGCCCTCGACCCGCTCTACCTCGACGGGGTCGGCCTCGCCGAGGTCCTCATCACGCTCGGCAAGGTGCTGGTCACCTTCCTGATCCTGCTCGTCTCCGTGATCTTCATGGTCTGGTTCGAGCGCAAGGTCATCGCCGACATGCAGAACCGGATCGGCCCCAACCGGGCCGGCCCCTTCGGCCTGCTCCAGACGCTCGCCGACGGCATGAAGCTGATCTTCAAGGAGGACCTGATCCCCGGGCGGGCTCGGCGGTTCGTGTTCGTCCTCGCCCCTTATCTCTCGGTGATCCCCGCGTTCGTCGTGTTCGCCATCGTCCCGCTCGGCGGCACCTTCACCCCCGACGACCCCGGCATCGTCACCATCGCCGGCCACGAGACCTACGCGCAGCTCGCCGACCCGCCCATCGGCGTGCTCTGGATCCTCGCCGTGTCGTCGATCGGCGTGTACGGCGTCATGCTCGCCGGCTGGTCGTCGGGCTCGAAGTACCCGCTGCTCGGCTCGGTCCGCGCCACCGCCCAGATGGTGTCCTACGAGGCGGCCATGGGCCTGTCGATCGC
>JBHIXO010000283.1:0-5681 GCA_041984725.1 Acidimicrobiales bacterium | reverse complement strand
CGTCCGTCGAACAGGAAGGCGGTGTCGTCGGGGGCCTCGGCGGCGCCCTCGGCGAACAGCAGGCCGAGCGAGATGCGCGTGCGCGGCCGGACGTCCTCGATGCGGTTGAGCTGGGTGAGTGACGTGATGCCGCTGTCCGCGAGGCGGCGCAGGTTGCGCCAGCCCTGGCGGGCGCCGTTCGTGACGGTGCGCCCCATGCCGGCGGTGATGTTGGCCGCCAGGTTCAGCGAGCGTTCGAGGTCGCTCACCTTGCGCTTGGCGGGCGGGTCGTCGGGGCGGAGCCGGACCGTGTTGGTGGGCGGTCGCCCGTCGTGGTCGATCCAGTCGATCCACTCGATGACGGTCGGCCAGGTGATGTCGGACGACTTCGACCCGACGACGAGACCGAAGTGGCCGGCGCCCTCGAGCGTCGTCTCGTGCACGGTGGCGGCGGGCGCGGCCTGCGCGACGGCGCGCACGACGTCGGGCGGTGCGATGTCGTCGGCGGTGCCGACGAAGCACAGGACCGGGCAGTCGACGTCGGCGAGCGTCACCACCCGGTCGTCGATCACGAACCCACCGGCGAGCATCCGGTTGGACACGAGGAACTGCTTGACGAGCTCGGCGATGGCGGGCCCCGACCACGCGACCCAGCCCTCGTTCATGAGGAAGCGGCGCTGGCCCTCGCGGGGGAGGAGCGCGTCGCGGTCGTGGAGCTGGAGCGCGAACTGCACCTGGTTGCGGGCCGACCCGATGGGGTCGAGCATGCGGAAGCCGAGCCGGCTGGCCCACGCGGGCAGCGTGAAGTTGGGCAGGACGTGGTCGGCGAGGAAGTCGATGGCGTCGACCATGGCGTCGTCGAGCCCGAGCGGCAGCACGCCGTGGGTGTCGACGGGGCTGCCGTAGGTGATCAGGCTGGCGATGCCCTCGTTCCGGCGGTAGGCGGCGACCTGGTAGCAGAACATGCCACCCTGGCTGTAGCCGCTGAGGTGCAGCGGTCCGCCGGTGGTCTCGACCACCTCGTCGATCGCCTGGCTGAGGGCGAGGACGTGGTCGGTGAGCGTCCGCTCGAGCCCGCCCTCCTCCTCCTCGGGGGCGCCGAAGTCGATGACCCAGACGTCGAGGCCGGCGGCGGCCAGCGTGCCGACGGCCGTCGACTGCGGCGACACGTCGTAGACGTCGGCGGCGAGCATGAGCGGCGGGACCAGCAGGATCGGGGAACGACGCCCGTCGCTCGCCGGCGCCGACTCGGGCGTGACGTAGCGCCGCAGCTTGTACATCGGGTGCCGGGCGACGACTTCGTGCGCCGACGACTGCTCCCCGGTCTCGAGCCCACCGAAGCGGGCGACCTCCAGTGCGTTCTGCGCCGCCTGGCCCAGCCGCACCATCGATCGGGCGATTCCCTCGGGGATCGGTCCCAACGCGTTGCGCTCCACGGCGCCTCCCAGCTTGTCCTCAGCCCGCCCGAGCGTACCGGCCGGGTTTCGCCGCGGAGGAAAGACGCCGGTCAGCCGCCCGTCAGGCGCGCAGGTCGAGGATCGAGGGTGCCGGGGGTGTCCCGCCGTAGGCCTCGCGGCGGGCGCCCGACGACGGCGCGATCGCGTGGGCGATGGCGTCCGCGACCTGCGACTGGCGTTGGATGAGGTCGGCCACCGGGTGGTACGTCGGCACCGGTGACTTCGACCCCGCACCCGTGGGGGTGCTGTCGTGGGCGATCACGATGGGCGCGTTCGCCGTGAGGTCGAGCGTCGCGAGGACCTGGGACCGGTCCGGCGGCAGCGGTTGGGCACGTCCGATGTGCATGACAGCCTCCTCGCACGGGCCGCTCGTCCGTGGGGTCCGTGCTCCTCGAGCATCGGCACGTCGTCAGGAGAACTTGAGTGTCAGGCCGGCCGGTACGTCCAGTGCCAGGGCTCGCCGGGGACGTCCTCGTGGAAGCCGAACCGGGTGGCGTTGGCGCGCAGCCACTCGGCCGTGCCGCCTGCGGTGTCGATGTCGAGGGCGCGGCCCCACCCGTGGTTGCTGGTGCCCGGGACGGCGGCGAGTCCACCCTGGCCGTAGATGCCCTTGGTCTCGGCGAGCCGGACCTGCTCGTCGTAGGTGCGGTACGAGTCCGACACCCGGATCGTGATGCCCTCCCGGGCCGCGGCCTCGGCCATGGCCCGGAACTGCCGGGCGGCGGGGCCCCACAGCCGGTGGTTGCCCTGCCCGATCGGCTCGAGCGCGTCGGGCGGGATCCGGCCGTTGCCGTAGGCGGCGAGCTCCGCCGGCGCACCGGCGGCGCCCATCTCGCCGGAGTGGACGTGGACGTGGTCGTCGTGGCCGGCGAGTGTGCCCGTGCCGCCCAGCCCGGACGGGCTGTACGCGGACTGGACCCGGGCGAGGAGGGCGTCGAAGTCGGACGCGGCGACGGTGCCCGACCCGGTCGCTGGCGCGGCGGCCGGCGCCGACGCGACGGTGCCGATGCCCCACCGGTGCTCGATCGCCGAGATGCGGGCCTGGACGGAGGCCACGCCATCGGGCGTCATGCGGGGGTGCGGCGGCGCCGCGGTCGGGTGGGCATCAGGGGACCGATCGGCGGGAGGGATCGCCCGTTGAGCGCGGGGCGCGGGCGAAGATGTCCCGATGGGCGAGGAACCAGACCGCAGTGGTGAGGGCTTCGCGTCGTTCGGGCCGTGGTCCGAGCTCGGCCAGCCGACCGTGTCGGTCGTCAACCCCGGCGGCATCCACGTGGGGACGTGGGTGAAGATCGGGGCGTTCGCCGTGCTCGAGGCCTTGGTCGAGGACCGGGGCGTCACGCTGCGCATCGAGGACGGCGCGTACATCGGCAACTTCGCCCGCATCACCGCGGTGGGCTCGGTGACGATCGGCGAGGAGGCGATGCTCGCCGACCGCGTCTACGTCTCCGACACCGGCCACGTCTACGAGGACGTGACCCAGCCCATCAAGCGGCAGGGCCTGCGCGACGGCCGGCGTGTGGAGATCTGCCGGGGCGCGTGGCTGGGGATCGGCGCGGTCGTGGTCGGCGACATCCGCATCGGCGAGAACGCGGTCGTCGCCGCCAACACCGTGGTCCGCGACGACGTCCCCGACTTCACCGTCGTCGCCGGCAACCCCGCCCGGGTCGTCCGCCACCACGACGGCGACGCCTGGCGCTGGATGGTCCCCCGCGGCCCCGCCTGACGCCGCTCGCCGGTCGGCGGGCGTCGGGCGTCGGTCGCCGGGCGGAGGGGCGGCGGCCCTTCTGCTTCTGGCAGGACAGGCGGAACACCCCGGACCCCGAGGATCACGCCCGCGGCGCGTCGTCCGGCAGTGGCCCGGTGAGGGAGGCGCGTTGCGACAGCTCGATCCAGTCGCCGTCGGGGAGGCGGACGAACGAGATGAAGGCCGTGTCGCCGAGCCGCAGCGGTGCCATGCCCTCGGTCATGCCGGCGTCGAGGGCTTGGGCGTGTGCGGCGCGCACGTCGCGCACCTGGACCGTGACGTAGCGGATGCCGACGCCGTCGCGAGCGCCCGTCGGTGGGCGGTCGGCCTCCCGGACACCGATACGGGTCTCGCCCAGCTCGACGCGGGTGCCCGACGGGACCAGGCCGAGGGCGTCGCCGAGCACCCGGAGCGTGCGGTCGACATCGGTCGCCTCGAGCTGCAGGTACGTGCGCAGCGGCGGTGTCATCGGCATGAAGCGGGCGACGGCGAGGTCGTCGGGGGCTGGGAGCGGCTCGGGCGGGCCACGGTGGTCGTCGTCGACGATGCCGAGGGCCGTCCAGCCGGTGGGTGCGCCGGTCGGGAGCGCGTCGCGGTGGTCGTTGACCTTGAGGATCGCGCCACCGAGGTGGAAGCGGTGCTGGTGGATCCCGCCGCGGATCTTCAGCAGGTGGTCGAACGGGAGCCCCAGGTCGTGGGCCCAGAACGCCTCGTGGGCCGGCCAGTCGTTCGTCTGGATCCCGACGTCGACGGCCGGCTTGACGATCTCCACGGCCGGGTCGACGCTCACGATCCGATGACGAGGTCGGCGAGCAACTCCATCGAGCGGAGCCAGGCGTCGAGGTCGCTGCGCCACGGCGCGCAGACGACGTGCTGGATGCCGGCGGCGGCGAAGGCGTCGCGCTCGGCGCGGATCTCGTCGGGGTCCATGCCCTGGGGGTCCCAGCCCGTGCGGAGCGAGATCGTGAACGACTCCTCGGGCCGTTCGGCGCGCAGCCGCCGGATCGGCTCGACCACCTCGTCGGGCTTCTGGCCCACGAACTGGTAACCGTCGCCCTTGGCGACCGCGCGGCGGCGCCCGACCTCGGCCCGGCTCCCGATCCAGATCGGGATGTCGTGGGCCGGCTTGGGCAGCACGCGGATGTCGCGGAACGACACGTGCTCGCCCTCGAAGGTCGCCGGGTCGTCGCGCCACGCGACGCGGAGGGCGTCGATGATCTCGTCCATCCGGGCGCCCCGGTTGGCGAAGTCGTGGCCGAGCGCCTCGTACTCGCGCTCGGACCAGCCGACGCCCAGGCCGACGGTCAGGCGCCCGCCGCTGAGGTCGTCGATCGAGGCGAGTTGGTTCGCCAGTTCGAGCGGGACGTGCTGGGGCGCCACGAGCACGCTCGTACCGAGCCCGATCGTCTCGGTGACGGCGGCGGCCCAGCTCAACGTGACGATGGGGTCGTAGAGGTACGGCGAGGGGTAGTCCTGCTCCGCGGGCTGGACGATGTGGTCGCTGATCCACACGTCGGCGAACCCGAGTTGCTCGGCCCGGCGGGCGGCGGTGGTGATGGCCTCGGCCGAGGCGACCCGGCCGTATTGGGGGAGGTGGATGCCGATCTGCACGGCGCCAGGCTCGCACACGCTCCCCGTGGTCGGCTCGTGACGGGGCGGCAGGGGGACCACGGGTCGACGGCGAAGCACCCCCGGTCGACGCTCCCCCCTCGCGACCCGCCGCGGCACCGACACGACTGCGCCACCTCCCCGCACTCGACGGGTTGCGCGGCGTCGCGCTCCTGGCCGTCCTCGGCTACCACGGCGACTTCGCGATCGTGCGGTCGGGCTACTTCGGCCTCACCACGTTCTTCGTCCTCAGCGGCTTCCTGATCACGACGCTGCTGTTGCTGGCCCACGAACGTCACGGCCGGATCGACCTGCGCGACTTCTTCCGGCGACGCGGCCTGCGCCTCGTCCCGGCGGCGACGCTCGGCGTCGGCTTCATCGCGGCGTACGTCGCGTTCGGTGCCGACGAACCGGTCGCCCACGTGCTCGGCGATGCGGTCGCGTCGCTCACCGGCGTGGCGAACTGGCGCTTCATCGTCACCGAGCAGACCTACGACCAGATCCTCGCCGACCCGTCGCCGTTCCAGCACTACTGGTCGCTCGCCGTCGAGCAGCAGTTCTACCTCCTGCTGCCGTTCCTCGCCCTGCTGCTCGGGGTGGCGCGCCGCGGTCGCGCGCTGTTCGTCGGCGCGCTCGCGACCCTCGCTGCGGCGTCGATCGGCGCGACGTTGCTCGTCCACGATCCCGGCGACGTGCCGCTGCGCGCCTACATGGGCACCGACACCCGTGCCGTCGAGCTCCTGCTCGGCGCCCTGCTGGCGTGCGGGCTGTTCCGCTGGGTCCGCACCGATGCCACGACCGATCCCACGACCGGCGCCCCGACCGACGTCGCGTCCGGCCCGGCGACCGAGCAGGGCCGGGCCGCCGGACGGCTCCGCACGCTCGTCGTC
>JBHIXO010000282.1:0-5693 GCA_041984725.1 Acidimicrobiales bacterium | reverse complement strand
GTCCGGGTCCCCCCACCACTCGAGCAGGACGGCATGGAGCACGACGGGCGAGACGACCGTCGCGGTCGTCGCCACGATTGCGATCCACTTCCCGGCGACGATCGGCCCCGCCGGTGCCGGGACGGCGAGCAGCAGGTCGAGTGTGCCCCTCCGCCGATCGTCGGCGACCGAGCGCATGGCGAACACCGGCACGAGCACCAGCACGAGGAACCCGGCGATCGGCACGATCGGTTGGAACACGGCGTGCTGGCGGGCCTGCATGGTGTCGACGGCCAGCAACCCCAGCGCGACGTGGAAGGCCGCACCGGCGACGTAGGGCAGCGGTGTCGCCCACAGGGCGACGAGCTCCCGGCGGACGATCGCTGCGGTGAGGCGGGCCCGGCCCGGCCGTCGTCCTGGGGTCACCGCAGGCCCGACTCGCCGACGAGCCGTAGGAACCGGTCCTCGAGGTCGGGGATGTCCGCCGCCCGCTCGTCGGCGACCGTGCGCCCGTCCACGACCACCACCACGCGATCGCAGAGCGCCGCGACCTCGGAGAGGACGTGGGTCGACAGGAGCACGGCCGCGCCGGCGTCGGCGCGCTCGCGGACGACGCGGCGGTGGGTGGCGGCCTGGGCGGGGTCGAGACCTGCGGTCGGTTCGTCGAGCACCACGACGTCCGGGTCACCGAGCAGCGCCTGGGCGACGCCCACACGCTGGCGCTGGCCGCGAGACAACCGCCCGAGCGGACGCCGGACGAGGGCATCGAGGTCGAGCGCGCCGGTCACGGCGTCGACCGCGTCCCGCCTCGCACCGCCGGCGAACCCCTTCGCGGCGGCGAGCATCCCGAGGTACGCCCGCACCGAGGACGCCGGGTCGCCGACGTGGTCCTCGGGCAGGTAGCCGACGCTGCCGCGGATCTCGGCCACGCCCTCGTCCGCTCGCTGCAGTCCGAGCAACGCGCGCAGCGTCGTGGTCTTGCCCGCGCCGTTGGGGCCGAGCAGCCCGACCACCTCGCCGCCGGCGACGGCGAAGCCGACACCGTCGACGACTCGGCGACCACCCAACGAGACCACGAGGTCGCGGAGCTCGACGGCCGGTCGGGGATCCTCGGTCAACCGGCGGTGGCGGCCGAGGACGCCGATGGCTCGGCGACCGAGGACGGTGCCGGGCGGTCGGCGTCGGCGGCCTGGACGAGCGAACGGAGCAGGCCGACCTTCGCGGCGCCGAGTACGCCGGCGAGCCCGGCGGGAGCCCGAGTGATCACGACGATGAGGAGGACGCCGGTGCCGATCTCGACGATCCACCCGTTGGCGAAGTGGAGCAGTTCGGGAAGGCCGTAGACGACGAATGCGCCGAGCACGGCTCCCTCGACCGATCCGAGGCCACCGATCACCACCATGGACACGAGCACCAGCGAGGTGCTGGTGAGGAAGTTCTCGTTGCTGATCAGACCCTGGTTCAGCGCGAAGACCATCCCCCCGAGCGAGGCGATGCCACCCGAGACGGCGAAGGCGATGAGGCGGTACACCCGGAGGTCGATGCCGAGCACCGTGGCCGCTCGCTCGTTCTCCCGCGCCGCGTAGAACGCCCGGCCCGTGCGCGACGACGCCAGGTTGCGCGCCACCCACATCGAAGCGGCCAGGCACGCCAGCGCGAACGGGAAGAGTCCGCGACCGTCGATGTCGTCGAGGTCGAGCGGCCCCAGCTGCGGACCGTCGATCGTGATGCCCGACGTCGACCCGGAGATGAACGAGCCCTTGAAGAGGTAGACCTCGCAGGCGAGGCTGAACGCCAGCGTGATGACCGCCAGGTAGAGACCCCGGATCCGCAGGGCGGGCACGCCGAGCAGGAGCGACACGGCGACGCCGATCAGCACCACGGCGCGGACGGTCAGCAGGAAGGGCCACTCGAGGTTCGTGAGCAGGTTGCCGGTGGCGAAGGCGCCCACGCCGGCCAGGGCCCAGTGTCCGAGGCTGATCTGGCCGCTGAACCCCATCAGCACGGTGAGCGACACGCCGACGATCGCGAACGCGGTGACCCGGATCAGGACGCCGTTGGTCGCGCTGCCGACGACCTGGCTCACGGCGAGCAGGAAGGCGGCGATGGTGAACCACCAGTAGCGGCCGAACCACGGGGTGATCGCATGCTCGCGCAGGTACCGGGTCAGCGGCTTCACGGCGGGGACGAACGCGGCCTCGTCGCCGGCCTCCTCGGCCGTGCCGAAGATCCCGCCCGGGCGGAAGACGAGGAAGCCGAGCACGACGGCGAACATCCCGATCTCCGGGAGGCCGGGCGTCTCGTACTGCCACTTGACCATGGTCTCGACCATGCCGACGATCAGTCCGCCCACCACGGCGCCGGGGAGGCTGACGAGGCCTCCGACCAGTGCGGCGGCGAGTGCTCGGACGAGGAACCCGGTGGACAGCGACGACACGTCGAGCGAGCTGATCGGGACGATGAGCAGGGCGGCGACGCCCGCGAGGAGCGATCCGGTGACCCACGTGAACTGGCTGACCCGGTCGGCGGAGATGCCGAGCAACCGGGCGGCGTCGGGGTTCTCGGCCGAGGCGCGCACGCCGACGCCGAACTTGGTCTTCTGGAAGAACCAGAACAGCCCGGCGGCGATGGCCGGGACGACCAGGAAGATCTGCACGTATGCCGGCGTGATCGTGACGTTGCCGATCTCGAAGGTCCAGGCGCACTCGGCCGCCCGGTTGGGGTCGCAGAGCAGCGTCGGGAGCCGGCGGGTCTCGTTCGCCGCGTCGCCCCGCTGGAAGAGCAGCACCATCAGGCCGAGGAGCCCGGAGCCGACCGCGATGGTGGCCACGAGCTGGGTCAGGCGGGACGAGTGGCGCAACCGATGGAAGATGGACCGCTCCAGCGCGAGCCCGTTGAGTCCGATGATCACCAGCGAGAGCACGGCGGCGATCGCGAAACGCGGCCGACTCCCGGCCGTGAACGGCATGAAGCCCGCCCGATGGGTCAGCCACCAGGCGACGAACGCGGTGACGAGCCCCATGAACGGATGGGCGAAGTTGATGATCTTGGTGCCCTTGTACACGAGCACGATGCCGAGCGCGAGCACGCCGTAGACGAGGCCGATGCCCAGGCCGAGCGTGCTCCACCCGAGGAACTCGGTCATGCCGTCGCCTCCTGCTCGCCGAAGCTCTCGGCCGCGCCGGCGAGGAACACCGATCGGAGCAGGTCGTCACGGTCGAGCAGACCGCCGGACGGGCCCTCGTACCGCACCTCGCCCTTCTCCATGAAGTAGGCCCGGTCGGTGTAGCCGAGCGCGAACGTGGCCTGCTGCTCGACCATCACGACCGTCAGCCCGTCCTCCCACAGCTGCTGCACGATCTCCATGAGCTGCTCGACGATGACGGGGGCGAGGCCGAGCGACATCTCGTCGATCATCAGCACCTCGGGTTGCAGGATGAGGGCGCGGGCGACGGCGAGCTGTTGCTGCTCGCCGCCCGAGAGCGTCCCGGCCGTCTGGTCGAGTCGGTCGGTGAGCCACGGGAAGTAGCCGGCGACCCGGTCGATGTGGCCGTCGATGCTCGACTGGTCGTCGAGGAGGTAGCCGCCGAGCCGCAGGTTCTCGCCGACGGACAGCGACGGGAAGACGCCCCGGCCGCCCGGGACGTGCCCCAGCCCGCGGCGGACCAGTTCCTCGGCCGACAACGAGTCGGTCGACTCGCCCTTCCAGGTGATGGACCCGGCCGTGTGCGGGATGAGGTTGGACGCCGCCTTCAGGATGGTCGACTTGCCGGCGCCGTTGGTGCCGAGCAGGGCGACGCGCTCGCCGGCCCGGACCTCGAAGTCCACGCCGTAGAGCACCTGGAGCTTGCCGAACGACACGTCCATCCCCTCGGTGCGCAGCAGGGGCTGACGGGCGACGTGCTCGGCCTCGAGCTCGGTGGCGCCCACTGCGGCGACCCGTTCCCGGGCCTCGGTCACCTTCGTCTGCTCGGTGGGGGTCCCGAGGTAGGCCTCGATCACCTCGTCGTCGGCCTGGACCTCCTCGGGGGTGCCGGCGCTCAGCACCGAACCGGCCGCCAGGCAGTACACGTGGTCGGACAACCCCATGACGAGGGGCATGTCGTGCTCGATCATGAGGATCGTCGCCCCGGTCCGCGCCTTGATCCGCCGGAGCAGCGGTCCGAGGTTCTCGGTCTCGGCCTGCGAGATCCCCGAGGCGGGCTCGTCGAGCAGCAGCAACGACGGACCCAACGCGAGCATGCAGGCGAGTTCGAGGAGGCGGAGGGTACCGTACGACAGCTCCGACGCGAACTTCTCGGCGAAGGCCTCCATGCCGATCAGCTCGATCAGTCCCTCCGCTCGGGCCCGGGTGGCCCGGTCCTCGGCCCGCGCGCCCGGGCTCGCGAACGCGTGCTGCACGGCGTCGGTGTCCATGTGGCGGTGGAGGGCGACCATGATGTTGTCGACGCAGGTGAGGTACGGGAACAGGCGGACGTTCTGCAGGGTGCGGCCGATCCCCACCCGGGCCCGGTCGCTCGGCCCGAGCGTGAGCAGGTCGTGCTCCCGGTACCGGATCCGGCCCTCGTCGACCCGGCGCAACCCGGAGATGCAGTCCATGAGGGTGGTCTTGCCGGCGCCGTTGGGGCCGATCGGCCCGACGATCTCACCTTCGTGGACGTCAATCGAGGCGCCGTCCACCGCACGCAGGCCGCCGAACCGGACCACCACGTCGCGCACCGACAGGATCGGCTCGCCCGGACGCTCGGCCGGCATCAGAACTCCACGAAGCCGGGCGTGAGCTGGCGGTACGTGTCGTTGGTCTGGGCTTCGTACACGACCATCTTCTCGGAGCCGTGCGAGAAGCTCTGCCGGCCGGCGAAGGTGATCGGCGACGTGATCAGGTCGTCGAAGCGATCGAAGCTGCGGATGGCCGCGACGTATCGCTGCCGGGTGAGATCGGGCCCGGCCCGCCGCAACGCCTCGGCCAGGACCGAGACGATCTGGTAGCCGCTGGATCCACCCTGGCCGTTCTCCCGCCAGTCCGCTTCGCCGTAGACGGCCGCCCATTGGGCGTGGGCCCGGTCCATGCGGGCGCACTGCGACGGGTCGTCGGCGTTGGGGTGCAGGTAGTAGCAGGCGCCGGCGAGACCCCGGGCCTTCTGACGACCCCACTCGCCGGCGAACAGGGTCAGCGCGGTGTCGCCCTCGTGGGCGAAGTTCGAGAACGTGTAGCGCCACTGGCACAGAGCCGTGAGGCACTCGGCGACCATGCGCGACGTGCTCACCGGGTCCTGGAGCGGCACGAACACCTCGACGCCCGCGTCCTTGAGGCGCTGGATCTCGGCCGTGTAGCTCGACTGGTCGGTCGGCTTCTCGATGAAGACGGTCTCCACGACGTCGACGCCGACGCGGGCCGCCTCGGCCTGGAACACCTGCACCGACGACTTGATGAGCCCGGAGTTCAGCGCCGAGACGCCCACCTTCTTGCCCTTGTAGGTGTCGTCGGTCGCGAGGAACCGCGCCAACTGGATCACGTGGGTGTCGTACGAGGTGCTGATCTGGTAGATCCCGAGCGCCGCGAAGTCCGCCTCGCTGCCGCCGGCGGCGTGGTACGGGACGCCGGCCTTGGCGGCCTCGTTCGCCACGACGTTGATCTGGTCGACGCCGAGCGTGCCGCTGATGATGAAGTTGCCGCCCTCGATCAGGCGACGGGCCGCATCGGCACCGCCGGA
>JBHIXO010000281.1:0-5698 GCA_041984725.1 Acidimicrobiales bacterium | reverse complement strand
CGTCGAGCAGAACGTCGGCGCCCTCGAGGTCGCCGACGTCGGGTTCTTCGTGCAGCAGGGCGTCATCGAGGCGACGCTGCGCGGCGACGAGCTGCGCGACACCGAGCGCATCCGCACCCTGTACCTCGGTTGACGCGTCCCGGGCGACCGGCCCGGGCCCGGCGACTCAGGCCGAGGCGGCCTCGGGCTGGCAGATCCGGCACGGGGCCAGGCCGCGGGCCTCGGCGAGCTCGGCGCTGATCGGTCGGAAGTCGTCCCGGCCCTCGACGATCCGGCAGTCCGGCTCGTGAAAGCTCGACCGACCGGCGACGAACGCCGCGCCGGTGGGCACGGCGGTGGGGCCCGTCGCCGGGAAGGTCGTCGCCGACTCGCGCAGCAGTTCGATCATCTCGTCGAGGCGGGCGGTGAGCGCGGCCGTGTCCTGACGGCGCGCCTGGACGACGATCGTCGTGGCGCCGGCGCCGACGGACACCAGCCCGCCGAGGCCGCCGGAGATCAGGTAGGGGATCTGGCCCTCGACGAAGTCCTTGCCCGCCGCACCGTTCCAGGCCAGGAAGATGGCGGCGAGGCCGAAGAGGATCAGCAGGACCCCGACGGTCGCGGGCGAGTTCTCGATCCAGCGGCGCACACACCGATGGTAGTCAGGCGGTGGGCGCGAGCCCCCGGTCGACGACGGCCGTTCGCTGCTCGACGTGGGGCGGCTGGATGCCCAGGCGGCGCAGTTCGCGCAGCGTCCAGACGCCGATGGCGAGCGAGGCGACGGCGCCGAGCCAGATGCCGGCGGTGGGGCCGAACCGCTCCGAGACCCAGCCCGTGATCGGCCCGCCGATGGGGGTGCTGCCGATGAACACGACCGCCGTCAGGGCCAGCGCCCGCCCGCGCATCTCCGGGACGGCGCGCAGCTGGATCACGGCGTTGGTGCCCGAGATCAAGACGATGGTCGCGACGCCGACCGGGATGACCGCGACCGTGGCCACCCACACGTTGGGGGACAGCGCGAGCAGGGCCATCGACACGCCGAGTCCGACGGCCGCCCAGGCGAGCAGGTGCGTGGACACGTCGCGGCGCCGAGCGATCGACAGCGCGCCGAGCACGGAGCCGAGGCTCATGACCGAGTACAGCAGCGTGAAGGAGGTGGCGTCGCCGCCGAGGGCGCGCTCGGCGAGCAGCGGGAGCGTGACCTGGAACTCGAAGGCGAGCGTGCCGACGACGGCCAGCAGCAGCATCGGGAGCCGCAGCCGGGGCTCGGCCCAGACGTAGCGCAGGCCCTCGCGGAGCTGGCCCTTGCCCTTGGCGATGCGGGGCGACGACCGGATCGCCGACGTGTCCATCCGGGTGAGGGCGACCAGCACGGCGACGTACGTGGCGAGGTTGACGGCGAAGCACCACTCGACGCCGACGCCCGTGATCAGCGCGCCGGCGATGGCCGGACCGAAGACCCGGGACCCGGTCATCAGCGAGGAGTTGAGCGCGACCGCATTGGGGACGTCGTCGTCCTCGACCAGGTCGACGACCAGCGCCCGGCGGACCGGGTTGTCGAGGGCGGTGGCGATGCCGAAGAGGGTCGACAGGGCGTAGATGGCCGGCATGGTCAGCGCGTCGGTGAACGCGAGCACCGTGAAGCCGAGGGCGATGACCGTGAACGCCGACTGGGTGAGCAGCATGAACCGGTGGTGGTCGACGCGGTCGGCCACGACGCCGGCCCAGGCGCCGATGATCAGCACGGGGAGGAACTGGGCCGCGGTCGCCAGCCCGAGCGCGAGACCGTCGTCGGTGATCTGGAGCACGACGAAGACGACGGCGATCATCTGCATCCACGTGCCGGCCTGGCTGACGAGCTGGCCCACGAAGAAGAGGCGGTAGTTGCGGACCTTCAGCGAGCGGAAGGTGTCGGCGGTGAAGACCTGGAGGCGCTCGGTCATCGGTCCTCCCCGTTCCGGTCGGACGCGGCGAGGAGACGCTCGAGCGGCTCGACGGCCGCGGCGAGCGCGGCGCGGTCGGCGTCGTCGAGCACGGCGAGGTGCTCGGCGAGCCAGGCGTCGCGGCGCTGGCGCGACTCGGCGAGCTGGGTGCGGCCGGTCTCGGTGACCTCGACCCGCACGCAGCGCCGGTCGTCGGCGTCGGCCGACCGCCGGGCCAGGCCCATCTCCTCGAGCTTGTTCACGATGCGGGTGATGGTCGGCGCCGAGACCTGCTCGATCGCCGCCAGCTCACCGGCGGCGAGCGGGCCGTCGCGGTCGATGACGGCCAGCGCCGACTGCAGGCTGAGGGTCAGCCCGATCCCGGACTGCTGCCGCTGGCGGCGCGCCAGGCGCACGATCGCGAGCCGGAGGCGGGTGACGTCGGGTGCGGTCGAGGTGGCCATCGCTTCGCAATGCTAATTAGCTTTGCGAAGGATTGCTACCCCGAATCGCGGGAGGGGGCCGTTGTCGGGTCGGGCGGGGTGGTGGCCGGCAGGTCGCCCGTCGCGGCCGCTGCGAGAAGCGTCTCGACGGCCCAGGTCGCCACGGCCGTCGACTGCTCGGTCGTGAGGCCGTACTCGCGGGTGAGCCAGAACCAGCTCCGATGGCTGAGGAGGTGGCGGAGCATCAGGGCGATGGCTCGGGCCTGGTCGGGGTCCGTGCCGGGCATCCGGCTGGTGAGGTGCGCCACGATCTGCTCGGTGCGCCGAGCCCGGTCGGGATCGCGCCCGGCGTCGGCCAGCGGCAGCTGCGCCAGGGCTTCGCTGACCCCGCCGAGCTCCTCGAAGATGCGGTGGTTGCGCGCGATGGCGGCCGCGATGTCGACGTCGCCCAGGTCCTCGGCGTTCGGGGCGCCCGCCTCCCGGGTGCGCGCGTCGAAGTCGCGGCCGAGCGCGTCGAGCAGGTCGGCCCGGTCGGGGAAGTGGTTGTAGACGGTCCGCAGGGAGACGCCGGCGCGTTCGGCGACCTCCTTCATGGCGAAGTCGAGATGGTGACGTTCGGTGACCAGGGCGGCGGTGGCGTCGACGATCGACTGCCGGGCCAGGTCGCGCTGCCGCGCTCGAAGGTCACTCATTGCATCGATCCTAAAGAGGTTGCATGGAGTGTGCAACCTGTCGTACGGTCGAACTCGTTGCACGAATCGTGCAGCAAATCTAACTCTCGTGCAGCGACCCTTGGAGGTTCCGTCATGACCAACCCGACGTCCACGCCCACCGCCGACCTCGACGACCGGACCGCTGCGCCCCCTGGCGCCGGATCCGCCGACCGGTCCGTCCGTCCGTCCGACGACGGTGTGGCGCTCGGCCTTGGGGCGCTGATCACCGGCACCCTCGGTGTGATGGCCGCGCTCGGCGAGGTGTTCCCCGACGCCCTCGTGTTCTGCGTCGTCTTCGCTGGTCTCGCCGTCTGGACCACCCGCCGGACCTCGACCCGGCTCCGCTGGGGCATCGCCGGCCTCGTGACGGTGTTCGTCGGGGTCAATCTGGTCTATGCGATGGGCGACCTCGCCCATCCCGAGTCGCCGGCGCCCTTCGTCGCCACCACGGTCGTGATCGCGGCCGGCCTCGTCACGATCGCGCTGGCCGTGCTGTCCGCCCGGGGTCGCCGGGCCCCCGTCGGGCGGATCTGGACCGTCACCGGCACGCTGTTGGTCATCGGCGCGATGGGCGCGCTCGTCGCCGGCGCCGCGGTCGAGGACGACGAGCGAATCGCCGGCGACGTCGAGATCGTCGCCGAGTCGTACGAGTTCCCCGACGAGGTCGTCGTCGGCGACGACGCTGACGCGCTCTTCGTCCGCAACCGAGACCGCGGCCGGCACACCTTCGTGATCGAGGGCGTGGTCGACGCCGTCGAACTACCGGCGAACACCGACGTCCGGATCCCGGTCGACCTCGAGCCCGGCACCTACGAGTTCATCTGCGACGTCGCCGGCCACGACTCCATGCGCGGCACACTCGTCGTCGTCGGGTGACCGCGCCCCTCCTCAGGTTCTGGGAGGACGAGCGGAACGCGTTTCGCTCGTCCTCCCGGTGCTCAGACCCGCTCGATGATGATGGCGGGGGCCATGCCGCCGCCGGTGCACATCGTGATGAGGCCGATCTGGCCGTCGGTGCGCTCGAGCTCGTCGAGGCACGTGCCGATGAGGATGGCGCCGGTCGCACCGATGGGGTGGCCGAGGGCCATGGCGCCGCCGTTGGGGTTGACCTTCTCCCGGTCGAGGTCGAGGTCGCGCATGAACTTCTCGGACACGGTGGCGAACGCCTCGTTGACCTCGAACAGGTCGATGTCGTCGACGGTCATGCCGGCCCGGACGAGCACCTTGCGGGCCGCGGGAACCGGGGCGTTGAGCATCAGGGTCGGGTCGTCGCCCTGGGTCGCGACCGCGACGACGCGGGCGCGGGGCGTGAGGCCGTGGGCCTTGGCGTACTCCTCGCTGGCCCACAGGACCGCGGCGGCCCCGTCGACCACGCCCGACGAGTTGCCGGCGTGGTGGACGTGCTGGATGTCGAGGTCGGGATAGCGGGCGTTGATCTGCTCGCGGAAGGTCGGCATCTCGCCGAAGCGCATGTCGGCCATCTCGGCGAAGCTCGGCGGCAGCTGGGCCAGCGACTCCATCGTCGTCTGGGGCCGGGGGAACTCCTCACGGTCGAGGGCCACGGTGCCGTCGAGGTTCTTCACCGGAATGACGCTGCGGTCGAAGCGGCCCTCCTCGATGGCCCGGGCGGCCCGGCGCTGGGACTCGACCGCGTGCGCGTCGAGCGCCTCGCGGTCGATGCCCTCGAGCGTGGCGATGGCGTCGGCGCACACGCCCTGGTGCGACTGCGGGTGCAGCTCCTGGAGGTGCGGATTCATGGCGCCCATCGGGAGCATGCCCTTGTGCTTGATCGACATCATCTCGGTGCCGCCACCGATGACGAGGTCCTCCATGCCGGACATGATCGACATCGCCGCCATGTTGTTGGCCGTGATGCCCGAGCCGCAGAAGCGGTCGAGCGTCACGCCGCTGGCGGTCACCTCGTAGCCCGCGTCGAGCGCGGCCATGCGGCCGAGGTCGCCCGACTGCGTGCCCTGCTGGGCCGAGGTGCCCCAGATGATGTCGTCGACGTCGCCGGTGGCGAACCCGTTGCGGTCGACGAGGGCCTCGAGCACCGTGCGGGCGAGGTGCTGCGGGTGCAGGTGGGCGAGCGCCCCCTTGCCCTGCTTGCCGATGCCGCGCGGCGTGCGGCAGGCGTCGATGATGAATGCGTCGGCCATGTGGAGATGCCCCCTGTCTCGGTCCGCAGCCCAAGTGCCGCAGCGGACCGAGACTAGGACGCGGGTCCGGTCAGATCCCCAAGCGACCGGCGAGTGCGTCGGCCTCCTCGGGGCGGAGCACCGAGCGGGCCAGGTCGACGACCCCGGCGAACACCTCCGGCGGCGCGCCGACCCGGATGCCGCCGAGCAGCTCGGTGCGGTCGTCGACGTTCATGGCGGGGAGCATGAGCGCGAGCGACTGCGCCATCTCGTCGGGCGGGATCGACGACACGATCGCGGTGTGGATCTCGAGGCAGCGCTCCGGCCCGAGCACCCGGTCGAGCTCGGGCATGATGACCCGCTCCTCCAGGTCCTGATGGGCGAGGTAGCTGCTGGTGAACGACGCCAGGTCGAGCTGGAGCCAGTGCAGCGCCGAGCGCAGGTCGCCCCCGGTGGCCGTGGCGAGCTCCCGGGCGCGGTCGACCAGCTCCTGGATGCGCAGC
>JBHIXO010000280.1:0-5719 GCA_041984725.1 Acidimicrobiales bacterium | reverse complement strand
GACCCCCTGGGAGGCAACCCCATGACCACCGTCCTCGTCACCGACGTTTCCACGCCCGTGGGCGACGTGACCATCGCCACCGAGGACGATCGCGTCGTCGCCCTCGCCTTCGCCGACCACTTCGACCGTGTCGCCGCGGCCGTCCCCGCCCGGACCGCGACGACCTGGGTGCGGGGCACGACCCCGGCGGCCGGCGCACTCCGCCGCTACGTCGACGGCGACCTCGACGCCCTCGACGACCTGGTCGTCGACGGGCGGGGCACGCCGTTCCGCCGTCGGGTGTGGACGGCGCTGCGGACCATCCCGGTCGGGGCCACGTGGAGCTACCAGGACCTGGCCGACGCCATCGGGTCACCCGCCGCGACCCGAGCGGTCGGGTCGGCGAACGGCGCGAACCCGACGTGGCTCGTCGTGCCGTGCCACCGCGTCATCCGGGCCGACGGGACGCTCGGCGGCTACGGCGGCGGCCTGGAGCGCAAGGCGTGGCTCCTCGAGCACGAGGGCGTCGCCGTGCCGACCCGCACGGCGGTGCCCTGACCACCGGGACCGGTCCGGGCGTCCCGGTGTGACATCCGCCGCAGTTCCCCGAATCGGGCATTCCGGGAGGGCACTCGTAGGCTGACCCCGGGCCAATCGGAGGATCTCCTCGTGTACATGCGCATCGGTCGGTGGTGCTACCGGCACCGGAAGCTCACCGTCATCTCCTGGATCGTGTTGATCGTCGCCATCTTCGGCTCGCTCTCCGCGGTCGGATCCGACTTCAGCAGCGATCCGTCGCCGCCCGACGGCGAGGCTGCGGACGGCGGCGAGGTGCTCCGGGAGCACTTCGACGGCTTCGGCGGGTTCGCCGGCGGCTCGATCGTGTTCCAGGCCGACCAGGGCGTCGACGACCCCGAGGTCCGGGCGGCGATGGAGGAGCTGTTCGCCATCGCCGACGAGACCGAGGGCGTGAACGTCACGAGCCCGTACGAGCCCGGCTCGTTCGGCCAGATCGCGACCGACGGCCCGCTCGCCGGCCAGCTCGCGTTCGCTCGCATCGAGCTGTCCGAGGACATCAGCTTCTCCGAGTCGGGCGAGTTGGGCGACGAGCTGTTCGAGGCGCGCCCGGCGATCGACGGTCTGCGGGTCGAGATCGGCGGCGAGGCGCTCGCCGGCTTCGAGCCGCCCGAGTCCGAGACGATCGGCCTCGCGTTCGCCGTCGTCATCCTCATCGTCTCGTTCGGCTCCGTGCTCGCCATGGGCCTGCCGGTCGCCGTCGCGCTCGCCGGCGTCGGTGCCGGTCTCGGCCTGGCCAGCCTGCTCTCGAACGTCGTCTCCACGCCCGACTTCGCCACGTCGATCGGCGCCATGATCGGTCTCGGCGTGGGCATCGACTACGCGCTGTTCATCGTGACCCGGTACCGGGAGGGCCTCCACGTCGGTGACGACCCGGAGACCTCCACGGTCAACGCGATGGACACCGCGGGCCGCGCCGTGGTGTTCGCCGGCGTCACCGTCGTCGTCTCGCTCCTCGGCCTCCTGCTGATCGGCCTCGAGTTCGTCACCGGCCTCGGCATGATCGCCTCGGTCACCGTCGCCGTGACGATGCTGGCGTCGATCACCCTGCTCCCGGCCCTGCTCGGCTTCGCGCAGCTGAAGATCGAGGTCACCCGCTGGCGCGGCCTGATCGCCGCCGGGTTCGTGTCTCTCGCCCTGCTCGGCGTGGGGCTCGGCATCGACGTGATGCTGCTCGGCATCCCGCTCGCGTTCGTCACCATCCTGGTCAGCGTCCTCGTCCGCCCCCTGCGGCGCGAGGTCCCCCGGCGCCCACCCAAGCCGATCCGCGAGTCGGGCTGGCACCGGTGGAGCCGCCAGATCCAGAAGCGCCCGTGGCCGTTCGCCATCGGCGGCACGCTGCTCCTGCTCGTGATCGCGCTGCCGGTGCTCGGCATCCGCCTCGGCTTCTCCGACGAGGGGAACTGGGCCGAGGAGACCACGACGCGCCAGGCCTACGACCTGCTCGCCGAGGGCTTCGGGCCCGGCTTCAACGGCCCGTTCGTCGCCGTCGCCGAGATCGACGGCCCCGAGCAGCTCGAGGCGCTCCAGGCGGTGTCCGCCGCCGTGGCCGCCGACCCCGGCGTCGCGTCCGTCACGCCGGCGTTCCCGAACGACTTCGAGAACCCGACCGCCGCCGTGATCCAGATCGTCGCCAACACCGCACCCCAGGACCAGGCCACCGAGGAGACCGTGAAGCGGCTCCGCAGCGAGGTCGTCCCCGGGGCCTCCGAGGGCACCGGGGTCGACGTCTTCGTCACCGGCTGGGTGCCCGGCGGGATCGACTTCTCCGACTACCTCGGCGAGCGCACGCTGCTCTTCTTCAGCGTCGTGCTGCTCGTCTCGTTCGTGCTGCTCATGGCCGTGTTCCGCTCGCTGCTCGTGCCGCTCAAGGCCGTGATCATGAACATGCTGTCGATCGCCGGCGCCTACGGCGTCGTGGTCGCCATCTTCCAGTGGGGCTGGACGTCCGACGTCACCGGCATCGAGCCGGCCCCGATCGAGCCCTTCATCCCGATGATGATGTTCGCCATCGTCTTCGGCCTCTCCATGGACTACGAGGTCTTCCTCCTGTCGCGGATCAAGGAGGAGTACGAGCGGACGAAGGACGCGTTCAACAGCGTGGCCGACGGCCTCGCCGCCACCGCCCGCGTCATCAGCGCGGCGGCGGCGATCATGGTCGTGGTCTTCGGCAGCTTCCTCCTCGAGGACAGCCGGATCCCGCAGGTGTTCGGCGTCGGCCTCGGCTTCGCCGTCCTCCTCGACGCGACCCTGGTCCGCATGCTGCTCGTGCCGGCCACGATGGAGCTGCTCGGCGAGCGCAACTGGTGGCTGCCGGGCTGGCTCGACCGCATCGTCCCGCAGCTCAACGTCGAGGGCAGCCCCGGCCACCGCGTCATGGCCGCCGTGCCCGACGAGGAGCCCGTCGGCGACTCGCCGGAGACGGCCGCGCCGGCCGCGGCCGCGCCGGCCCGGGTGAGCGCCGCCGACCTGCGCGACGCCGTCGCCGCCGTCGGCGACGCGGTCGGGGCCCCGACCGCGGTCCTCGACCGCACCGGCACCCCCGCCGACGGCGAGCGCGACGCCACGCCCGACACGAACGGCTCGCACGGTTCCCCGGATGGCAACGGTTCGCCCGCCGGCGACGGCGACGGCCGGCCCCGCTGGGTCGTGCGGACCCGGCGCCGGGACGAACCCCGCGGCCGCTAGGTCGACGCTCGCCCGGTCCGGGCGAGCAGTTCGACGCCGAGGTCGGCGGCGAGCACCACCAACCGCGAGAGCGGCAGCCCGATGACGTTCGTGTCGCTGCCCTCGACGCGCTCGACGAAGGCGCCGCCGGCGTCCTGGATGCCGTACCCGCCCGCCTTGTCGAGCGGTGCGCCCGTGGCGACGTAGGCGTCGATCTCGCGATCGGCCAGGGGGCGGAACCAGACCGCCGTCGACTCCACCGCGCCGCCTGCGCGGCCGGCGACCACGAGGTGCAGGCCGGTCAGGACGTCGTGGCGGGTGCCGGCGAGCCGCCGGAGGAGTCGCCGGGCGTCGGCGTCGTCGACCGGCTTGCCGAGGATCTCGCCGTCGAGGACGACCGTGGTGTCGGCGGCGACCACGAGGGCGTCGGGACCGACGTCGCCGGCGATGGCCGTGGCCTTGGCGGCCGCGAGGCGGGCGACGTACCCCGCCGGGTCCTCGCCGGGCCGGACGGTCTCGTCGACGTCGGCCGGCCGGATCTCGGGCGTGATGCCGAGCCGGCCGAGCAGCTCGGCGCGGCGGGGCGACGCCGACGCCAGGACCACCCGCGGGTGCCGGTCAGCCACCGGAGACGACGAGGTCGGCGCGGGGATCGAGCGGCGCCATCGCGTCGGGCTCGTCGAGCCAGCCCTCGGGCAGCTTCACCGGACGCGGTCCGTTCGTGTGGCCCCGCTGCATCCGGGCGGCGTCGTCGGGGAAGGGGAGCGACCGGTCGAGCCGGTCGAGCAATCCGTCGAGCTGGTCGAGGCGCTCGACGACCCGCAACCCGTTGCGGACGTCGCGCCCGATCGGGAAGCCCTGCAGGTACCAGCCGGTGTGCTTGCGCAGCTCGCGCATGCCGTGCTCCTCGCCGAACCACTCGGCGAGCAGGCGGCCGTGCTCGGCGAGCATGGCGGCGATCTCGCCGAGCGACGGCGGCGCCGGCACGGGCCGGCCGGCGAACGCCGCCGTCAGGTCGCGGAACAACCACGGGCGGCCCAGGCACCCCCGGCCGATGACCACGCCGTCGCAGCCGGTGCGCCGCATCATCTCGACGGCGTCGGTCGCCTCCCAGATGTCGCCGTTGCCGAGCACGGGAACCGTCGTCACGGCGGCCTTGAGCTCGGCGATCGCGTCCCAGTCGGCGACCCCGGCGTAGAGCTGCTCGGCCGTCCGTGCGTGGACGGCGACCGCGGCGGCGCCGGCCTCTTCGGCGAGGCGGCCGGCCCGGAGCCACGTCGGGTGGCGCTCGTCGAGGCCGAGGCGCATCTTCACCGTGACCGGGACGTCGCCCGCACCCCGGACGGCCTGGTCGACGACCGCGGCGAACAGCGCGGGCCGCAGCGGGAGTGCGGCGCCGCCGCCGTGGCGGGTGACCTTGCGGGCGGGGCAGCCGAAGTTCAGGTCGATGTGGTCGACGCCGACCTCGTCGCGGACCCGGCGCACCGCCTCGCCCATCACGGCCGGGTCGGTGCCGTACAGCTGGATCGACCGGATGGGTTCGTCGTCGGCGAAGCGGGCGATGTCGAACGTCCGCTCGTTGCCCTCGACCACGGCCCGGGCGCCGACCATCTCCGAGACGTAGAGGGCGGCGCCGAAGCGCCGGCAGAGCGCGCGGAACGGTCCGTTCGTGACCCCGGCCATGGGGGCGAGCACGACGGGCGGGTCGGCCGCGAGCGGGCCGATGCGCAGCGGTGGGGTGGCGGTGGCGATGCCCCCAGTCTCCCGAGCGGGAGGCGCCGGCGACAACCCGACCGGACGCCGTCGGTCGCGGGGTGGGGCCGGTAGACAGGCGCCCGTGATCCTCGTCGACGCCACCGGACTGCGGGCCGTGCGCCCCGACCGCGCGCTGTTCGAGGACCTGTCCGTCACCGTGTCGTCCGGGGACCGGCTGGCCGTCGTCGGGGTCAACGGCACCGGCAAGTCGACCCTGCTCGGCGCGCTGACGGGCAGCCGGCCCGTCGACGGCGGCTCGGTCCGCCACGGCCGGGCCGCCCGCATCAGCCACCTCGACCAGGACGCGCCGCTGCCGCCCGGCACCGTCGGCCAGGTGACCGGCGACCGGTGGCAGGCGGCGGCCGTGCGCGACCGGCTCGGCATCGCCGACCTCGTCGACCGCCCCACCGACCAGCTCTCGGGCGGCCAGGTCAAGCGCGTCGCCCTCGCCCGTGCGCTGCTCGCCGCCGGACCCCCGGCGGGCGGGCCGCCCGACGCCGACGACCTGCTCGTCCTTGACGAGCCGACCAACCACCTCGACGTCACGGCGATCGCGTGGCTCGAGGAGTGGCTCGACGGCTTCCGGGGCGGCCTCGTCCTCGTCAGCCACGATCGCCACGTGCTCGACCGGGTCTGCAACCGGATGCTCGAGCTCGACCGGGGTGGCGCCTTCGTCCACGAGGGCGGCTACGCGAGCTACCTGGAGGCCCGGGCCGAGCGGGCCGAGCGGGCGGCGGCCGCC
>JBHIXO010000279.1:0-5732 GCA_041984725.1 Acidimicrobiales bacterium | reverse complement strand
GCACCGACGCGAGGTCGAAGCCCCGGGCGCCGAGATGGGCGAGTGCGCTCGGCCCGTGCAGTGCAGCACGGGGACCGGCGTCGAGAACGGCGGCCATCGCTCGCTGGTCGAGGGTCGGCACCGACCCTCCGAGGAGCAGCACCCGCCGCCCGGCGGGCTCCCACCGCCCGGTCCGGCGCAGGCGACGCCAGTGGTCTGCGTCGAGCCCCTCGTCTCCGAGTTGGTACCGGCCGAGGGCGCCGTGCTGTTCGGCCGCCCGACGGCGGAGACGTCGTTCCCACTGCTCTCGATGCACCTCGACATCATCCACACCGGGTCTGACAGTGCCCGACGAGCGCCGATGCGCCCCGAGGCCTGGTGCGTTTGGTGTCGTCCACGACACGAAACGCACCACAGAACGGAATTGGGGGCGGGCGCGGGTCGGGGCCGGCGCGAGGCCGGCCCCGGGTCCCGGGTTCAGGTCGTGGCTCGCTCGGCGATCAGATGATCGCTTCGCAGTCCTTGTTCAGGTTGGTGCCGCCGCTGGAGTCGACGCAGGTGTCGCTGTCGTCGCCCGCGAAGTGGCGGTCGTCGTCGGCGCCGCCGTCGAGCAGGTCGTCGCCGGCCGCACCGAACAGCACGTCGAGGCCCGACCCGCCGTAGAGGTCGTCGTCGCCGTCGTTGCCGAACAGCTTGTCGTCGTCGTCGTTGCCCTCGAGCACGTCGTTGCCGGCACCGCCGACGATCCGGTCGTTGCCCGCACCGCCGATGAGGTGGTCGCGCCCGAGCGTCGAGTGCAGGTAGTCGTTCCCCGGGCCGCCGGTGGCGATGTCGTTGCCGACGTTGGTCCAGATCTCGTCGTCGCCCATGCCGCCGTGGGCCTCGTCGCCGTGGCCGCCGGTGTAGATGTCGTCGTCGCCACCCTCACCCTCGACGTAGTCGTGGCCCCAGCCGGTGTAGACGAGGTCGTTGCCCTCGCCGGCGCAGACGGTGTCGTTGCCGTCCTTCGAGTAGATCTTGTCGTCGCCGCCGAGGGCGAGGATCACGTCGTCGCCGGCCGTGCCGTGGATCGTCTCGGCGGCATCGGTGCCGACGATGGTCGGGACGAGGCCGTTGCACAGCGGGGTGCCGACGGGATCGTCGTCGTCCAGGATCGTCAGGGTCGACATGGCCGGCGAGCCGACGAAGGCGCCCCGGACGTCGACGATGTCGAGCTCGACGGTCTCGTCGGGCTCGTCCATGGCGTCGTCGACGATCGGGACCGGGAAGGTCTTGAACGTCTCACCCGGGGCGAAGGTCAGGGTGGTGACCACCGAGCCGTAGTCGCCCGGCGCGGTGGCCGTGCCGTCGCTGCTCACGACGTCGACCTCGACCGGGTCGGTCGGGCTGGTCGTCAGCTCGACGCCGATGGTCGCCGGGCCGGCGTCCTCGCTGACGCTGTAGGTCGAGGAGGCGAAGCGGGCCGACGGGATGGTCACGACGCCGCCGACGTCGCCGAAGGCGAAGATGGCGGTGTTGGGCGCCCCGACCTCGGGGGCGCTGCTCGACGGCTGGCCGAGCGAGTAGACCTCGGCACCGACCGCGGCCAGGGCGGCCAGGGCGCCGGTCTCGTCGCCGGCGGCGCCGTAGTAGGTGACGAAGTCCTGGGTGCCACCGACCGGCAATTCGCCGAAGCCGAAGGTGAAGTTGGCGCCGTGGTCCCGCGGGCCGGCGTCGACGAAGTCGACGTCCTCACCCGGGAACGGGGAGATGTCCGACGTGGCGACGAGCGGGTTCGAGGTCTCGAAGCCGTCGTTGCTCGTCGACTCCACGTCGTCGGCAGCCTCGCCACCGATGATCGTCGAGTACTCCGAGAACGCGGTGGGCTCGATGTCCCAGTCCATGACGCGGCGGTACTTCAGGTCGATCGGGTCCGAGGAGATGTTCTCGACCGTGACGTCGACCCGGTAGAGGTTCGGCGTCTCGGGGGCCGGGTAGTAGTGGTGGGTCACCCGCATGATCGCCGGATCGCCCACGAGGCCGACCGTGGTCGCCTCGGTCGCCGTGAACGTGGCGCTCTCGACGACGATGTTGTTGATCGAGGGGAAGTCGCTGTCCTCGTTGGCCCAGCCGGCGTTGCCCGTGGTGGCGTCGCCGGCACCCCAGCCCTCGCAGAGGCAGCCCGGCGCGGTGAACTCGGCGCCGGTCGGGATGTAGCGCAGGCCGACGGCCGTCGTGCCGGTGCCCGTCGAGGGCGGGCCGCCGAAGACGTTCAGGTGACCCTCGTCGTGCACGCCGAGCATGATCGTGCCGTTGTCGATGATGGCCCCGCCGGTGTCGGACACGACCTCCGGCGCTTCCGGCGCCGTGTCGTTCGGCGTCGCGGGGTCGTCCGCACCGGCCGGCAACACCAGGCCGGCGACGAGCAGGCCCGCGCCTGCGAGAGCGGTGGCCGCGGCGCGGCCACCCCGTCGGATGGAATGCATGTGGTACCTCTCCCACCTTCCGCCGAGCGCCCGTCGCGCCCGGCTGGTCCTGCGATCACACCACAGCGACCAGGGGTGCAATCCGGATTGACGGCGCGATTCCGGCAAAAATCCACGGAAACGCGCCGTCGTCCACCGAGATCGGACGAACCGTGGATCCGCGAACGCACAGCGTGCTTCCGGGCGCCGGACCGGCAGTTCGCCGGCCGGCCGGGCTGGGCCGGTCGACGAGGGGCTGGTAGGGTCGCCTGCTGGCCCAGCAGGCCAGTGTCGGCGCGCCCCGTCCGGGTCGGCCGGCAGCCATGTCCGGAACACCCCGCAACCGAGTGAGCATCTTGACCGACACCACGACCTCCGCCACCCTCGTCCCCGAGGGCCTGACCCAGAGCCCCAGCGAGATGGGGACCTTCGACGAGGACGGCCAGTACACGCCTCGTCAGATCACCAGCAACGACGTCGGCTCCTTCGCCGACCTCATCGACGACACGATGGTCACCGTCGAGGACGGCCAGCTCGTCGAGGGCAAGGTCGTGCGCATCGACAAGGACGAGGTGCTCCTCGACATCGGCTTCAAGTCCGAGGGCGTCGTGCCCTCGCGGGAGCTGAGCATCCGCAACGACGTCGACCCGTCCGAGGTCGTCTCGCTCGGCGAGACGGTCGAGGCCCTGGTCCTCACCAAGGAGGACAAGGAAGGTCGCCTGATCCTGTCCAAGAAGCGGGCCCAGTACGAGCGGGCCTGGGGCAAGATCGAGGAGATCAAGGAGGCCGAGGGCGTCGTCACCGGCCCGGTCATCGAGGTCGTCAAGGGCGGTCTCATCCTCGACATCGGGCTCCGGGGCTTCCTCCCGGCCTCGCTGGTCGAGCTGCGCCGCGTGCGCGACCTGCAGCCCTACGTCGGTCGCCACCTCGAGGCCAAGATCATCGAGCTCGACAAGAACCGCAACAACGTGGTCCTGTCCCGCCGGGCCTGGCTCGAGGAGACCCAGCGCGAGCAGCGTGAGGACTTCCTCGCCAACCTCAAGCCCGGCGAGGTCCGCCGCGGCGTCGTCTCCAGCGTCGTCAACTTCGGCGCCTTCGTCGACCTCGGCGGCATGGACGGCCTCGTCCACGTGTCGGAGCTGTCGTGGAAGCACGTCGACCACCCCGGTTCCGTCGTCAACGTCGGCGACGAGATCGAGGTCCAGGTGCTCGAGGTCGACCACGACCGCGAGCGCATCTCGCTGTCGCTGAAGGCCACCCAGCAGGATCCCTGGCAGGAGTTCGCCGACGCCCACCGCGTGGGCGAGCTGGTCTACGGCCGGGTCACCAAGCTGGTGCCCTTCGGTGCGTTCGTCCAGGTGGGCGAGGGCATCGAGGGTCTCGTCCACATCTCGGAGATGTCGGCCCACCACGTCGACCTCCCCGAGCAGGTCGTCACCCCGGGTGAGGAGCTCTGGGTCAAGATCATCGACCTCGACCTGCAGCGCCGCCGCATCAGCCTGTCGATCAAGCAGGCCGCCGAGGGTGGTGTCGTCGCCGCCGAGTACCAGGAGGCGTTCGGCGAGCAGATGTACGACGACGAGGGCAACTACCTCGGCGAGGTCGCCGAGGAGGAGGCCGAGCCCGCCACCGCCGAGACCGAGGCGAGCGACGAGCCCGCCATCGTGACCTTCGACGAGACCACCGAGATCGAGGCCGACTGATCCGGTCACCGGGGCCGCGCCGCCGTCGCGGCCGGCACGAAGGGTCGAACGGCCCATAGCACGACGAAGGCCCACCCGGACAGGGTGGGCCTTCGCGATTTTCCGCATCGGGGGGAATTCTCTCCGGGCGATCGATGGGCTGTCCGATACCCATACGCAGCGTGCAGGTTGTGTACCCTGCGGAGTCAGCCGGTAGGAGGAGAGGGTGGGTTCGTGAGCTCTCGTCGTTGGATCATTCTGGCCGTGGCCGTGGTGCTCGGCATCGTGGCCGGAGGCCTCGTCTACAACTACGTGCAGGGCGTCGAGGACGACGCGGATGCCGAGGCGGTCAAGGTCCGCGTCTACAAGCTGACGGCCAACATCCCGAAGGGCACCTTCGCCGAGGACGCCGTCAACAACGGGTGGATCGAGGAGACCGAGATCCAGGCCGAGTTCCGGCCCGCCACCGCCATCACCGACCCGAGCCAGATCGCCGGCAAGGTGGCCATCTCCGACCTCGCCGCCAACCAGGTCGTCGTGACCGACCAGTTCGTCAGCCAGTCGGCGGCGCTCACGACGTTCTCCGGGTTGCTGCAACAGAACCAGGTCGCCATCACCATCTCGGTCGACCAGGTGCGCGGCGTCGCCGGGCTCCTGGTGCCGGGTGACTTCGTGAACGTGCTGGTCACCGACGGTTCGGGCGGGCTCGCCGAGGGCGAGGAGATCATCCTCGACCCCGAGGGCAACCCCGTCGCCGAGACCGACGACCAGCAGATCCGCCCCGACGCCCGCTACCTGTACCAGAAGGTGCAGATCCTGGCCATCGGCCAGCAGCGGGCGCTCAAGCCGGGCGAGACCGTGGCGACCAACGCCGACGGGTCCCCGGTGTCGCAGGGCACGGGCATGCTGACCCTCGCCGTGCCGGTCGACGCGGCCCAGTGGATCGCCTCGGCCAGCTCCGGCAGCCTCTACCTCACGCTGGTGGCCAAGGACTACACGCCGGTCCCGGTCGGGCCGATCTCGCCGACGCCGACCTTCCCGGCCGAGAACCCCGACCAGCTCACGCCGTACGGACCGGAAGGTCAGCAGGCACCGTGAGCGGCGGCCCGCCCGTCGTCGTCGTCGAGCCGGACGTCATCGCCCGCTCGGCCATCGCCGCGGCCTTCGACGACGCCGTCGAGCTCGACGGCGTGCGCGCCCTGCGCGAGGAGGTCAACGGCGGCGGTGCCGTCGTGCTCTTCGGGCCGTCGATGTCCAAGCCCGAGGGCCTGGCCGAGGTCGGCCCGCTCCTCAGCTCGACCACGAGCATCGGCGCGATCCTCGTCGCCGAGCAGCTGTCCACCGAGCTGCTGCAGTCGGCGCTGCGGGCCGGGTTCCGCGACGTGCTGGCCCAGCCCGTCGACGACAAGCAGCTCGTCGACTCGGTGCAGCGCGTGTCCGCGACGCTTCCCGCCTACCAGCCGCCGGCCCCGCCCGCCGACTCGGGCGGCGCCCCCGGTCTGGCCCGCACGATCACCGTGTTCTCGACCAAGGGCGGTGCCGGCAAGTCGGTGCTCGCCACGAACGTCGCCGTCGCCCTGGCCAAGCGCCAGGAGGGCCCGGTCATCCTCGTCGACGCCGACCTCCA
>JBHIXO010000278.1:0-5743 GCA_041984725.1 Acidimicrobiales bacterium | reverse complement strand
GAGCGAAATGCCCCGGTGCCGCCATTCTGCGTGCGGTGATCCCTACCTACAGTGGTAGTCGTGGGAGATCTCGGAGGTCGGCGCGCACCGGACCGTCCCGTGATCCACACCGCTCGCGCCGCCGTCGTCGTCGTGAGTGCGGCGATGGGTCTGCTGACGACGGACGTCGTCGCCACGCTCGCGCTCTGGGTGCCACTCGGAATCGTCGTCGCCGTGACCGCACTCGGCCACCACCACTGGCACCACCGCCTCGCCCCGGTGTGGGCGGTCGACCTGTTCGCGCTCGGTGCGATCCGGGTCGTGGTCGACGTGTCGGTGGCCGGCGAGCCGATCCTCGCCCTCTTCCTCGTCCCCGTGGTCGCCGGGGTGATGGCCGGCGTCGTGGGCGTCGGCGCCACCATCGTGGTCGTCGGCGCGTCGATGCTCGTCGCCCCACCCGGGGCCGGGGGCGCCGAGGACGTGGTCGTCGCCGTGCTGGTCCTCAGCGCGTGTGCGTTCGCCGGCCATCTCCTCCAGGAGGTCGAGTCTCGGGAACGGCGCCGCCTCGTCGAGGAGACCGCCCGGAGCCGGCGCCTCGAGGCCGTGCTCTCGACCGTGGTCCGCAGCGATCCCCGCGGGATCGTGGTGCGCGACGAGACCGGGCACGTCGTCGAGATCAACGAGGCGGCCTGTCGCCTGCTCGACGTGACGGCGGCGAACTTCCTCGACTTCGCCAGCGGCTCGCGCACCATCCCCGGCCGGCTGCTCGACGAGGACGGCGAGGCCCTGACCGGGACCCTCCCGACCGAACTGGCCAACCGGACCGGCGACGTCGTGACCGAGCAGGTCGTCGGCATCGAGCGGCCCGGCGGCGACCCCCAGTGGCTGGCCATCAGCGCGATCCCGGTCGAGACCGCCGACGGTCGGTGGGTCGTCACCCAGCTGCGCGACATCACCGCGGAGACGTCGACCCTCTCCCGGCTCCAGCGCCAGGCGGCGCTCGACCCCCTGACCGGCATCGGGAACCGGCGCCTGCTCGAGTGGACGATCGACGACATCGACGACGAGGACGAACAGGTCGCCGTCGTCATGCTCGACCTCGACGACTTCAAGGACGTCAACGACACGCTCGGCCACGACGTGGGCGACGAGGTCCTGCGGGAGCTGGCCGACCGCCTGCTCGGCGCGTGCCGGCCCGACGATCTCGTGTTGCGACTCGGTGGGGACGAGTTCGCCGCCGTCCTGCGCTCCGTCGACGACCCCGACGTCGACCGCATCGTCCGCCGGATCGAGGGCGCGCTCGCCGCGCCGTACTCGACGGCCGCCGGGGGGATCTCGGTGGGCTGCAGCGTCGGCCACGTCACCGGCGTCGCCGGCCTCCTGCGCACGCTGCTCCGCGACGCCGACGCGCTGATGTACCGGACCAAGCGAGACGTCCGCCGCGACGCGATCCGCCGCCACCCGAGCAACCACTGACGGCGACCCCGGTCTCCGGAGCGCGGTCCGGACGGCGGTGACAGACTGCGACCGTGAGCACGACCGGTGACCAGCCCGCCATCGACCTCGACCTGCTGCGGGCCGACGTCCGCACGCCCGAGATGGAGATGGCCGAGACGGGCGGCGACGTGCCCGACGCTGCCGACCTCGCCATCGAGGACATCAACCCGGCGAACCCGCACCTGTTCCGCGACGACCGCTGGCACGACTTCTTCGCCCGCCTGCGCGCCGAGGACCCGGTCCACCTCAACGAGCTCGACACCGCCGGGCGTTACTGGTCGATCACGCGGTACGAGGACGTCCGTGCCGTCGACGGCAACTGGGAGGACTTCTCCTCGGCCAACGGCATCTCGCTCGGCCTGCCGCCGAACAACGAGTTCGAGCAGGGCATGCAGCAGGTGACGCCGTTCATCGCCATGGACCCGCCCCGGCACACCGAGCAGCGCAAGACCGTCCGGTCGGTGTCGGCACCGAGCAACCTGAAGAACCTCGAGCCGACGATCCGCGAACGCACGGTCGCCGTCCTCGACTCGCTGCCGGAGGGTGAGACCTTCGACTGGGTCGACACCGTCTCGATCGAGCTGACCACGCTCATGCTCGCCACGCTGTTCGACTTCCCGATGGAGGACCGCCGCAAGCTCACCCGCTGGTCCGACATCGTGTTCGCGGTGCCCGAGCCCGGCGGGGTCGTGGAGACCCAGCAGCAGAAGATCACCGAGCTGTTCGAGTGCGTCCAGTACTTCGAGGGGTTGTGGGACGAGCGGCGGGGGAACCCGGGCTCCGACCTGGTCTCGATGCTCGCCAACGGCGAGGCCACGAAGGACACGCCGACCATCGGGCACCTGGGCAACCTGCTCCTGCTGATCGTCGGCGGGAACGACACGACCCGCAACACGATGTCGGGCAGCGTCTACGGCCTGAACGAGTTCCCCGACCAGTACGCCAAGCTGAAGGCCGACCCCGGGCTGATCGCCAAGCTCGTGCCCGAGATCATCCGCTGGCAGACCCCGCTCCCCTACATGCGGCGCACGGCCAGCCGCGACTGCGAGATCCGCGACCGCCAGATCCGCGAGGGCGACCAGATCCTGATGTGGTACCTGTCGGCCAACCGGGACGAGGACGTGTTCCCCGACGGCGACGCGATCGACCTCGACCGCCCCAACGCCGACCGGCACCTGTCCTTCGGCTACGGCATCCACTTCTGCATGGGCAGCCGCCTCGCCGAACTGCAGTTGCGGGTCCTCTGGGAAGAGGTGCTCGCTCGCTTCGAGCACATCGAGGTCCAGGCCGAGCCCGAGCGCACCTTCTCGTCGTTCGTCAAGGGCTACACCAACCTCCCGGTCACCGTCACCCGCCGCTGAGGGAGCAATCGGACCGTCCGGAACGGGGGTTGCGCCAATAGCGTGGCCCGTCGTGACCGTGGTGGAGGACAGGACGGGCGAGCCATCGGAGCAGCCGTCGGAGCAGCCGTCGGAGCAGTACGACTCCGAGGTCGTCCGGCGCGGGGTCCACCTGCTCGTCGAGATCGTGCGCACGACGCCGGGGCCGTCGGCCGGGGCCATCGGCGGAGCGATGCTGTTCGCGGCCGCGTCCGTGGCCGGCACGATCGTGCTCGGCCGGGTCACCGACGAGGTCATCCTCCCCGCCGCCGACGGCGACACCACGACCCGGACGGTCGTGGTCGCCGGCCTCGTCATCGTGGCCATGTCGCTCGTACGGGCGGCGTCGGTCGTCGCCCGCCGCTACTTCGGCATCATGGCGACCCGCCGGATGCAGATGCGCTGGTTCGACGAACTGAGCGACCACTACCTCGAGCAGCCGCTGCCCTTCTTCCACGGCCAACCCACGGGGAAGCTGCTCGCCCACGCCGACAACGACGCCGAGCGGTCGGCGTTCGTCATGCAGCCGCTCCCGCTCTCGCTCGGGGCGCTCGTGCTGCTCGTGTTCGCCAGCATCAACCTCGCCGTCCTCGATCCCCTCCTGCTGCTCATCGGGCTGACCCTGTTTCCCGCCCTCATCGCCATGAACCACCTGTACACGGCCCGGGTCACGGAGCCGTCGGCCAAGGCCCAGGCGGCGGTGGGCGACGTGTCGGCGCTGGCCCACGAGAGCTTCGAGGGTGCACTCGTCGTGAAGCTCCTCGGGTTGGAGGCGCGGGAGAGCTCCCGCATCCGCGAGGCCTCCGACCGCCTGCGCGTCGAACGCCTGGTCATCGGGCGTCTCCGCGCCGTGTTCGAGCCGGCCCTGGAGGCCCTGCCCAACCTCGGCACCGTGGCGCTGCTGGCCGTCGGCGCGTGGCGCGTGTCGGAGGGGACGATCACGACCGGTGACCTCGTG
Source organism: Acidimicrobiales bacterium (assembly GCA_041984725.1). Classification (GTDB taxonomy): domain Bacteria; phylum Actinomycetota; class Acidimicrobiia; order Acidimicrobiales; family Salinilacustritrichaceae; genus Salinilacustrithrix. Next base: position 1,930 of record JBHIXO010000278.1, on the reverse strand, counting down.
CAGGCGATGGCCCTGTTCTCGATCCTGACCTTCCCGATGCGGGTGATCGGGTTCCTGCTCGAGGAACTGCCGCGCTCGGTCGTGAGCCGCGACCGCATCGTCGACGTGCTCGGCACCGACCACGTGCCGACCCAGGCCCCGCTCGACGTCGCGACGGTGACCGATCGGCCCCACCTGCCGGCCGGTCCCCTCGACGTGTCGGTCCGCGACGTCGCGTTCGCCTACGGACGGGCGCCCGTCCTGCACGACCTCGACCTCGACATCGCGGCGGGCAGCGTGGTGGCGCTCGTCGGCGCGACGGGGAGCGGGAAGTCGACGCTGTGCAGCCTCCTCGCCGGCCTGGCCCGCCCGACCGAGGGCGCGATCCTCCTCGGCGGCGTCCCCCTCCGTGAGGCCGACCCTGCCGACGTCCGGGCCGCCATCGCCCTGGTCTTCCAGGAGACGTTCCTCTTCGCCGACTCGGTCGAGGAGAACCTCACCCTCGGCGGGACGGTCGACCCGGAGCGGGCCGCCTGGGCGCTCGACATCGCCCAGGCCCGCTTCGTCGACGACCTGCCCGAGGGCCGGGCGACGATGATCGGGGAGCGGGGCGTGACGCTGTCCGGCGGGCAACGCCAGCGGCTCGCCCTCGCCCGCGCCATGGTGCGCCGGCCCCGCCTCCTGCTCCTCGACGACGCCACGTCGGCGATCGACCCGGTCGTCGAGCAACGGATCCTCGACGGGCTCCGGGCCGAGTTGGACACGACGACGGTCGTCGTCGCCCACCGCGTGGCCACCATCCGCCTCGCCGATCGCGTGCTGTTCCTCGACCGGGGCCGCGTCGTCGCCGACGGCACCCACGAGGAACTGCTCGCCGCCGACCCCGCCTACGCCGCCCTCGTGCGGGCCTACGAGCAGGACGAGGCCGGATGAACGCCGCCGGAACGGACCGACCCGACGAGACGCCGGAGCCCGATGGGGCGATCGCCGTCCTGCGCCGCGGTATCGCGGCCACGCCCGAGCTCAAGGCGGGCCTGGTCTTCACGGTCCTCATGGCCGTCAGCTCGGGCGGGGGCCGTCTCGCCGTCCCCGTGCTCATCCAGCAGATCCTCGACCGGGGCGTGCTCGGCGACGAGGGCTTCCGCCCCGGCTTCGTCTACCCGACGAGCCTCGTCGCCGTCGCGATCATCGTCGGCCTGTTCCTCCTCGCCCGGGCGACCTACCTCCGCCTCATCCGGACCGCCGAGAACAGCCTGTTCGGTCTCCGCGTGCGGGCCTTCGACCACATCCACCGCCTGTCGATGGCCGACCACACCGACGCCCGGCGCGGCGAGCTCGTGGCCCGGGTCACCTCCGACATCGAGACGCTGGCCCAGTTCACCCAGTGGGGCGCGATCAGCTGGATCGTCAACACGTCGATCATCCTGGGGACGCTCGCCGTCATGGCGGTCTACTCGTGGCAGCTGACGCTGCTGGTCATCGCCGTCTTCGTCCCGATCGTGCCCGTCATGCGGGCCCTGCAGCGTCGCCAGCTCCGGGCCTACGACGAGGTGCGCACGACGGTCGGCTCGAGCCTCGCCGAGGTGTCGGAGGCCGTGACGGGCGCCGCCGTCGTGCGGGCCTACGGCCTCGAGCACCGGACCCGGGAGCGCCTGCGTGGCGCCATCCGCAACCAGTACCGGGCCCACCTGCGGGCGGGGCTGTTCTTCGCCCTCCTGTTCCCCCTCGGCGACATCTTCTCGTCGATCGCGCTGGCCGCCGTGGCGGGCGTCGGGGCGATCCACGGCGACACGCTCGCCGTCTCGTCGGGCGAGCTGGTCGCGTTCCTGTTCCTCGTCAACCTGCTCCTCTCGCCGGTGTCGGAGATCTCCGAGGTCTTCGACCAGACCCAGACGGCCATCGCCGGCTGGCGCAAGATCCTCGGCGTGCTCGACATGCCCGTCGAGGTCGT
>JBHIXO010000277.1:0-5756 GCA_041984725.1 Acidimicrobiales bacterium | reverse complement strand
GGGGTGACCGGGACGGACCCGTTCCCCGCCACGCGTCGGGCCCTCGAGGAGCGGCGGGCGGCCGGCGAGCACGGCGGGATGTCGTTCACGTTCCGGAACCCGGCCCGATCGACCGAGCCGCGCCGTCTCCTGCGGAACGCCCGCTCGCTCGTCGTCGGCGCCCGCGGCTATCTCGAGCCGCGCCCGCCCCGCCCACCCGGCGCCGTCGCCGCCGTCGCCCGCTACGCCTGGCGTGACCACTACGCCGACCTGCGCGCCGGTCTCGACGCCATGGCCGGCGTCCTGCGCGCCGCCGGCCACCGTGCTGTCGTCATCGCGGACGACAACGGTCTGGTCGACCGCGCCGCCGCCCACCGGGCCGGGATCGGGTGGTGGGGGCGCAATAGCAACCTGCTGCTTCCCGGGGCGGGCAGCTGGTTCGTGCTCGGCGCCGTCGTGACCACCGCCGACCTGCCGACGGCGGACGAACCGGTGCCCGACGGCTGTCGCACCTGCACCCGCTGCATCGACGGCTGCCCGACCGGCGCGATCGTCGCCGACGGCGTCATCGACGCCCGGCGGTGCCTCGCGTGGCTCGTCCAGGACACGGGGGTGTTCCCCCGCCAGCACCGCGCCGCCCTCGGCGACCGGCTCTACGGCTGCGACGACTGCCAGGACGTCTGCCCCCCGGGACGGCGTTCGGTCCCCGCCGACGACGCCACCACAGGCCCCGTCTCGCACGACGGCCCCGCCACCGACGCCTGGGTCGACGTCGTCGACCTGCTCGACGCGAGCGACGACGAGCTCCTCGACCGGTTCGGTCGCTGGTACGTGCCCCGGCGCGAGCCCCGCCACCTGCGCCGCAACGCCCTCGTCGTGCTCGGCAACGTCGGCGATGCGGCGGACGGGCGCCAACGTGCCACCCTCGCCCGGTGCATCGACCACGACGACGACCTCGTGCGCGCCCATGCGGTCTGGGCCGCGGCCCGGCTCGGTCTCGAGGACCTCGTCGCCGACCGGCGCGACGATCCCAGCCCGATCGTGCGGGCCGAGGTGGCCATGGCGCCCGCCGTGCCACCGGCCCCCGGGGCGGGGGCCGCGAGCGCACCGGTCGCGGTGCGATGACGGCGCCGACGCCCACCTCGAGGTCGCGGTCATGACCCATCTGCTCGTCACCAACGACTTCCCGCCCAAGACCGGTGGGATCCAGACGTTGCTCTGGGAGCTGTGGCGGCGGCTCGACCCGTCGAGCTTCGCCGTGCTCACGACCCCGTACGAGGGCAGCGAGGCATGGGACGCCGAGCAGCCGTTCCGGGTCGAGCGGACCCGCGAGCCCGTGCTCCTGCCGCATCCCGGACTGGTCCAACGCATCGACCGCCTCGCCGACGACGTCGGCGCCGACGTCGTCGTGCTCGACCCCGCGCTCCCGGTCGGCCTCGTCGGCCCGCACCTCGACCGCCCCTACGACGTCCTGCTCCACGGCGCCGAGGTCACCGTGCCCGGCCGACTGCCGGTCGCCACCGCCCTGCTGCGCCGGGTCCTCGTCGGCGCCCGCCGTGTGATCGCGTTCGGTGGCTATCCGGCCGCCGAGGCCGAGCGCGCCGCCGGCCGGCGGCTCCCGCTCACCGTCATCCCCTGCGGCATCGACACGAGCCGGTTCGCGCCGATCACCGACGACGAACGGGCGGCCGTCCGGGCGCGGTACGGGCTCGGACCCGGACCGCTCGTGCTCGGGCTCAGCCGACTCGTGCCCCGCAAGGGAATGGACGTGGTCATCGAGGCCGCCGCCGTGCTCGCCGACCGGGTCCCCGGCCTGCAGGTCGCCATCGGGGGCTCGGGTCGCGACCGCCCCCGACTCGAACGCCTCGTCGCCCGCGCCGGTGCGCCCGTGCGTTTCCTCGGCCGGGTGCCCGACGACGACCTGCCGCTCGTCTACGCCGCCGCCGACGTCTACACGATGCTGTGCCGCAACCGCTGGGCCGGACTCGAGCAGGAGGGCTTCGGCATCGTCTTCCTCGAGGCCGCCGCCGCCGGCGTGCCGCTGGTCGCGGGCCGCAGCGGCGGCGCTGCCGAGGCGGTCGAGCACGGGGTCACCGGGCTGGTCGTCGACGACCCCACCGACGTGGCCGCCGTCGTCGAGGCGCTCGCCGACCTGCTGGGCGACGCCGACCGCCGTGCCGCGATGGGCGTGGCCGGCCGGGAGCGGGCCCTCGCCGGCTTCGACCACGACCAACTCGCCGCCCGACTCGCCGACGTCATCGAGGCCCCGTGAACGATCGACCCGCCGCCGGCCCGCCCGAGCCGCCCGACGCCCCCGCCGAGGACAGTGCCGACGACATCGTGGTGTACGACGGTGCCGGCATCGTCAACGCCGCGTTCCTCGGGACCGGCGCCCTGCTCGTCGCCGCCGTCGCCGGGGCCACCCTGCCCGACACGTTCGGCACGTTCACGGCCGTGGTGTCGGCCGTCCTCTTCGTCGTCGGCGTCCTCGCCTTCCTGTGGGGCTACGCCACCGGCGTCGTGCGATCACGCGAGGAGCGCATCACGTTCGGCGGACTGTTCTTCCTCGTCGACACCGCGCCCCGCATCGTCCGGTTCCGGTTGCTCGGCGCCTTCGCCGCCCAGGTGGTCATCGCCGTCGTCGCGGCCTCGATCCGGCTCTACACGAGCGTCGCGTTCACGGCCCTGGCACCGATGCTCGGCCTCGGTCTGCTCGCGGCGTGGGGCGCACGCCACGGCGAGTTCCCCCCGAAGGAGGCCGACGGGTGACGCCACCGCTGTGGCTGGTGCTCATCGGGCTCGAGTTCCCCGCCATCGTGGCCATGCTCGACTGCGTGCAGCGGCCCGACGACCACTTCGAGGGCGGCGCCGACGACAAGCGGGCCTGGATCCGTTGGCTCGTCGTCGCCATCGTCCTCGTCCCGGTGCTGCTGGGGTACGGGATCCTGCTCGGCTACTACTACGTCGTGATCCGGCGGAACATGCCGGGGAGTCCGCGCTGATCAGGGTTCGTGGAGCAGAATCGGACACCATGCCGTCAGATCAGGCCACGCAGCACATGCGGATCGACGCCCCGCTCGACCGGATCTGGGACACCCTCACCGACTTCGAGTCCTACCCCCGCTGGGCGAGGGACCTGAAGGAGGTCACGGTGCTCCAGCGCGACGGCGACGGCCGGGCCGTCCTCGTGCGGTTCCGGGCGGCGGCGATGGGGCGGTCGACGAGCTACACGCTGGCCTACGACTGGCAGGACGCCCCGCACCGCCTCCCGTGGAAGCTGGTCACCGGCGACATCATGCGCACCCTCGACGGCGAGTACGAGCTCGCCGAGGACGACGATGCCACGGAGGTCACCTACCACCTGCGCGTCGACCTGGCCATCCCGCTGCCCGGGTTCGTGAAGCGCCGGGCCGAGGCCCGGATCGTCAACACGGCGCTCACCGAGCTGCGCGCCCACGTCACCCGCTGATCGCGCGTCCGCTGCACCCGTGACCCGCGTCCTGCTGTTCACCGGCAAGGGTGGCGTCGGCAAGACGACCACGGCCGCTGCCACCGCCGTCCGCTGCGCCGACGCCGGCCACCGCACGATCGTGCTGTCGACCGACCCGGCGCACTCGCTGGGCGACGCGTTCGACGTCGAGCTCGGCGACCTCGCCGTCGAGATCTCGCCCGGGCTGTGGGGCCAGCAGCTCGACGCCCAGGACCGAATGGAGGACGCCTGGGTCGACATCCAGGACTGGCTCCAGGAGGTCTTCCGCTGGGGCGGCATCGACGCCATCGAGGCCGAGGAGCTGTCCGTGCTCCCCGGGCTCGACGAGGTCTTCGCCCTGACGGACATCAAGCGGTACGCGTCCTCGGGCGAGTGGGACGTCGTCGTCGTCGACTGCGCCCCGACGGCCGAGACCATCCGGCTCCTCGCCCTCCCCGGGGTCCTCGCCTGGTGGATGGAGCGCCTGTTCCCGATGGGCCGACAGGTCAACAAGGTCGTCAGCCCCCTGCTCGGCTCGGTCACCCAACTGCCGGTGCCCGGCGACGACGTGTTCGGCGCGGTCGAACGGTTCTATGACCGGCTCGACGGCGTGAAGGAGCTGCTGACCGACCGCGCGATCACCAGCGCGCGCCTCGTGGTCAATCCCGAGCGGGTCGTGGTCGCCGAGGCCCGGAGGACCTACACGTACCTGTCGCTGTTCGGGTACAGCGTCGACGCGGTCGTGGCCAACCGCCTGCTGCCCGACGCCGTGTCCGACCCGTGGTTCGACGCCTGGAAGGAGCGCCACCTCGACCACCTGGCGACCATCGAGGAGGGCTTCGCGCCGGTGCCCGTGCTCCGGGCGGAGCTGGCTCCCCACGAGCTGGTCGGCGTCATGCGCCTCCGGGAGTTCGGGCAGGTGCTCTACGGCGACGACGACCCCGCCCCGGCCCGGGCCGACGTGTCACCCCTCCGGATCGAGCGCACCGACGACGGCGACGTGTTGACGATCGACCTCCCGTTCACCGCGAAGGACGAGCTCGTGCTCGGCCGCCGCCACGACGAGTTGCTGGTGCGCGTCGGCCCGTACCGCCGGGCGATCCTGCTGCCCGACGGGTTGCGCCGCCGGCGGGTCGCCGACGCGGCGCTGCGCGACGGGCAGTTGCACGTGCGCTTCGTGCCCTGACGCCCTCGCCCCGCCGGACGCTCCGGTCCGGTCACGCCGGCGGACGATGCGTCAGAATGGCGCCCACCCATGGACGAGCAGCCGCCGGACGACCTCCACGCCGCCGACCCCGTCACCGATGCCCTCGGGGTGGGGGTCGAGCAGTTCCAGCGCGCCGCGCTCGACGCGGTCCGAGCGGTGCGCGCGGTGCTGGACGCCGCCGAGACGGTGCTCCGTGAGCCCGAGACGGTGAAGGCCGTCGTCGACACGATGGGCGCGATGGCCCGGACCGCGACGGAGCTGTTGACCCAGTCGGTCGGGGCCGCGGCCACGGGGTCCGGCGCGCACGCCGACGACGCCGCCCACCCGGGCCGCGACGACGAGCCGGGGGACGGCTTCGAACGGATCTCGGTGGACTGAATGCGGATCCTCCGGTTCGTCAAGCCCGACGACTACGCCGTCGAGTTCCACCCGTACGTCACCGTCGTGCGCGGCCTGACCGAGGATCGCCGGTCCGAGCTGCGACTCGGCTTCATGCGGGCCGTGCAGGGTCGCACGATCGGGCTCAGCGGCCTGATCGAGGTCCACGGGGTGGTGCTCGACCTCGACCAGCCCACCCTCGATCTCCTCGAGCTCGACCAGGTGAGCGCCGACGTCGTCGTCGAGGCCGCACACCTCCCGGGTGCGACGTCGACCGACCTGGCCCGCCAGGTGAAGGCCGTCGAGCGTCGCCTCGACGAGCTCGTCGAGCCGCGACGAGACGCCGAGGAGCGCGTGCTCGCCGCCGAGCACGCCCTCACCGCCGCCGAGTCGGCACTGGCGTCGGCCCCGCCCGAACCGGATCCCGAGCCGGTCGCCACCGTGGTCGAGCCGGAACCGGAGCCGGGGCCGGAGTCGGATCCGGGGCCCGATCCTGCGGCCGAGCTCGCGGCCGAACTGGCGGCCGAGCGGGAGCGCCTCGCCGGACTGCTCGCCACGGTCGAGGACGACGCCGGTCGACTCGCCGGCCCGGCCGCCAACGCGGCCGGCATGGTCGAACGGCTCGAACGCGAGCTCGCCGCGGCACGCGAGCGCGCCGGTGCCGTCGAGGAGCAGCGCACCCGCGACCAGGACGCCGAGGCGAGCATCCGTGAGGAGCGTGAA
>JBHIXO010000276.1:0-5777 GCA_041984725.1 Acidimicrobiales bacterium | reverse complement strand
CGGGGTCGTCGGGGGCGCGGTCGGGGGCGGCGTCGTCGGCGGGGCGGTGGTGGCGGGCGCGGTCGTGGTGGTCGGGTCGGGCGGCGGGAAGATCTGCGCCGACGCCGACGGACCGCCGATTCCCGCGGCGATCGCGACGGCGAGGAGGACGAGCGCGGCGAGCACGAGCCGGGACGCGCCCGATCGCCGGGTCATGCGCAGTCGACGCACATGTCGCCGTCGCCGTCGAACAGGTCGAGGGGCTTGGTCACGAGGCACGTCGTGCAGCGGCGCTCGGCCTTGGTGACCGTCTTGCGCCGGGTGCTCGCGCCGGAGGAGCGGGGGCGGGCGCCACCCGAGGCGCGCCGCGCGGGTGCGGCGCGTGCGGGCCGGTCGAAGGGGTCGTCGCCTCGTTCGCCGCGGCTGCACTGCAGCGCCAGGTCACGGAGCCGGCCGTCGGGCACCTCGTCGAACGCGGCCTTCTGGTCGGGCACCTTGGCGAGGCGCTCGGGCAGGTCGGCGAACGGGAGCCGACGCCGCCACTGCACCGGTCGGCGGTGACGGGCGCGGCGCTCGTCGAGGTCGCTGCGATAGCGGTAGTCGCCCGACGCGACACCAACGGCGAACCCCTTGGCCACCCGGTCCACGAGCAGCACGAGGTCGCCGATCTGGACGCGACGCACGAAGCTGAGGAAGGTGGCCGCCCGCGCCTCCTGCTGCTTGCTGGGCTCGTCGTCCATCCCGACCCCCATGATCCGCAGCACGGCCGTGCGGTCGACCGTCCCGCCGTCGGGGAACTCGGGGAACCCGACGCCGATCTCGCCGTCGTCGAGGAACGGCCGGACGAGCTCGTCGCGCTCGCCGCCCCGGACGACCCAGACGTTGGCCATCTCGGTGGCGTGCAACGTGCCCGCCGCCCCGCTCGCTGTCCCGTCCGGAGTCCCGTCGCCGCTCACGTCCCGAGCGTAGGGCGACTTCACCCCACCCGGGTCGCTCCGCGAGGCTGTGAATCGATGCACGTGTGGATCGACCAGGACCTGTGCACGGGCGACGGCCTGTGCACCGACCACTGCCCGGAGATCTTCGTCATCCTCGAGGACGGCATCGCGTACGTCCGCGACGGCATGGACATCGGCAACGACCCGGGCGGCGCCGGCTCGATGGTGCCCGTCGCCCCCGACTACCAGCCCCGGGTGATCGACTCGGCCGAGCTGTGCCCGGGCGAGTGCATCTTCATCGAGCTCGACGAAGCCGACTACGGCGAGCTCACCGGCTGACCGAGCTAGGGAGTGACCTCGATGGCGAACTCGGGGCAGTTGTCGGCGCAGAGCTTGGCCTTGTCCTCGAGCTCGGGTGGGACGTCGCCGCCGTCGAGCAGGAGGACGGCGTAGCCCTCGTCGTCGACGTCGAAGATCTCGGGGGCCAGGGCGTAGCAGCGGTTGTGGCCCTGGCAGGCGTCTCGGTCGTAGCTGATCTTCACGGCAGTCCCCCTCAGCGGTCGATGCGGACGGGCAGGGTACGGGGGCCGCGGACCTGGCCGGTCGACCAGCGGACGCCGGCGGGGTCGGCGACCTCGAAGTCGCCGAAGCGGTCCATCCACTCCTCGATCGCCACGGTCAGCTCCATGCGGGCCAGGTTCGAGCCGAGGCAGCGGTGGATGCCGAGGCCGAAGGCCGCGTGGCGGTTGCGGGAACGGTCGATGACGAACTCGCCGGCCTGGTCGAACATCTCGGGGTCGCGGTTGTACGAGGGGAACGGCAACAGGACCCAGTCCTCGGCCTGCACCGGGCACTCGCCGATCGTGGTGTCCTCCTTCACGAGCCGCGCCATCGTGACCGGGGCGTAGAAGCGGAGGAACTCCTCGATGGCGAACAGGCGCACGTCGGGGTCGTCGCGCCAGCGCTGCCGGTCCTCGGGGTGGTTGGCGAGGTGCCAGAGGCTGGCGCCGATGGCCGACCACGTCGTGTCGATGCCGGCGATCAGCAGCAGGGCGATCGACCCGAAGATGTGCTCGTCGGTGAGCCGGTTGCCGTCGTCGTCCTCGACGTCGAGCAGGTAGGACACGAGGTCGTCGCCCCGGGCGCCCTGCTCGCGACGGTCGCGGATCTTCTCGCTCAGGTACTCGACGAGCGTGTCGCCGGGTGCGATGTCCTCGTCACGGTCGGGGGTCTCGAGGATCCGGTGGATGAAGACCCGGAAGCGGTCGCCGTCCTCCTCGGGCAGGCCGAGCATGGCCGCGATGATCCGCACCGGGATGTGCTGGGCGTACGCGACGGCGGCGTCGACGACGTCGGCGCCCGCGTCGAGGTCGGCCTCGATGTCGTCGAGGAGTTCGCGGCAGCACTCGCGGGCGCGGTCCTCCCAGGCCTGGATCGCCTTCGGGGCGAAGGGCGGCAGCAGGATGCGGCGCGCCCCGGCGTGGAACGGCGGGTCGGAAGTGATGGGCGGGGCGAACCCGGCCGGGGCCATCTCCATCGGCGGGCGGAACGGGTTGACGAGGATCGAGCGGCTCGTGAAGTGGTCGGTGTCCTCGGCGATGGCCCGGACGTCCTCGGCCCGCGTCGGGAGCCACGTCCCGCCGTACTTCTCGGTGTGGGCGACCGGGCAGCGCCCGCGGAGGTCGTCCCAGATCTCGGGCGCGTTCGCCGCGTAGTCGGGGTGCCCGTGGTCGAACTCGGTCGCCCAGTCGGCGATGGGCGGGTGCTCCTTCGCGGGCGGCTGTTGGACGTCGGTCATCGGGGTCCCCCTGGATCGGTCACCGAGTGGCTCGATAACACACGTTATCGCGGTCCGGGGAGGTCGTTCACGTCGGATCGAACCCGGGCCGTCCGAAGTCCGGCCGACCCGGGACGCGACACGGCCCGCACCGGAGTCCGGTGCGGGCCGCGTCGGGCGTTCGGTGTCGTCAGCCGGAGCTACTCGACGGTGACCTCGGCGAACATGCCGCCGACCACGTGGGGCGGACCGGCCTCGGGGTAGGCGGGCCCACCCGGGTCGGTGCCGCCGGCCTCGACGTACTCCTGGACGGCGGCCATGACCTCGTCGGCCGGCGCGCCCGTGGGGATGAAGCACACGAACGCGTAGCGGCCCGGATCGGTCAGGGTGAGCGGGGGCACCGGCAGGATCGTGCTCTCTGCACCCGGCGGGGCGAGGGCCGGCATCGGCTCGCTGGCGAACACGGCGCCGAGCTCCTCCTCGGGGAGCTGGACCAGCTCCTCGATCGGGCGCTCCTCGTCGTCGGGCAGCTTGAAGGCCAGGATCTCGTGGACCTCGGCCTCGGAGTCGTTCTGCAGCACGAACGTGGTGCCGGGGGCGACCGTCTCGGGCACACCCTCGTAGGCGTAGTCGACGCCGGTGACGGTCACGGTCTCGCCGGCGGCACCTTCGTCCTCGCCGTCGTCCATGTCGTCGCCGTCGTCCATGTCGTCTTCGGACTCGTCGCCGTCGGCACCGGAGTCGTCCGACCCGGTGTCCTCGGTCTCGGTGCCCTCGTCTCCGGCGTCGTCGTCGTCACCGCATGCTGCGGCCCCGACGAGCAAACCGAAGGCCAGGAGCACGCGCAACCAGTGCAAGCGCTTCATCGCTTCCTCCTCGAACAAGTGACAGGGTGCGTGCAAAGTACCCGTCAGACGTCAATCGGGCGCGCAACACACCGACCGGCGACCCACCGGGTGCGCGACGTCGCCCGGGTCAGCGCACCGCGCGCAGCAAGGCCGGACGGCGCGCCGCCGACAGGGCGTCGGCCAGCGCGACGCCGAACTCGTCGTCGACGTCGCCGTGCACGACGAAGGTGTCGCGGGCGGTCCGGCCGGCGGTGGTGGCCTGCACGGTGTCGATGCTGACCCCCCGGTCGGCCATCCACCCACAGATGGCGGCGAGGAGTCCGGGCTGGTCGACGGCCGTGACGGTCACCAGGGCCCGGCCGCCGTGGGCGCCGGAGACGGCCACGTGGGCGCGACCCGTGGGGCGGAAACCGGCGGGCTCGACCGGCTCGTCGCCCGCCGCGACCGCGGCCCGCAGTCGGGTGCCCAGCGCCTCGAACGCGATGGGGTCGAGGGCCTTGGGGGGCTCGACGACGATGGCGTGCACCGCGAGCGCCGGCCCTCGCCGCCGGCCCGGCCAGGTGGCCGCGGCCGCGGAGGTGATGGGCAGTCCTGCGTCGGTGAGCGCAGCAGCGGTCGCGGCGAGCAGCCCGGGGCGATCGGGAGCGACGACGGTGAGCCGCACCCGCGCCGTCCCGCTCGCGGCCTCGCCGCCCGCGGTCTCCCCGTCGCCGTCGCCGGCCAGCCAGCGGGCGGTCGCCCGCACCTCGCCGGGTCGCAGCTTGGGGTGGCAGAGGGCGAGGTCGCCAGCGAGGACGGCGGGCGGTCCGCTCATCAGCCACAGCGGTGGCGCATCGGCGACCAGGTCGTCGGCCACGCGCTTGGGGATCCGGGTCTCGACGAGCAGCTCGCGCACCCGGTCGGCCATCGCCGACGCGGTCAGCGCCCGATGGTCGGCGACCTCGACGTCGACGACGTTCTCGAGCACCTCGTCGAACCGGTCGGGGTCGGCGAGCAGCCACGAGTGGTTGCCGCGCACGACCCGGCCATCGGCGCCGACCGATTCGCACAGCGTCTCGAACGCCGTCGAGGGGATGACGTCGTCGCCGTCGCTGGTGAGGGCCATCACCGGGATGCCGCGTTCGCGGAGCTCGACGAGTTCGTCCTGGAGGTCGGCCCGAGCGGCGAGCATGCCGGCCCGGGCGAGGACGAGCGGGTTGCGCACGACGTTGGTGACCAGGTCCTCGCTCATCGCGCCGAAGAGCTCGACCGCGGTGGGGGTGACCAGCTCCTGGGAGAAGCCCCGGGCCCAGTCCCACATCGGTCGCTGGGCGAGCGAGCGGCCGTTGTCGCCCCAGGTCGCGCCGCCGACCGCGTTGACGAGGACGAGGTAGCGGACACGGCCGGGGTGGCGGTGGGCGAGCGCGGTCGAGACGCCGCCCCCGAAGCTGTGCCCCATGGCGAGGACCGGTTCGTCGATGCCGACCGTGTCGAGGAAGGCGGCCGCCCAGTCGGCGTAGCGGGGGATCGACATCGTCGGCAGCGACATGGCATCGGAGCCGCCGAAGCCCGGCATCGCCGGCGCGACCACCCGGCAGCCGCGGGCGACGAGTCGACGCAGGGCCCGCTTGTAGGTCCGGCTACCGAGGCCCCACCCGTGCAGGAACAGGACAGGCGGTCCGGCCTCGGGACCGCCGATGCCGTAGACCACCGTGCGGCCGTCGACCTCGACGCGGTGCCACACCAGCGCGTCGCCCTCGAAGCGCAACGACGTCGCCGGCGCGGCCTGGCCGAGGCCGAGTTGACCGAGCGACCGGGCCAGGAGGGCGAAGCCGCCGCCGACGCCCTCGCCGAGCTGTCGGGCCAGACGCGACCGCTCGGCGCGGACCTGGGCGCACGCCTGGCGCTGCCACGCGACGGGGCCGGAGCCGGACACCGGACGCCTACGGCCACCCTCCGCGCGCTCGTCGACGGACTCGTCACCCTCGGCGGGACCCATGGTCCGAACGGTAGGGACGTCAGCTTCGGTCCAGGTTTCGGCGTCGTGAACTCGCCCTTGTGTGACACACGTCACGCCGCAACGGTGCGCTCGCGCACACCACGCCGGTCGAATGTCACCGAGCCTGAGAGCGCACCGCGCGCGTGCTGGTCCCACGTCGAGGTGCGGCGGGCCGGCTGTTCGCAGCCGGCCCGCATCGCGCCGTCATGCCCGGCCGAGCGACCGGACGACGAACCGGGTGATGAGGTCCTCCATGG
>JBHIXO010000275.1:0-5811 GCA_041984725.1 Acidimicrobiales bacterium | reverse complement strand
GTCGAGGGCGTCTGGCACCCCGCCTCGCCCGTCGCCGTCGACCCCGTCGCCGACCTCGCCGTCGTCCGGATCGACGGTCCCGCACCCGAGGGTCTGCTCGGCCGGCCTCCCGTCCGCCTCGGCACCGCCGGCAGCGGGGACGAGATCGTCGTCGCCGCCGTCGACGAGCAGGGCACCGCCGGCCGCGTGCACCGCGCGGTCGGGGTCCGGGGGCCCGACCTCGGCGCCGGTACGGCGCGTCGCGACGCGCTCGAACTCGACGTCGCCGTCGACGAGGGCCGATCGGGCGCGCCGGTCCTCGACCGTCGGGGCGCCGTCGTCGGGGTGGTCTTCGCCGCCAGTCGCCGGAACCCGGGACGGTCGTGGGCCGTCGCGGCGGACGTGCTCGGACCGCTCCTCACCGGTGACGAGGCCGGCACCGACCGCGCGCGCCTGCCGTGCGTCGTGTGAACGCTCGTCGAGTGCACATCACTTCCCGGACCTCGGGTCGGTCGACAGGGCTACGGTCCCGAGCAGGGGTGAGTTGTTCGACACGGCTGCCCCACCCTGTACCCCGAGACGGAGGTCCTCCGTATGACACCGAAGCCCTGGTTGCGCTTGCTCGCGATGCTCGCCGCACTCGGCCTGCTCGTCGCCGCGTGCAGCGACGATGACGACGACGGCGCGGCATCCGACGACACGAGCGACACGTCCGACGACACCGACGACACCGGTGACGGTGACGACGGAGACGACGACGTCGTCCTGACCCAGGAGGACGACGGTCTCGCCGCCGTCCTGGACCGCGGCACGCTGCGCTGCGGCACCCGTGACGCCCTCCCCGGCTTCTCGGTGCTCACCGACGACGGCGACCACGTCGGCTTCGACGCCGACTTCTGCCGCGTCATCGCCGCCGCGATCCTCGGCGACGCCGAGGCCGTCGAGTTCGTCGACCTCGAGACCAGCGCGCGGTTCACCGCGCTGCAGTCGGGCGAGATCGACGTGCTCGTCCGCAACACCACCTTCACCGCCGGCCGCGACGGCACGGAGGGAGCCACCTTCCTCCAGCCCAACTACTACGACGGCCAGGGCATGATGGTCCGCTCGGACTCGCCGTACGAGTCGGTCGCCGACATGGACGGCACGTCGATCTGCGTGGCCGCCGGCACCACGACCGAGGGCAACGTCGCCCTCGAGTTCGAACGTCAGGACCTCGATCTCGTCGAGGTGCTCAGCTTCGACGACACCGCCCTGCTCCAGGAGGCCTTCATCCAGGGCCGCTGCGAGGGCTGGTCCTCCGACACGAGCCAGCTCACCGGCTTCCGGTCCGAGTTCCCGGAGGGTCCGGACGCGCTGCGCATCCTGCCCGACGTGTTCTCGAAGGAGCCGCTCGCACCGGCCGTGCGCGACGGCGACGTCGGCCTGGCCCAGGCCGTGAACTGGGCGGTGTTCGCCACCATCCAGGCCGAGGAGTTCGGCATCGACTCCTCCAACGTCGACGACTTCGTGGAGAGCGCCGACCCGAACATCCGTCGCTTCCTCGGCACCGATCCCGACACCTCCGAGCCCTTCGACCCCGGGCTCGGCCTGGAACCGGACTTCGCCCTGAAGGTCATCAGCCAGGTCGGCAACTACGCCGAGATCTTCGAGGAGCACCTCACCCCGCTGGGTCTCGATCGCGGCGAGAACACGCTGTGGTCCGAGGGCGGCCTCCTCTACGCCCCGCCGTACCGGTGAGCCACTGACCGCCGGTGGCGGCGACCACCGACGATCGCACCGCGACCCGCACGTCGCGCCCACCGTTGTGGCGCGACGTGCGGGTCCTGCGCGTCGTCTTCCAGGTCGCCGTCCTCGGCGTCTTCGTGGCGTTCGTCGCGTGGCTCTGGGGCAACCTCCGGGCCAACGCCGATGCCACGAACATCCCGCTCAGCTTCGACTACCTCGGCCAGTCCGCCGACCTCACGATCCCGGGCAACGACTTCACCGCGTCGGAGTCGGTGCGGGCCGCGATCGTGGTCGGCCTCGGCAACACGATCCGGGTCGCGGCGGCGGGCATCGTGCTCGCCACGGTGCTCGGGACTCTTGTCGGCATCGCCCGGCTGTCGAGCAACTGGCTGCTCTCGACGCTGGCACGGATCTTCGTCGAATCGGTGCGCAACGTCCCGTTGCTCATCATCATCGTGTTCGCGTACGTGTCGATCTTCCTGCGTCTGCCCCGCATCGAGGAGGCGACGACGGTCGGCGGGTTCCTGATCCTGTCGATCAAGGGCGTCGGCGTCGCGTGGTTCACGACCGACGGGCGGGGCGTGGCCATCCTCGCCGTCCTGGCCGTGGCCGTGGTGGCGGGCGCGCTCGTCCGCCGGTGGCGCCTCGCCGTCCAGGACCGCACCGGGCGGCCGGCCCGGGCGCTCACCGCCTCGGCGATCGCCGCCGTCGCGGTCGCGGCCGTCGGCCTGGTCGCCCTCGGATCGCCGCTCGGCATCTCCACACCCGAGGTCGACGGGCTCCGCATCCGCGGGGGCACGACGATGCTGCCGGAGTACGCCGCCCTGCTCGTCGCGCTCACGGTGTACACGGCGAGCCACGTGGCGGAGATCGTGCGCGGGTCGATCCAGGCCGTCCCGAAGGGCCAGAACGAGGCGGCCCGTGCCCTCGCCCTGTCGGACGGGCAGCGCATGCGGCTGGTGGTGCTGCCCCAGGCGATGCGCATCGCCGTCCCCGCGCTCGGGAACCAGTACCTCAACCTGACCAAGAACTCGTCGCTCGCCGTGGCGATCAGCTACTTCGAGCTCACCAAGATCACCCAGGTGTCGGTCGGCAACCGTGCGCCCGCCGTCCCGTCGTTCGCCCTGCTGCTGGCGATCTACCTCGTGCTGTCGTTGGCAATCTCGGCCGTGGTCAACCTCGCGAACCGACGGCTCGCGCTGGTGGAGCGATGACCCGCGCGCCGGAGCCCCGTTCCGCAGGCGCCTGGGCGCGGGCCAACCTGTTCCGCAGCGGCCGCGACACGGTGATCACGATCGTGACGGCGACCGTCGTGCTCGCGGTGCTCTGGCGGACCGTGCGGTTCCTGTTCTTCAGCGGACGGTGGGACATCATCCGCGCCAACCTCGGCCTCTACCTCTACGGCCGGTATCCGAGCGACCAGCTCTGGCGGGTCGTCGCCGCGGTGCTCGCGATCGTCGCGACCGGCGCCCTGATCGCCGGTGCCGTCGACCGGCGCCGCCACGACGCCGCCGTCCGGGCCGGCGAGCCGATCGAGGCCCGCCCGTGGGGCCGACGCGTGCGCGACGTCGCCCGCCGGGTCTGGCCACTGCTGCTGCTCGTCGGCCTGGCGCTCCTGCTCACCGAGACCACGACCCCGTGGCTCGTGGCGGCTGCGGCCGGCGCGGCGTTCGTCGTCGGCCGCGCCGTGGGATTCCGCCTGCCCCGCCGCCCGGCCACCGTCGTGTTCGCGCTCCCCGCCGTGCTGCCGTTCGTCCTCGTGCCGTTCCTCACCGGTCCGCTCGGGTGGGACGAGTGGGGCGGGCTCATGCTCACGCTCTTCCTCGCGTCGGTGAGCATGCTCGCCTGCTTCCCGCTCGGGATCCTCCTGGCCCTCGGACGCCGGTCGTCGTTGCCGGCCCTGCGGGCGTTGTCGGTCGTGAACATCGAGTTCTTCCGCGGCGTGCCACTCGTCGTGCTCGTCCTCATGAGCGACGTGGCCCTCGGCTTCTTCTTCCCGCAGGACCTGCTGCCCGGCAAGGTCGTGCGCGTCGTCATCGTCTTCACGATCTTCACCGCGGCCTACGTCGCCGAGATCGTGCGCGGCGGGTTGCAGTCCGTGCCCCGCGGTCAGACCGAGGCCGCCCAGGCTCTGGGGCTGTCGCCGGTGCGGGTCACCGGCTTCATCGTGTTGCCGCAGGCGCTGCGCAACGTGATCCCCGCGCTCGTCGGCCAGTTCATCAGTCTGTTCAAGGACACGACGCTGGTGTTCGTGATCGGGTTCCTCGACGTGCTGAGCGTCGCCGACGCCGTCACCAAGCAGCGCGAGTTCGAGGTGTCGCAGTTCCCGGAGGCCGTCGCCTTCGCCATGCTGCTGTTCTGGGTGGGGTCGTACACGCTGTCGCTGGAGAGCCAGCGGCTCGAGAAGCGGTTGGGAGTCGGGACGCGATGACGGTCTTCTCGGATGCGACGCAGGTCGGCGGCACGGGCGAGGTGATGATCGAGCTGGAAGGCGTCGACAAGTTCTTCGGCGACTTCCGGGCGTTGAAGTCGATCGACCTCAAGGTCGGCAAACAGGAGGTCGTCGTGGTCATCGGCCCGTCGGGGTCGGGCAAGTCGACGTTGATCCGGTGCATCAACCGGCTCGAGGTCCACGACGCCGGGCGCATCGTGGTCGACGGCACCGAGCTGTCGGACGACATCCGCAACATCCAGGAGATCCGGCGGGAGACCGGCATGGTCTTCCAGTCGTTCAACCTGTTCCCCCACCTCACCGTCCTCGACAACATCACGCTCGCGCCCCGGCAGGTGCGCAAGATGCCCCGCCGCGAGGCCGAGGCCCTGGCCCACGAGCTCCTCGAGCGGGTCCGCATCCCCGAGCAGGCCGGGAAGTACCCGGGTCAGCTGTCGGGCGGGCAGCAACAGCGGGTCGCCATCGCCCGGGCGCTCGCCATGCGGCCGAAGGTGATGCTCTTCGACGAGCCCACGTCCGCGCTCGACCCCGAGATGATCGGCGAGGTGCTGGACGCCATGAAGGAGCTGGCCCGGGAGGGGATGACGATGATCGTCGTCACCCACGAGATGGGCTTCGCACGGGAGGTGGCCGACCGCGTGCTGTTCATGGCCGACGGCGAGGTCGTGGAGGTCGGCACCGCCGAGCACTTCTTCACCGATCCGCAGGAGGAACGCACGAAACTGTTCCTCTCGCAGATCCTCTGAACGGCGGGTCGGCGCGAACTCGGCGTCAGCCGGTCACGAACGCCCGGGCCTCGCGGGCCAGGTCGAGCCAGACGTCCTGGTGGATGGCAGCGACGAGCACCCACTCCTTGAACACCTTCTTCCCCGGCCCGAACGGCTCGCCCCGTCCCTCGGCGATCAGCTCGGCGACGCGGTCGGCGGAAAGCTTGAACACGCCGGCGCCCGACTGGTGGGGCATGGCGAAGAACTCCCCGGAGGCGCGCAAACAGGGGAACTGCATGACCGTTCCCTCCTCCACGTCGGACTCGGCGAGGAGCGGCTCCACCGTCTCCCAGAACGGGGTCGTCACCGCACCGTCACGAGCCATCACGCCACCTCGTCGACGAGCACTCGGTGGAGCGGCGCCAGCCGCGCGAGGCGCGTCGTGCACCATCCGACGAAGGCCGAGCGGCCGAACGACGCCGGGACGGGTTCGGACCACCGGAGCTGGACGGACTTGTACCGGAGCAGGTCGGCATTGGGGTGGTCGTCACCGTGCGGCTTCGGAACCCGCTTCAACTGGTCGCCGGCCACGTCGACCGTGCCGGCCTGCTTCGCGACCCAGCGGCCGAACTCGACACCCGGCTCGGTGTCGAGGAACGCGCGCCACCGGTCGAGCCGGTCCTTGTCGAAGCCCATGCCGACCCCGAAGCCGACGCCGTCGGGAGCGATGCGCACGGCGAGCAACGGCGACGTCTTCTTCGACGGGCCGTCCCAGAACCAGATCAGGAGGTGGTCCTTGTAGGTCGGCGTGCCGGGCGCCGCGAACCGGAGGTCGTTGTTGAGCGGGCTGATCAAGCCGTTGACCTTGGGTTGGCCGGCGATGGTCGGCGAGATCGCGTCGTGGAGGGCGTCGACCATCGCCGGCACGAAGGCCTTCGCCGGCGTCAG
>JBHIXO010000274.1:0-5840 GCA_041984725.1 Acidimicrobiales bacterium | reverse complement strand
GCACCATGGTCGACAACCATTTCGAGCACGGTTTCGCGGTCGACTGGATGCGCAAGGACCTCGGCATCGCGCTCGCGCAGGCGAAAGAGATCGGCGTTTCGCTGCCGGTCACCGCGCTGGTTGACCAGTTCTACGGCGACGTGCAGGGCCTTGGCGGCGGCCGCTGGGACACCTCGTCCCTCATCCAGCGGCTGCGCCACATGAAGGGCGAAGAGATCTGAGCCATACCTCGTTCCGCTACTATCCGGACGGGCCCGGCCCCGGTCGTGTGACTGCGGGCGGCGACGTCGACGCGCAGGCCCCGCTCGCGGGTCGCGAAGAACGCCCGCTGCTCCATCGCCCGGCGGACGGCGCCGCGCGACAGGTCGGTGACCCACAGACCGCCGCGACCCTTGTCGAGCGGGGCGCCCCAGTCGGTCCCGTGCTCGTCGGTGACGCCGAGCAGACCCGGACGCCACCCGGCGTCGAGGCACTGGACGAGCGGCGACGGGTCGTCGCGGTCGGTGCCCTCGAACAGGTAGTCCTCGGTGCGGTTGAACAGCTCGAGCGACACCACCTGGTCGACGAGGCGGGGGTCGTAGGTGAACTGGCCGAACCGGCCGGGCTCCCGGCCCGGGTGGTTGAAGCCGGCGATGCCGTCGAGCCCGCCGCCGAGGACGCCCGAGCCCGGCGAACTGCGCAGCCAGTCGAAGAACGGCGCCATCGTGAGGCCGGTGATCGGCAGGTCGCCGACGAACTCGGCGAGGGGCTCGCCGACGGCCGGACCGAGGCCGGGGATCTCGTCGGTGAGCAGCTCCAGCCCCTCGACGCCGACGAGGCCGAGCGTGCGCTCGGGATCGACCCAGTCGGTGGAGAACCAGACGTTCATGTGCCCGAGCGTCGGGCTCGACCACTCGAACCCGCGGATCGCGACGAACGACTCGGGGGTGTCGGCCTGGTCGGCGAAGTGCCGGGTGGCGGCCCAGTCGGCGTCCGCGATCCCCCGGATCGAGGCGCACTCGCTGCCGCAGGCCCCGAGCGCGAGCCCGACCGGCCCGCCGAGGACGGCGTGGTCGGTGAGCGCCGCGACGTCGAGGCCGTTGTCGCGCATCGACACGAACGCCTGCGCGGGGTCGCCGTCGCCGTCGGAGAACAGCGAGTGGTTGTGCATGTCGGCGTGGACGAGGAACGAACCGGGGAACAGGCGCGAGGCCCGGGACGCCACCTGCGCCGTGGGTCCGCCGGCCAGCGTCCCGGCCAGGACGCCGCCCGGCCGGGACAGGACCACCGCGCCGGCGGCGGTCACACCCTGGAGAAACCGCCGCCGACGCATCGTGGCGACTGCCTAGCCCCGCCGCGCGAACGGGAGGTGACCGTCGGGTGACCGGACGCCGTCCCGTCGATCGCGGGCGGGCAACGCCGGGTCCGACATCGGGCCCGACCCGTGGGGGGACGCGATCCGGGGTGGGACGCAGCGGCGGGAGTGCCGCGTCCCACCCCGGAGGGCAAATAGTGACGCACGTGCTGCCAGAAGACCAATCCTCAGGTCGTGGCGATCGCGTCGAGCACGTCGAGTCGCGACGCCCGGCGGGCGGGGGCGATGGCGGCGAGCAGTCCGGCGACGACCGCGAGCACCAACAGGAACACGACGGTACCGGTCGGGACGACGACCCGGTCGAGGAACGAGTCCGGGAAGGCGGCGGCGGCGGCGAGCCCGAAGACGATGCCGACCGCCACCCCGAGCACGGCGCCGAACAGCGAGACGATCGCCGACTCCCACCGGATCATCCGGCGCGTCTGGCGCCGGCTCATGCCGACGGCGCGGAGCAGACCGAGCTCCCGGGTGCGCTCGAACACCGACAGCGCCAGGGTGTTGCCGATGCCGAGCACGGCGATGACGACGGCGAGGAACAGCAGGGCGTTCACCGTGATCAGCACCTGGTCGAGTTGGGCCTCCTGCGAGGCGAGGAACTCCTGGCGGTCCTCGATGTCGACCTGCGGGAAGTCGGCGGCGGCGGTCTCGATCGCGGTGCGGGCGGCCTCGGGCGAGATGCCGTCGGCGGTCCGCGCCATGACGACCCCGTCGAGGGTGTCGGTGAAGTTGGCGTCCCACGCCTCGGTCGAGATGACGTAGTTGCCGGCGAACGTGGCGTCGCCGTGGATGCCGACCACGGTGAAGGTCTGCTCGCCGGTGCGGCTGAACTCGACGGTCACCGGGTCGCCCGGCGCGAGGCCGAGGTCGTCGGCGGGGTCCTCGTGGACGAGGACGCCGGTGGCGCCGAGGGCGTCGACGCCGTCGCCCGCCAGCAGGTCGACGTCGACCAGGTCGCCCGCCTCCGGTCCGACGGCGACGACCTCGCGCACCGACTCGCCGAAGCGGAACTCGCCGAAGCGCACGGGCGTCACGGCGTCGAACTCGGGGGTGTCGTCGATCTGGCGGGCGAGCGTCGGCGAGATGCCGTTGAAGCTGGGCTCGCTCACGACGAAGTCGGCGCTCACCGAGCGGTCGATCGTGGCGGCGAAGGTCTCCTTCACCGACGTGCCGACGACGCTCACCATGGTGACGAGCGCGAGGCCGATCACCAGCGCCGACGCCGTGGAGGCGGTGCGGTAGGGGTTGCGGACGGCGTTCTCGCGGGCGAGGTGGCCGGCCTGCCCGAAGACCCGGGCGATGGGTGCCCCGAGCAGGCGGCCGACCGGGGCGGCGACGAGCGGGCTGAGGTTGGCGACGCCGAGGAAGACGAGCACGGCGCCGAGGCCGAGGCCGGCGAGCGTCCCGGCCGTGCTCCCGGCGACGAACAGCCCGAACGCCACGAGCAGGGCGCCGACACCGGTCATCGCGCCCCCGACGGCGAGGCGCACCCGGGGCGACGTGCGGCGGACCTCGAGCCCGTCGCGCAGCGCGCTCACCGGGGCGACCGAGGCGGCCGTGCGGGCGGGCAGGATCGACGACGCCACCGTCACGCCGATGCCGACCACGAAGGCGGCGACGACCGTGCCGGCCTCGAGCACGAGGGCGTCGGCCGGCAGACCGAAGCCGCCGGCGTTGAGGAGCCCGCGGATGCCCTGGGCGGCGAGCATGCCGGTGCCCACGCCGATGACCGACGACACGACCCCGACGAGCAGCGCCTCGAGGACGACCGTGCGCCGGATCTGGGCGGCCGACGCCCCGACGGCGCGCAGGAGGGCGAGCTCGCGGATGCGCTGGCCGAGGATGATCGAGAACGTGTTGTAGATGTAGAACGCCGAGACGAAGAGGGCAACGGCGGCGAAGCCGAGGAGGATGTTGCCGAAGACGGTGGCGAACTCGCCGACCTCCTCCGAGCCCTCCTGGGCCACGGCCGCGCCCCGGACGACCTCGACGCCGTCGGGCAGCACGCTCGCGACGGCGGCCTCGACGGCGGTGATGTCCGCATCGTCGGCGACGACGATGTCGATCACGTCGTAGACGCCCTCGCGCTCGAAGACCCGCTGGGCCTCCTGCGGCTCGAAGAGGGTGAGCCGGGCGCCGGCGAGGGAGTTCTTGTCGCCGAAGGTCGCGGTGCCGACGAGCGTGAACGTCTCCCGGCCGCCGACGAGCAGGACGTCGACCTCCTGGCCGAGCACGTAGTCGTACTCCTCGAAGGTGCCCTGGTCGAGGGCGATCTCCCCGGGCTCGTCCGGGCGCTCGCCGAGCTCGACGGTGACCGGGTAGAGCTGCTCGGTCGGCCCCCACGAGAACCCGAGGAGGGGTGCGCCCGTCGTCGACACGGCGTCGCCGTCGGGGGCGATCGGCTGGGCGAACCCCTCGACGCCGCCCTCGGCGGCGGCGATCCCGTCGATGGCGGCGAGGTCGGCCTCGAGCGAGGCGGGGAGCGGCTCGCGGTCGCTGTCGCCGGGGCCGCCCCCCGACTCGCCGGCGAAGGTCGATTCGGCGCGCACCTCGAGGTCGATGCCGTCGTAGACCTCGGTGAACAGGGTGTCGAACGTGCGGCGGACGGTGTCGGTGACGACCAGGCTGCCGACGACGAAGCTCACGCCGAGGACGACGGCGAAGCTGGTCATGACGAAGCGGGCCTTGTGGGCCAGCAGGTTGCGGATGCTGAGGCGGAACATCGTGGATCTCCTCAGAACTTCTTCATGCGGTCGAGGACGCGCTCGGCGGTGGGGTCGGTCATCTCGTCGACGATGGCGCCGTCGGCGAGGAACAGGACCCGGTCGGCGTAGGCGGCCGCCGTCGCGTCGTGGGTGACCATGACGATCGTCTGGTCGAGCTCGCGGGTCGCGTTGCGCATGAACGACAGGATCTCGGCGCCGGTCGCGGAGTCGAGGTTGCCGGTCGGCTCGTCGGCGAAGATGATCGCCGGGTCGGCGGCGAGGGCGCGGGCGACGGCGACGCGCTGCTGCTGGCCGCCCGACAGTTCGCTCGGCCGGTGGTCGAGGCGGGAGCCGAGGCCGACGGCGTCGATGACGGCGTCGAACCGGCCGGCGTCGGCGGCGCGACCGGCGAGGCGGCCCGGGAGGGTGATGTTCTCGCGGGCGGTCAGGGTGGGCACGAGGTTGAAGGCCTGGAACACGAAGCCGATCCGGTCGCGGCGTAGCTCGGTCAGCGCCTTCTCCGAGAGCGTGGAGAGGTCGGTCTCGCCGACCAGCACCTGCCCGGACGTCAGCGTGTCGAGCCCGGCGAGGCAGTGCATGAGCGTCGACTTGCCCGAGCCCGACGGACCCATGATGGCGGTGAACGCGCCGGCGTCGAACCCGACGTCGACGTGGTCGAGAGCGGTGACCCGGGTGGACCCCGACCCGTAGACCTTGACGGCGTCGATGGCCCGGGCGGCGACCCGCCGGCCGTCACCGGCGGGCGGGGTGGGGGAGGTGGTGACGGAGGGAGCGGTGGTCATGGATCCGACGGTACGGACGGGCATCCATCGCGTCGTCGGGCCCCGGGCTGATGTGGCGTCCACCCGCGGGCTGATGACCGGCGTCACACGGGCCGGTTCGGCGACGGCCCCGTGGGCTCGGTCAGGTGCCGGGCGTCACGACGCCGAGCTCGTACGCGAGGACGACGGCCTGCACCCGGTCGCGCACGTCGAGCTTCATGAGCACGCGGCCGACGTGGGTCTTCACCGTCGCCTCGCCGACGATCAGCTGTTCGGCGATCTCGCCGTTCGACAGCCCGCGCGCCATGAGGACGAGCACCTCGTGCTCCCGCTCGGTCAGACGGTCCAGGCGCTCGTCGTCGGCACCGGTCGTGCCGGTGGCGGTCGCCGGTGTCGCCCGCCCGAACTCCTCGATGAGACGTCGGGTGACCCTCGGAGCGAGCAGCGCGTCGCCGGCCGCGACGATGCGCACGGCCTGGACGAGGTCCTCGGGGGGCGCGTCCTTCAGCAGGAAGCCGCTCGCACCGGCCCGGACGGCGTCGAACACGTACTCGTCGAGATCGAAGGTGGTGAGGACGAGCACCCGGGTGGCGAGGTCGGCGTCGCGGATCGCCCGGGTCGCGTCGATGCCGTTCATGCGGGGCATGCGCACGTCCATCAGCACCACGTCGGCCCCGAGGTCGCGGCACAGGGCCTCGGCCTCGTCGCCGTCACCGCCCTGGCCGACGACGGCGATGTCGTCCTCGGCCTCGAGGATCATCCGGAACCCCGTGCGCACGAGCTCCTGGTCGTCGACGACCACGACCCGGATCGGGCTCGCTCCGGCGTCGGTCGCGCCCGGCGCGGTCACGTGGCGGCCGGGGCGGCGGCGTCGGTCGGGAGCTCGGCGCGCACCTGGAAGCCGCCGCCCGGGCGCCGTCCGGTGGTCAACCGGCCGCCGAACAGCTCGACGCGTTCCCGCATGCCGATCAGCCCCTGACCGGACGACGGCAGCGCCGGATC
>JBHIXO010000273.1:0-5841 GCA_041984725.1 Acidimicrobiales bacterium | reverse complement strand
CTTCTACGACCCCACCGAGGGCTCGGTGGCCATCGGCGGCGTCGACCTGCGCGACGCCACCCTGGCCTCGCTGCGCGACCGCATGGCGGTGGTGCCCCAGGAGGGCTTCCTCTTCAACGGCACGATCGTCGACAACGTGCGCATCTCCCGGCCCGACGCCTCCGACGACGAGGTCGCCGCCGCCATGGCGTCGATCGGCATCCTCGACCGCTTCGCCACGTTGCCCGACGGCATCCGCACCGAGGTCCGGGAGCGGGGGAGTCGCTTCTCGGCCGGCGAGAAGCAGTTGGTCTCGCTGGCCCGCGCCGCGCTCGCCGACCCCGACATCCTCGTCCTCGACGAGGCGACCTCGTCGCTCGACCCCGGCACCGAGGCCGTCGTCGAGGAGGCGATGGAGCGCCTGGCCCAGGGCCGGACCACGATCGTGATCGCCCACCGCCTCACGACGGCGGCGCGGGCCGACCGGGTGGCCGTCGTCGCCGGCGGTGGCATCGCCGAGGTGGGCACCCACGACGACCTCATGGCCCGCCAGGGCCACTACGCCGCGCTGTACGCCGCCTGGGCGGGCTCCCAGCCCGTCTGAACCCGATCTGGCGTCACCAGCACGCACGGGGTCGCAACGGACGACGCCAGATCGCCGGTGGACGGCCAGACTGCGGGCAATGGCCCTCGATCCCGCCATCGCCGCCCAGGTCGCCCACCTCTTCGACGCCACGCTCGCCCAGGTGCTGGCCGGCGAGGTCGCCGGACGACCGGAGGCCGCGCCGATGGACCGCCCGGACGTGGTCCGCGAGGACGTCGAGGTGCCCGGTGCCGGTGGGCCGGTCCGGGTCCGGCGCTATGCGCCGGTCGGGGCCGACGGGGCGCTGCCGGGTCTGGTGTGGGCCCACGGCGGTGGCTGGCGCTACGGGGGCATCGACATGCCCGAGGCCGACTCGGTGGCCCAGGTCGTGGCCGCGACGCTGCCGGCCGTCGTGGTCTCGGTCGACTACCGCCTCGCCCCCGAGCACACCCACCCGGCGGCGCTCGACGACGTCGCCTCGGTGCTCGAGTGGGCCCGCCGGGAGGGCGACGCCGCCGGCATCGACCCCGACCGGCTGGCCGTGGGCGGCGGCTCCGCCGGGGCGCACCTGGCCCTGCTCGCCGCCGTCGCCGCCACGGCCGCCGGCCGCCCGCCCGCTGCCATCTGGGCCGCGTACCCCGTCACCGACCCGGGCGGCGGGCCCTACGACGACTGCCACCCCGACTGCCCGCCGGTGCTCTGGACCGACCGCGACGCCATCGTCGGCATGTTCGCCACCTACCTCGGCACCGACACCGACGAGGCCGGGTCGGTCGACGATCCCGCGCTCGTGCCGGCCCGCGTCGCCCCGGACGTCCTCGCCCGCCTGCCGCCGACGCTCGTCACGACGGCCGACGTCGACGGCCTGCGCGCCCAGGCCGAGGGCTTCGTCGACGCCCTGCGCCGGGCCGGCGTCGCCGCCGCCCACCACCACGTCGACGGCGTCCTCCACGGCTACCTCAACACCGTCGGCGACGACCGCCTCGCCGACGCGGCGCTCGCCCGCCACGTCGGTTGGCTGCGCGAGGTCCTGGTCATCGCCTGACCGGCGTGGGCAGTGGCCGCGAGAATTACTACAATGCCGATAGGAGAAATTTGCCGCACGCACGCGACCTCGATGGAGGCACCGGTGGCCGTCACCGATCTCGACCTCGGCAAGTACAAGCTCGGCTGGGCCGACGAGGAGAACTACGTCTACAAGCCCAAGCGCGGGCTGAACGAGGACATCATCCGCGAGATGACGTGGATGAAGGGCGAGCCCGACTGGATGATCGACAAGCGCCTGAAGTCCTACAAGTACTTCCAGAAGCGCCCGATGCCGTCGTGGGGCGGCGACATGTCGGAGATCTACTTCGACGACATCTTCTATTACATCAAGCCGACCGACACGCAGGTCGACGCCTGGGACCAGCTGCCCGACTCGGTCAAGGAGACCTACGAGAAGCTCGGCATCCCCGAGGCCGAGCGCAAGTACCTCGCCGGCGTCACCGCCCAGTACGAGTCCGAGGTCGTCTACCACCGCAACCGCGAGGACCTCGAGCGCCAGGGCGTCATCTTCTGCGACATGGACACGGCGCTGCGCGAGTACCCGCAGCTCGTCAAGGAGCACTTCGGCACGGTCATCCCGCCGAACGACAACAAGTTCTCGGCGCTCAACTCGGCCGTGTGGTCGGGCGGCTCGTTCATCTACGTTCCGCCCGGCGTCGAGGTCGACATGCCGCTGCAGGCGTACTTCCGCATCAACGCCGAGAACATGGGCCAGTTCGAGCGGACGCTGATCATCGCCGACGAGGGGTCGAAGGTCCACTACATCGAGGGCTGCTCGGCCCCCACCTACACCACCGACTCGCTGCACTCCGCCGTCGTCGAGATCGTGGTCAAGCCGTCGGCCCGCGTCACGTACACGACCATCCAGAACTGGTCGAACAACGTCTTCAACCTGGTGACCAAGCGGGCCAAGGTCGAGGCCGAGGGCCACATGGAGTGGATCGACGGCAACATCGGCTCGCGCCTGACCATGAAGTACCCGGCCGTGTGGCTCGTCGGCCCCAAGGCCTCGGGCGAGGTCCTCTCCGTGGCGTACGCCGGTGAGGGCCAGCACCAGGACACCGGCGCCAAGATGGTCCACGCCGCCCCGGAGACCAGCTCGAAGATCGTGTCGAAGTCGATCTCCAAGGACGGCGGCCGCACCAGCTACCGCGGCCTCGTCCGGGTCGAGGACGACGCCTACGGCTGCAAGAGCCACGTCCAGTGCGACGCCCTCATCCTCGACGAGACCTCGGTGAGCGACACCTACCCCTACATGGAGGTCGGCCACCGCGACGCCGTCATCGGCCACGAGGCCACCGTCTCGAAGGTCGCCGACGAGCAGCTCTTCTACCTGATGAGCCGCGGCCTCACCGAGGAGCAGGCGATGGGCATGATCGTCAACGGCTTCATCGAGCCCGTCACCCGCACGCTCCCCATGGAGTACGCGGTCGAGTGGAGCCGCCTGATCGAGCTCCAGATGGAGGGCTCCGTCGGCTGATCCGACCCCGGAACGACACGACGCCCCGGCCGCAGCGGCCGGGGCGTCGTCGCGTTCGGGACGATCGGGTGACTACTCGACGACCGTGAACTCCACGACGTCGGTCAGGTCGCTGGCGACGTGGAGGCCGTCGGCGAGCTGGAGGCAGACGGTGTAGTCGCCGGGCTCGAGCTCGAGCTCGGCCTCGAAGCTGGCGTCGCCGAAGTGGACGTGGGTGTCGTCGGAGGGGATCACGGTCCCGGGCTCCTCGCACTCGCCGTCGAGCAGCAGGTGCATGTGGCCCTCGCCCTCGATCGCCTCGCCGGCGGTCGCGAGCGTGACGCCCTGGAAGAACATGCGGAAGTTCACCGGGGACGTGACCTCGGCGCCGCCGGGCGGGTCCTGGAGGATGACCTCGGCGTCGTCGGCGTACTCGGGTGCGTCGCCGGTCTCGGCGGGTGTGTCGTCGCCGGCACCGGCGTCGTCGCCGGCGTCGTCGTCGTCGCCGCACGCGGCGACGAGCAGGCTCGCGGCCGCGAGGCCGAGACCGAATCGGTACAGGGGGTGCAAACGTGTCATGAGGGCGAGCACCGTAGGAACTCGGACGGGAATCGGCAAGGACCGTGCCGATACTTCCGGTTGGGCGACTCAACCCCGGACGTCACGCGCCGATCGGGAACGGACCTGGCCTGGAGGTTCATCGTGCCCACCGCCCTGGTCGTCGAGGACGACCCGTCCGTCCGCAGCTTCATCTGTCTCACCCTCGAGCTCGACGGGTGGGTGGCCGTCGAGTCCGGTGACGGCGGCGAGGCCCTGCGCCTCCTCGCCCAGGCCCAGCCCGACATCGTGCTCACCGACATGATGATGCCGGGCGTGAGCGGGCTCGGTCTCCTGCAGGCGATGGCGGTCGACCCGGTGCTGCGCGACGTCCCGCGTGTCGTGGTGTCGGCCAAGGACGACCCGGTCGAACGGCGCCTCGCGCTCGACCTCGGCGCCGTCGCGTGGTTGCACAAGCCGGTCACGCCCGAGCGCCTGCTGGCGGCGGCGTGGGACCACCACTCCGACCATGCCGGCGACGGCGAGGCGCAGACTCGGAGCCGTCCCGACGTCGGGACCGCCCGGAACGGCTGACAGACTGGCCGCATGCCGATGCGGCAGGACTGCAAGTACTTCGAATCGCGTTCGTACCCGAACGGCGACACCGTCCGGAAGTGCGACCTCGATCTCGCCCCGGAGGCGCCGTGGCGCTGTCCGGCCGACTGCCCGAAGTACACCCGGCGCATGGTCGACGTGAACTGGCAGCACGGCTCGCTGGTCACGCCCGCGACCCCGGACGAGCCGGCCAGTCTCGGTGACGACGACGGCTCGATCGCCGCGCTGCTCGACGCCGCCGAGGACATCGTCAACGCGGTCGGCGACTCGATGGTCGCCGAGGTGGAGGAGGAGCGCCGCCGGGCCGAGACGCCGCGGTGGAAGCGCATGTTCCGCCGCAAGCGCAAGGACTGACGTTCCGCTGCGTCCCCGCGTGGGCGGGCGAGCGCCGGCACTGGGGCAGTGGCCGGATCGCTCGGTAGGCTCGACTCCACGGGGGCCGTACGGCCTCCGTGTTCGCGAACCCCTGGCTCCGATGACCCACCTCTTCACCCCTGACGCCGCCGGCGCCCTCCCCGGACCCGACTGGCTCCGCAGCCGCCGCCGGGCCGCCGCCGAGCGCTTCGCCGGCCTCGACCTGCCGTCCGCCGACGCCGAGGAGTGGCGCTACAGCCGCATCGGGACGCTCGACCTCGGCCGCTTCCACCCTGGCGCCGACGACCCCGCCGACCTCCCTGCGGCGGTCGCCGACGCCGTGTCCGGCGTGGCCGGCGACGTCGCCGTCGTCGTGTCCACCAACGGTCGGGCCATCGTCCGCAACGCCGGCTCCGCCACGATCCGCACCGGGGACGACCTCGCCGAGGGCGACGTCGGCACGCTCGCCGCCGACGGCGCCGAGTCGCTCCTCGCGCTCCACGAGGCGTTCGCCGAACCGGTCGTCGTCGACGTCCCCGAGGGCACCGACGCCGGCACGATCCTCGTGGTCCACGCCGCCCACGGCGACGGCGTGGCCTCGTTCCCCCGCCTCACCGTCTCGCTCGGCCAGGCGGCCTCGGCCACCGTGGTCGAGGTGTTCACCTCCGCCGACGGCACCGGCTCGCTCGGCGTGCCCGTGACCGAGCTCGTCGTGGGCCGCGACGCCCGCCTCGGGCACACCGGCATCCAGGTCCTCGGCGACACGTCGTGGCAGCTCGGCCGGATCGTCGCCCGCGTCGACCAGGGCGGCCGGCTCGACGCCGGTGCCGCCGCGTTCGGCGGCGACTACGCCCGCCTGCGCACCGACGTGACCCTGGCCGGCCGGGGCGCCCACGCCGGGATCGCCGCCGCCTACTTCGGCGACCGGACCCAGCTCCTCGACTTCCGCACGTTCCAGGACCACGCGGCGCCCGACACCACCTCCGACCTGCTCTACAAGGGTGCGCTCGGCCAGAAGGGCGCCTCGGTCTACACCGGCCTGATCAAGATCCGGCCGGGCGCCCGCGGCTCGCGGGCGTTCCAGACCAACCGCAACGTGAAGCTGTCCGAGGACGCGTGGGCCGAGTCGGTGCCGAACCTCGAGATCGAGAACAACGAGGTCCAGTGCTCGCACGCCTCGACCGTCGGGCCGATCGACCCCGAGCAGCGCTTCTACCTGGAGAGTCGCGGCGTGCCGACCGCCCGGGCCGAGCGGCTGATCGTCCGA
>JBHIXO010000272.1:0-5868 GCA_041984725.1 Acidimicrobiales bacterium | reverse complement strand
CAGTTCCCCTCGGTGCCGGTCGGGTTGTACTGGAAGTGGAAGTCGTCGCCCGCCGGGTCCGGGTTGGTGATCGGATCGTAGGGCGTGCCGTCCGCGCTGACCTCGCTCTCGCTGGGCACGCCGTCGAGGCCGAAGTCGTCGAAGGGCTCGCGGCCGTTGCGGATGACCGGCTCGCCCGCGTCGCGCACCCCGTTGGCGTTCACGTCGACCGCGAGCACGACCTCGACCGAGGTGCCGGCATCGGCGTACTTCAGAGCGTTCGACAGCAGGTTGGTGAGCACGCCGACCGCGAGGGTCTCGTCGGCCCAGACCGTGCCCACGTCGGGTTCGACCACCAGGTCGATCGTGCGGCTCGGGTCCTGGCGGCGGGCGATGCGGACCTGCTCGTCGACGCGGGCCACCCAGTCGACGGTGGAGGGCTGGACGACGAGCCCGCCCTGGTCGAGTTGGGTCGAGCGCAGGAGGGCGTCGACGAGGTTCTCGAGGCGCTGCTCCTCGCGCAGCATGATCTCGTAGATCTTCGACCGGTCGTCGGGGCCGAGGTCGGCGTCGCGGCGGGCCAGCGTGTGCAGGAAGCCCTTGATGGGGGTCAGCGGGGTGCGGAGCTCGTGGGACACCTGGGCGATCCAGCCGTCCTTGTCGTCCTGGAGCTTCTTGCGGTCGGTGTCGTCGCGGGCGACGACCACGTAGCCGCCGTCGGTGAGCGGGGCGTACGAGCAGGTGAGCCAGCGGCGCTCGTCGCCGGCGTCGATCTGGAGCACGACCTGGACCGGCGCGCCGCGCCGGCCGGGGTCGGCCTTGCCCGTCGCCGGGTTGCCGTCGGCATCGTCGGGCCGGAACGAGTCGCCGACGTGCTCGCCGAGCGCGTCCTCGGCGGCGACGCCGGTGATCCGGGCCATGGCCGGGTTCCACGAGCGCACCCGCAGGTCGGAACCGACCGAGAAGATGCCGTCGGACGACGAGCCGACGAGGTCGGCCAGGGTGCGGCGCTCGAGCTGGACCTCGGTGAGCAGGGAGAGCTGGTGGAGCGTGGCCGACACCCGCTCGGCGAGGGCGTCGAGCACGCGCTCGTCGCGGGAGGTGTACGCCTTGCCGTCGGCCCGGGCCGACACGGCGATCGAACCGCACGGATGCGTGCCGTCGTCGAGGAGCCGCATCCGTGAGCCGGAGCCGTACACGTCCTCGGTCATGGTCGGGCCGGCGGCGACGCGGACGGTGTCGCCGATGCCCTCGATCAGCACCACCGCCGAGCGGGCACCGAGCAGGGCGATGGCGTGCTCGGCCAGCTCGCGGGCGGCCTCGTGGGTGTCGCTGGCGCCCGCCAGGGCGAGCTCGGCCGCTCGGAGGCTGTCGAGCTCGTCGCCGCTGAGGGTGACCGCCCCGGCGCCACGCCACTCGAGCACGACGAGGACGCCCGCGGCCAGGGCCAGGCCGCCCGCGACTGGGCCGAGCCCGGCGAACGCGGCGATCGTGGCGGCGGCGAGCGCGACCGCGGCGAGGACCCGCAGGTCCGGCGCGCGTCGTGGTCGATCCGTCGTCGGCGACGTGGCCACCAGGTCCTCCCATCGGGCGTCGTGGTCCGGACGTAGTGTGCGCGACGCCCGGACCGGACCGCCATGCCCCGATTGGGCCATTTTCCACACAGACACCCCGGTTCGGGGCACTTCTCCCCGCCGTGCGGACGGTCGGCCCCGGGAGGCGCCTCAGGCGTCGTCCGTCACCGGTGCCGCCGTGGCGCCGCCGTCGCCGCCCCCGTCGCTGCGTCGTGCCGGTCGGGCCCGGTGGGCGGCGCCCTCGAGCAGGATGCGCAGCCACCACTGCAGCGTCGGCACGCGGTGGCGTTCGAGGTCGGTCACCGACACGCCGGCCGACCGCAGCGCGTGGGGGATGTCGCGGTCGGGGCGCCAGCCGGTGAGCAGCGACAGCGGCGGGCCGACCATGCGCTGCACGCGGCCCGAGACGCCGACGAGGCGACCTGGTTCGAGGAACAGGAGCCGACCCTCGGGAGCCAGGAGCGCGCCGACGCGCCGCACGGCCGCGTCGAGGTCGGGGGCGGAGGCGAGTTGGAACACCGAGACGACGGTGTCGAACGTGGCGCCGGTCCGGGAGAGGGCCAGGAGACGGGCGTCGCCGGCACCGTCGAGGACCTCGACGTCGACGACGTCGTCGAGGCGCTCCCAGACGGCGGCGTGGGCGTCGGCACCCCCGAGGTCGAGCACGCGCCCGGACGCCCGGGCGGCGAGGGCCCGACGGCGCGCCCGGACGAGCAGTTGCAGCTCCGGGGGCAGCGTCCGCTCGTAGCCGGTCGGGATGATCAGGGCATCGCTGATGTCGGCATGGTGCCATCGGCGCCGCTGCCTTTTCAGGCCATCGGTTACCGCTGGGTACGGTGACGGCCCATGACGATCAAGCGTGTGGGGATCATCGGCTCGGGGATCATGGGATCCGGCATCGCACAGGTGGCTGCGACGTCGGGCTACACCGTGGTGCTCCGTTCGCGGAAGCAGGAGACGGCCGACGCGACGGTCGCCGCCATGCAGAAGCAGCTCGAGAAGCTGGTCTCGAAGGGGCGCATGGAGGAGGCCGACGCCACGGCCGCCGTCGCCCGGGTCTCGGCCACGTCCAACCTGGCCGACCTCGCCGACTGCGACCTCGTCATCGAGTCCGTCGTCGAAGACCTGGCGACCAAGCTCGAGCTGTTCGACGAGCTCGACCGCGTCTGCGGCGACGGCGCCATCCTCGCCACCAACACCTCCACGCTCTCGGTCACCGAGATGGCGGTCAAGACGAGCCGGCCCGAGAAGGTCTGCGGCGTCCACTTCTTCAACCCCGCCCCGATGATGAAGCTGGTCGAGATCATCGACACGCTCGTCACCGCCGACGAGACCGTCGCCGCCGTGCGCGAGTTCGCCGAGGCGTGCGGCAAGTCGCCCGTGCTGGTCAAGGACCGCGCCGGCTTCATCGTGAACCACCTGCTGTTCCCGTACCTCAACAACGCGGTGCGGATGCTCGAGAACGGCACGGCGAGCCGCGACGACATCGACGCCGCCATGCAGGGCGGCGCCAACTTCCCGATGG
Source organism: Acidimicrobiales bacterium (assembly GCA_041984725.1). GTDB lineage: Bacteria > Actinomycetota > Acidimicrobiia > Acidimicrobiales > Salinilacustritrichaceae > Salinilacustrithrix. The sequence goes on along the minus strand of JBHIXO010000272.1, from coordinate 2,790 downwards.
GGCCCTTCGCCCTGCTCGACCTGGTCGGTCTCGACACGTCGCTGTCGATCCTCGACGCCCTGTACGACGAGTTCCGCGACCCCAACTACTCGGCCGCGCCACTGCTGCGCCGCATGGTCGCCGCCGGCCAGCTCGGCCGGAAGTCGGGCAAGGGCTTCTACGACTACTGAAGATGCGGGCGTGACGCCCGTCGAGCCCCCGCCGAGCCGGTGGGGGTTCCCCGACCCCTCGATCGCCGACGAGCACGGGGTCGTCGCCGTGGGCGGCGACCTCGAGCCGGGCACGCTGCTCGCGGCGTACCGGTCCGGGCTCTTCCCGATGCACGTCGACCGCGGCCGCACGCTGGCGTGGTGGTCGCCGGACCCGCGCGGGATCCTGCCCCTCGACGGGCTGCGGGTGTCGCGGTCGTTGCGCCGGTCGTGCGCCCGCTACGACGTGCGGGTCGACACGGCCTTCGACGAGGTCGTGCGCCGATGCGCGAACCCGAAGCGGCCCCACGGGTGGATCACCGACGACATCCGGCGGGCCTACGGTCGGCTGCACGAGCTGGGATGGGCCCACAGCGTCGAGACGTGGACCGCCGACGGCGAGCTCGTCGGCGGGCTCTACGGGGTCGCCGTCGGGGGCCTCTTCGCCGGTGAGTCGATGTTCCACGAGCGCACCGACGCCTCGAAGGTCGCCCTCGTCGGGCTGGTCGGGTTGCTGGCCGCCGACGGCGAGGACCGGTTGCTCGACGTCCAGTGGACCACCGACCACCTGATCTCCCTCGGCGCGGTCGACGTCGCCCGGGACGACTACCTCACCCTGCTCGGACGCGCCCTGCCACTGCCGCTGCCCTTCACCTGACCCGCTCGCGGTCCGGCGCCCTTCACCGGTCGGGCTCGACCACCCACAGCAGGCGCGTCGTCCGGGTGAGCGCGACGTAGAGGCGTTTGTGGCCGAGCGGCGACTCGGCGACGATCGCCTCGGGGTCGAACACGACCACGCCGTCGAACTCGAGACCCTTGGTCTCGGTCGCCGTGAGCACCCCGTCGTCGCCGGGGCGGGCGGCGGCGTCGGGCACGACGGCGACGACGGTGCCCGCCGGTCCGATGGCGGCCCGGGCCTCGGCGAGCAGCGTGTCGACGTCGGCGAGGGTGCCTTGGCGGACGCACGGCTCGACGCCGCTCGACCGCACCGAGGTGGGGTGGGACACCTCGCCGCCGAGCGCCCGCACCCGGTCGGCGGCGAAGGTCATGACCTCGGCCGGTGTCCGGTAGTTGACGCCGAGCTCCACGAGATCGTCGGCGGTCGGGTCATCGGCAGGGCGGCCGTCGGCGTCGCTCGGCGCGGACCGCCCGCCGGCGGCACGGGCGACCTCGGCCCAGTCGTGGATCGACCACGGCTGGCTGGCCTGGTCGAGATCGCCGACGATCGTGAGCGACCGGGAGGGGCAGCGGCGCACGACGGCGCGCCACTGCATGGCCGACACGTCCTGGGCCTCGTCGACGACGACGTGGGCGTAGGTGCGGTCGGCGACCCGCACGGTGCCGGCGTCGACGTCGGCGTAGCGGTCGGCGACCTCCTCGAGGATGGCGTCGAGGAGCTGGGCGTCGGCCTCGCCGATGATGCGGTGCGCCGGCCACGTGCCCCCGCAGTCGGGGTTGGTGCAGGTCAGGGTCAGCGTGCCGGTGGTGTCGCGCCCGTAGGTCATCTCGAGCTCGCAGCGCGGGCAGTCGGCCGACCGGTTCTCGAGGGCGGCCTGCATCTCCTCGGTCAGCGCCGTCTCGACCAGCTGGAACGACTCGGCGGCGAGCTGTTCGGCGCGGGCGCCACTCGCACCGTCGGCGGCGTCGGTCTCGGTGCCGAGCAGGTCGGCGAGCTCGTCGAGCAGGGCGACGTCGCCCGCCGTCCACCCGTGGTCGCGGGGCCGGCCGAGGCGGGCGGCCTCGGTGGGGTCGAGGACGTCGCCGGCGGCATGGCGGAGGCGGGTGTCGGAGGCCAGCAGTCGCCGCAGCGCCCGTTCGGGGGTCAGCAGCGGCCAGACGCGGTCGCACAGCCGGTCGAGGGCGGCGCGGTCGACGACGGCGGCGAAGCGGGGGATGGACCGGGCCTCGGGCCGGCCGTTGGCGACGTCGGTGTCCACGCGCCGCCGGAACTCGTCGGCGAGCAGGCCGCGCAGCTCGCGGTGGACCTCGCGGGCCCGCCCGTTGTGGGTCCCCGGCCGGCGCCGGGCCCGGGCGACGACGCGCCGGACCTGCTCGGGGGCGATCTTGAGGACGTAGCGCCCGCAGGCGACCTCCTGGACCGCGCGGGTGGGCTGCTCGAAGCCGCGCACCGCCCGGGCCAGCACCTCGGCCATCCGCGCGTCGCCCTTGAGCCGGGCGACGTCGTCGGGGTCGGTGGCGGTGATCTCGACCTCGGGGCCGATGTCGGTGGCGGTGGCGAGCACGACCTGGTCCTCGCCGAGGGACGGCACGACGTCGCCGACGTAGCGCAGGAACGTGCGGTTGGGGCCGAGGAAGAGGACCGCCGCCTGGTCGCCGCGCCCGGCGAGCTCGTAGAGGAGGTAGGCGGCGCGGTGGAGGGCGACGGCCGTCTTCCCGGTACCGGGGCCGCCCTGCACGATCGTGAGGGAGCGGGCCGGCCGGCGGATGATGCGGTCCTGGTCGGCCTGGATCGTGCCGACGATGTCGGTCATGCGGCCGGTGCGCGGCGCCGCGAGCGCGGCGAGCAGCGCACCCTCGCCGACGAGGTGGCCGTCGTCGGCCGCCAGGGCGCGGGCGTCGATCACCTCGTCGTCGAGGCTCG
>JBHIXO010000271.1:0-5875 GCA_041984725.1 Acidimicrobiales bacterium | reverse complement strand
GGTGGCCCCGTCGGCGCTCACGTTGTGACCGTCGGTGATGGCGCCGAGGTAGCCGAGGGACACCGGCTGGTCGGGCCGGAGGTCGACGACGCTTCCGTCGTACATCACGCCGCCGCTCGCGGAGAGGGCGACGTCCTCGACGGCGTACTCGCCGACGTCGACGAAGCGCACCGATCCCGTGTACGCGTCGGCGACGAGCACCGCGTTCCGGAACGGCGTGTGGACCTCCTCGCACCGCTGCTGCGGGAACGACACGGCGAGGATGCGTCCATCGTCGGACAGGCGCGGTGGTCCGCCGAAGCTCCAATCGCATCCGGCGTCGATCACGTGGCCAGAGACAGGCGGCAGGCCGAGGCGTTGGCGCGCCTCTCCGCATGACCAGAGGCTCGCCGTGCAGACGACCCGGGGACCGTCGACGGTGCCCGGAGGCCCGGCGTCGTCCAAGAGCTCGGCCGACGCTTCCGGGAGCCCGAGTCGGGTGGCGAGCACGATCGGTGCTCCCGTTGCCGCCGCATACCCGGCGGACGCGAAACCACCGACCCAACCGTCCGGTCGATCGCCGGCGACGACCACGACCGGCCCCTCGGCCGTGACGCCGCGCACGGCGGCGACCGCTGCTGCGGTCGCGCCTCGGTTCGCGCCGCTGATCCGATGCGTGACGATGCCGAGCGACGTGACCGCTGCCTCGGAGGCGGAACTGACCGCCGCCGTTCCGCCGACGATGACGACGTGCTCGACCACCGACCGCTCCAGGTAGCTCCGGGTCGCGACGGAAAGCTGGTCTGTCGATGTCAGGAGCACCGGCCACCCGTGCTGTGCGGCGAGTGCGCCGGCGGCGAGGCTGTCGGCGAAGGCTCGGGTCGGATCGCCGCCGGCGGTCGAGCGAAGGAGCACCGCAGTCGTCGCGGTGGGGAGGTCCGTCGCGGCGATCACCGTGGCGGTCTCCACCCGCGTCGGCCCGGCGCGCCGGGTGACCACGAAGCCCGCCGAGGCGAAGGTGTCGGCGACGCCCCGGGAGAGGGCCGCTTCGCCTCCGAGCAGCACGACCTCGGTCGGATCCAGTGCCCGAACACGTTCGAGGACGGCGCCCGGGACCTCGTCCCGGCCGACGAGCAGGAGCGGCGCCGAGGCCTGCAGGCCACCCGAGGCGAGGGCGTCGGCGAACGTGTCGTCGCGTGCGATCACCACCCGTTCGGGGGAGTCGTGGGGGCCGAGCGCCGCGATCTCCAATGCCACCTGTGACGGTTGCGACCCCGCCGTGAAGATGCTGTCGGACGGCGGTCCAAACGAATCCTCGGCGAACGACGGTGTCGGGTCGAGACCCCACGCGGTCGCGGCGAGGGTCAACGCAACGATCCCCCGACCGACTCGACTCCCTTGCCCGTACCGCACGTCGGCCCCTCCCCGTCGTCGGTCGGCGGTACCGGTCCGCCGGCCCGTCACAGCCCTAGCCCATTTTCGAGTCGACGTCACCTCGGACGGCGATGCGCCTCCCCATCCGCCCCGGGATCAGAGGGTGACGTCGAGCGCGAGGGTGAGGCAGCGACACCCGCCGCCGGCCTTCAGGAACTCGTCGACGGGGCAGACGACGACCGAGAACCCCCAGGCCTCGAGCTGCCGGCCGACGCGGGGTGGACAGGCCGGCATCACGACCACGTCGCCGACCACCACGGAGTTGGCGACGAAGGCCAGGGCCTCGTCGTCCTCGAGCCACAACGGCTCGGGGACCAGGGCCTCCACGACGCGCCGGCCGTAGGCGTCCCACCCGAGCGGCGCGCACATCGCCCGCCGGTCGTCGAGCGGACAGAACGTGAGGTCGAGGTGGTACAGCCGCTCGTCGACCAGCTCGATGCCGAGCACGGGCACCCCGAACGCCTCGCTCAGGTGGTTCGTCGCCGAGACGTCCGAACGCGGCCGGTAGCCCGAGAGCAGGCTGCGGGCCCCGGTCGGCCCGAAGGGCAGCGCGTCGCCGGCGCCCTCGTGGTCGACGTCGTGGGGGAGGCGGCTCACCTCCCAGCCGTGTCGTGCGAACCACGCAGCGAACACCTCGGTCTCGGGCTGGCGTTGGGGATGGCGGAAGTGCGAGGGCACGAAGCGCCGGGTCGCGGCGTCGAGCAGGCCGGCGTTGGCGGTGAAGACGAGGTCGGGCACGCCCTCGGGTTGGTCGATGGTCTCGACCGCCGCACCCGCGTCGAGGAGCGTGTCGTGCAACGCCTGCCACTGACCGAGGGCGGCGTCGACGTCGACCGGGACCTCCTCGTGCATCCACGGGTTGATCTCGTAGAGCACCCCGAAGTGCCGGGGCGGACAGAGCAGGTAGGTCGAGCCCCAGTCGAGCGTCATGGGGCGGGGGTCATCGGCCCCGGATCCCGTCGACCGAGCAGTTCGTCGGCGAGGTGACGGACGAAGCCGCCCACGTCGGTGACGATGCCGACCGCCTGGTGCGACCCCCGGTCGGCGAGCTTGGTGACGACCGCCTGGTTGATGTCGACGCAGAACGTCTCGACGTCGGCGGGGAGCACGTTGCCGGTCGCGATGGCGTGCAGCGTGGTGGCGAGCATGAGGGCGACGCGCACGCCCCGCTCGACCTCGGCCCGCATCGCGTCGGCCGCGGCGGCGACGTCGGTCATGGTGTCGGGGAGCGGTCCGTCGTCGCGCACCGAGCCGGCGAGCACGAACGGCACGTCGCGCGTGACGCACGCGTGCATGACGCCGCCGGTGACGTACCCGTCGGCCACGGCGGCGGCGATGGAGCCACGCCGACGGATCTCGTTGATGACCCGGACGTGGTTGGCGTGCCCGCCCTCGACCGGCGCGCCGTCGCCGACGCCCACCCCCAACGACGTCCCCAGGACGTTGGACTCGAGGTCGTGGGTGGCGAAGCCGTTGCCGGCGAAGAGGCAGTCGATCCAACCGGCCTCGACGAGGGCGGCGAGGTCGGGGCCGGCCCCGGTGTGGATGGCCGCGGGCCCGACGACGAGCAGGATGCGGCCCGGCTGCCCGTCGTCCGCTCCCGGCGTGTGGGCGGCCCGCATCGCGTCGGCGACCTGGCGGATGAGCAGACCCTTCGGCTTCTCCGACGACACCTCGGAGTTCATGAACTCGAACGCGCCCGTCCCTGTTCGCCGCACGGGCGGCCGGACGCGCACGCCGTCCCGGCCCACGACCACACGATCACCCACCCGGGCCCGGTGCATCGGGACGGTGCGCACCCGGACCCCGCCACCCCCGGCTCCGTCGACGACGAGCGCGCAGTCCATCTCGGGGTTCTCCACGGCGTGCCACTCCCCGGCGACGAGCACGTCGGTCGCGAGGTTCGTGGTCGAGTGGAAGCCGGCGGGCAGCACGCCGTCCTGGTCGCAGGCCCGCAGTTCGGCGTCGCGGTGCTCGACGCGGTTCGCACCGTGGATGCGGAGGTCGTCGAGGAGGGCGTCGAGGTGCTGCTGGTCGGGAGCCGACACCGCGATGCGGGCGTGGCTCTGGTCGCGGTTGGTCTTGCCGATCTCGACCTCGAGCAGTTCGTAGTCGGCGCCCGCCTCCAGGATCGCGTCGAGGATCTTCGGGAGGAGGAGGGAGTCGACGATGTGTCCACGGACGTCGATCGTCTCGGTCGGCACGGACCCATCTTCCCACCGCGATCGTTGGGATGCGCCCCGCAGGTGCCGGTACCATCCCGGCCGCCATGGGACAGTCCGTGACCGTCGTGACCAAGCCGTCGTCCAACCCCGAGATCCTGCGCTTCGAGATCAACCGCAGCCTCACCGGGATGGGCCACGAGCGCTACCGCTCCCTGGACGACATCGTCCTCGACCGGCCGGTCGACCGCCTCGCCCGCCGCCTGCTCGAGCACGGTGGCGTCGACGCCGTCCACGTGAACTCCTCGGTCATCACCGTCGACCTCGGTGGCGGCTACACGGGTGAGGGTCTCGAGGAGATCATCGTCAACCTGTTCCGCTACTACCCCGACGCCGCGCCCGCCGCCGCCGTCGCCGCCGAACCGTCCGAGGATTCGGCCGACGAGGCCCCGGTCGAGCCCGTCGCCGCCGATTAGCGGTAAATTGCCGGGGTGGACCGCCCCGACGACTCGCTCCTGACCCTGCAGGACGCGGCCGACCAGCTCGGCGTCCACTACATGACGGTGTACCGCTACGTGCGGCTCGGCCTGCTCGACGCCGAGCGACGCGGCCGATCGTGGGCGGTGACGAGCGAGGCCCTGGCCGCGTTCGTGGCGGAGCGCGACGGCGCCGGCCCCGCGGCGCGGGGCGCCCGGCCGCAGGCCGACTGGTCGTCGCGACTCGAACGCCGCCTCCTCGCGGGTGATCGTCAGGGTTCGATCGGCGTGCTCGAGTCGGCCCTGGCCGCCGGCACCGACCCCGTCGGCCTGCACGTCGACGTCGTCGCGCCGGCGATGGTGTCGATCGGGCAACGCTGGGCCGACGGCGAGATCGACGTGGCCGACGAACACCGGGCGTCGGTGCTCGTCGGCCAGGTGCTCTCGGTCGTGGGCACGCGCTTCAGCCGGCGCGGCACCCGCCGGGGCCGGGTCGTGCTCGGCGCGGCGCCGGGCGAGCAGCACGCGCTGCCCGTCCACCTGCTGGCCGAGGTCGTCCGGGTCGCGGGCTTCGAGGTCGAGGACCTGGGCGCCGACGTCCCCGCCGCGTCGTTCGCCCACATCGCGTCGACCTCGCCCGACCTGCACGCGGTCGGCATCAGCGTGACCGTCCCCGGCAGCGTCGACGCCGTCCGCTCGGCGACGATGGCGGTGCGGGCGGCGTCGTCGGTGCCGATCATCCTGGGCGGCGCAGCCGTCGCCGGCGAGGCCCAGGCGCGCGAACTGGGCGCCGACCACTGGGCCGCCGACGCGCGCGACGCGGTCGCCATCCTCCAGGGGCTCGGGGCGACCTGACCGGGGCCCGCCGGCGCCCCCGTCCGGGAGGTCGCGCGGGTCAGGAGGTCGTGCGGGCGAACTGGCGGGTGGCCAGCGTGCCGAAGACGACGAGCAGCGCCGCCGACCACGCCAGCGACCACCACAGCTGATTCGTGGTGCCGGCGCCCGAGGCCAGGGCCCGGGCCGCCTCGATGGTGACGTTGACCGGTTGGTTGCGGGCGAAGCCCTGCACCGCGCCGTCCATCGTCTCGATCGGGACCCACGCGCTCGACAGGTACACGAAGAGCAGGACGGGCGCGAAGCCGACGAAGTTCGCGGCCTGGGGATCGCGGACCGCCAGGCCGACGCACGCGAACACCCAGGTCAGGGCATACCCGAACACCGCGGCGACGGCGAACGCGGCGAGGCCGCCCCCGACACCCCCGTCGAGCCGGAAGCCGATGGCGAAGCCGGCGACGACCATGACACCCAGCGCCAGGGTGTTGCGGAGCAGGTCGGCGGTCGTCCGGCCGACGAGGACGGCCACCGGGGCCATCGGGAGGCTGCGAAAGCGGTCGACGATGCCGTCGCGCAGGTCGGTGGCCAGCCCGACGCCGGTGGCGCCGGCGGCGAGTGCGCCCTGCATCACGAGCAGGCCGGGCAACAGGAACTGGACGTAGTCCTGCCCGAGCGTGGCCTCGACCAGGTCACCGAAGACCGCGGCGAGACCGAGGCCGCCGAACACGACCCAGCCGATCGAGGCCCGCGCCTCGGAGCCGGGGCCGTCGCCGAGGATCAGCGGCAGGCCGGCGAGCACGGTCGCCGAAAGCGTCATAGCGATCGGGCGGAGGCGGGTCTTCGCCGCCTCAAAGGCGGCCTCGGCCGCGGTCAGGCCGCGGTCGCGGAGCTGATCGGCGAATTCGACGAGCAGGATGCCGTTCTTGGCCATGATGCCGATCAGCATCAGGACGCCGATCTGGCTGAAGATGTTGATCGAGACCCCGGTGA
>JBHIXO010000270.1:0-5903 GCA_041984725.1 Acidimicrobiales bacterium | reverse complement strand
GATCGCCAGTCAGATGAGCGTGATGCGCTCGACTCTATTGGGTTCTTTGCTACAAGTTTTGAAGTTCAACCTCGACCGCAAGGCCGAGCGGGTGCGCGTCTTCGAACTGGGCCGTGTGTTCCTGCGCGACGGCGGCGTGCGCAACACCGACACCAACCGCATCGTGCTCGGCACGGTGACCGCCGACGAGACCGGGGCGGTGACCGGCTTCGCCCAGAATCCCGAGCGCGCCACCGCGACCATCGAGATCCCCGCGGACGCGGCCACCCTGGCCGACGTGCGTGACGCGGTGAACGACGCGGAGATCGGCATCCGGGCTTCCATCGTCAACGACGGCACCGGCGAGCGGCTGGTGTTCAGCGCCACCGACACCGGCGCGCGCAACGGCTTCGTGGTGGACGTCGCCGACGACGACGGCAGCCTGGTGGACGGGACCGGGCTGTCCCGGCTGCAGTTCAATCAGACCGGCAACGACCTCGCCCTCAACCAGGCGGCCGGCGACGCGGCGCTGGTGGTGGACGGGCTGGCGGTGACCCGGCCGAGCAACGAGATCGACGACCTGCTCGACGGCGCCACGCTGAATCTCCGCGCCACCACGGCGTTCCCCGTGGAGGTCCAGGTGCAGCCGGACGTGGCCAAGGCCAAGGAGCTGATCGACGGGTTCGTGAAGGCCTACAACGCCCTGCAGAAGCAGATCGAGTCCGTCTCGGGCTACAACGCCGAGACCCAGCAGGGCGGCATCCTCCAGGGCGACGCCCTGGTGCGCAGCGTCGAGTCCAGCGTCCGGCGCCTGGTGACCGGCCAGCTCGACGTGCTCGAAGGCCAATCCGTCCGGGCGCTGGCGGACATCGGCATCCGCACCACCCGGGAAGGTACCCTCGAGGTGGACGGCGAGCGGCTGGACGCCCGCCTGGCGGACTCGCTCGACGAGGTCGCCGCCCTGTTCGGCACGGGCGGCCTGGTGGACGGCGGAGGATTCGCCTTCGAGAGCTCGCGGACCGAGACCCGTGCGGGCCGTTACGCGGTGGAGGTGACCCAGCTCGCCGAGCAGGCGCTGGTCACCGGCGCCGCCGTGACGGCGCCCTCGGAGGGTGCCCCGGTGGTCATCGACGCGGCCAACGACGAGATCGAGCTGACCGTCAACGGCATCGCTACCGGCAGGATCGCCCTGACCCAGGGCAGCTACACCCGCGGCGAGGCCCTGGCGGCCGAGCTGCAGGCCCGGATCAACGGCGCGGAAGCGCTGCGCGAGGAGGGCGCCTCGGTCACGGTGGCCTGGGACGCAGGCGCGACGGCGTCGCGAACAGCCACACGCCCACGGCCAGCCGGGCCACGACGAGCACCACGACGAGGAGGTCGGGTGTCATCCCCGGAGAATTGACCGATCGGTCAAGTAGGGTGCCCGCCGATGGGCACGACCACACCCGGCCAGGAGCGGACACCCCGGCAGGAGCAGGAGGAGGCCGCCACCGAGGTCACCGAGGTCGCGCCCGACATCCTCCGCATGCAGTTGCCCATCGCGCTGCCCGGGCTCGGGCACGTGAACACCTATGCGCTGTGCGACGACCGCGGTGTCGCCGTCGTCGACCCGGGCCTGCCCGGCAAGGCGTCGTGGACCGCGCTCGAGGACCGGCTGCGCTCGGCGGGCTACGGCATCCGCGACGTCCACACCGTCATCGTGACGCACAGCCACCCCGACCACTTCGGCGGTGCCGGGATGCTGCGCCACGAGGCGGGCGCCGAGGTCGTGACCCACCGCGCCTTCCGCACCTGGCTCGACCCCGACGAGGGCGACGACGCCGGCCCCGACGAGCTGCCCGAGCACGCCGACACGACACCGGAGAACCAGGAGCCCGGGAACCGCGGCCCGGGCAACGGCCGCGGACCCTGGAACCAGGAGACGCCCTGGGGTGGCGACCGCCCCCGGCCGCCGCTGCGGCGCCGCCTGCAGTTCACCGTGGGCCGCAAGCTCGGCCGCCGCTGGATGCGGGCGCCCGAGCCGAGCACCCGCCTCGAGGACGCCGACGTCATCACGCTCGCCGGGCGCGAATGGGTGGCGCTGCACACCCCCGGGCACACGCACGACCACCTGTGCCTGCACTCCCCCGCCGACGGCATCACCCTCACCGGCGACCACGTGCTCCCCACGATCACCCCGCACATCTCGGGCCTCATGGACGACCCCGACCCGCTCGACGCGTTCTTCGCCAGCCTGCAGCGCATGGCCGAGCTCCCCGGCGTCGAGCTCGCCCTCCCCGCCCACGGCCACCCGTTCACCGACCTCGCCGGCCGGGCCAACGACATCCGGGAGCACCACGAGGAGCGGCTGGACAAGCTGCGGGCCGCGGCCGATGCCCTCGGCGAGGCGTCGGTCACCGACCTCTCGCACGAGCTGTTCCGCAAGCGGTCGTGGGGGCCGATGGCCGAGTCGGAGACCTACGCCCATCTCGAGCACCTGCGCCTGTCGGGTCAGATGTCGGCCCGCCGGGTCGACGGCCTGCTCCACTACGTCCTCACCGAACCGGCCACCGGGTCGGGTACGACGGACTCGCGCTAACCCGGGCGGACCTGGGCCGTCGAGCAGACGGTGCCCCGGTCCACGATCCACAGGTCGACGCCGCCGACGTCGGGGCGGTCGAGCACGTGGACGACGGGCTCGGCGCCCCGGTCGATCGCCGCCGGGTGCTCGACCGAGACCCGCAGACCCGGGCCCGAGAGGTCTGAGCCGGCGAGGGCCTCCTCGACCGGCTCCCACGACACCGCGTTGTTGACGTGGCCCATCACGTCGAAGTCGGTCATCCGCAGCGGGAAGGGCGTGGTGACGGTCCCGGACTCGGGCAGGGCGTCGTGGTGCAGGCGGGCCCGGACCCGGCGTCCCCGCGCCGCCTCGGCGTAGAGGTCGTCGAAGCGGTCGGGCAGCCGGGCCGGGCGGCCGTCGCCGTCGAGGTGGACCCACAGCACCGCGGCCTCGACGCGGCCGCCGTGGTCGCCGACGATGCGGACCCGCCGCTCGGCCCACCGGCCGCCGATGCCGCTGCACCACGTCTGCACCGTCACGTGGTCCCGGAACGTCGGGAACGAGTGCACGACGAGGGCGGTGCGCCGGACGACCCAGGGTTCGTCGGGCGGGAACCCGGCGTCGGTCGTGTCCTCGTCGGACACGTCCTGCAGCATGCGGGCGACGGCGTCGAGGCGGATCCGCCCCTTCGGCGAGCCGTCGGCGAGGTGGACGCGCCGCCGGTGGCCGTGGATGCGCCCGGCCGGCGGCGGTTCGATCTCGAGCGGGTCGACGTCGTCGCGGTGCGGGGCCACGGTCACGATCCTGACCGAAATTCTCCGGATTTCCCGATAATCGATTGACGGACGCTCCTGCGCGTGCTGCGATGTCCCGCACCGACGCCGCCGGAGGGTCCTCCGCGGCACGATCGGTCCTTCCCCATCCGACGCACGCGAAGCGAGGTGACACCGATGCTCACGACCTCCACGGCCCAGCGCCAGACCGTGACCACCGCCGGTGTCGCGCGCGCTCGCACCCGCCTGACCGCCGTGGCCGCCGCCCCGACCGCTGCCGTCACGGCCCCGGCGTATCGCGCCACGTGCGAGGCGACCGCTCTGATCGGCACCGGTATCGGTCTCGGCTCGTGGTCCGCCTTCTCGGGGAAGTCGATGAACGTGCCGGCCTTCCACGATCCATGGCCTCTGTGATCCACCACCTGACCCAGCGTCAGGCACCCGGACCGCAGAGGCCGTCGGATCACTCCGGCGGCCTCTTTCGTTTCTCCGGGCCCGGTTCGCCGAGGCCCCACCCACCGCACCTGATCCATCCACCCACCGACCCACATCCAACCCACTGACAGAAGGGAGCGAGCGATGCTCGCTCAACTGACCGAACAGGACATCGAACTGCGGACGGCGGCCCCGGTGGGGACCATCGTCGACGACCTCGCCAACGGTGAGCGCCCGGTCTTCGAGGCCGCGCTCGAGGTCGACACCTCCTTCTGGAACGAGGCGGCCTGCGCCGCCGACGGCGGCGAACTGGCGCACCTCTTCTTCTCCGAGGAGCTCCAGGACATCGCCGCCGCCAAGCGGCTCTGCGCCGAGTGCCCCGTCCTCGAGCCCTGCCTCGAGGGTGCACTCGCCCGCAAGGAGCCGCTCGGCGTGTGGGGCGGCCAGCTCTTCGCCAACGGGAAGATCCTGATGGCCAAGCGCCGGCGTGGCCGGCCGCCCAAGACGCCCCGACCCGAGGACGAGTTCGTCCAGGTCGAGGTCCCCGTGGCACTCCGTCCCCTGGCGGAGCGCCGCACGGCCTGAGCCCCCGGCTCGGTCCATCGGTCGCCGGTGACGGCGACCAACCCCCCGCCGCAGGGACGGCGGGCCGGCGTGACGACATCGAGTCGAGCGCCGGCCCGCCCGCGGCCCAATCTCCCCCAGCCTGATCGCACGGGCACGATCTCACGACCCGGTGAACAGCGGTGCCGGTGCCTGGGTCCGGCGAATCGAGCGGCGATACCGTCGACGACGATCACCATGCCGTCCGACACCCCCGAGGCCGAACCGGCCTCCACCTCCGCCACCGGCCGCCCGCGGTCCCGCCCACTGACCTGGCCGGTCGTCGCCGCCGCGACGATGGTCGCCCTGCTCGCCGCGGCGCTCGTCTACACCGTCCTCGACGACGGCACCGCCGGATCCGACACGGCCGGCGACACGCTCGACCTCACGCCGGCCGACGACGTCCCGACCGGCGACCCCCTCGAGATCGCGTTCACCTTCCCCGACGGCGAGGAGGCCACTCTCGCCGCCACGCTGGAGGGGCCCGCGGTCGTGAACTTCTTCGCCTCGTGGTGCACGCCCTGCCGGCGCGAGATGCCCGCCTTCCAGGAGGTGTCGGCCGAGCTCGACGGCCGGGTGCAGTTCTTCGGTCTCGCCATGCAGGACCGGCTCGAGGACGCCGAGGCGTTCGTCGACGACACCGGGGTCACCTACCCGTGGGCACGTGACGCCCGCGGCGACATCCTCGGCGCTGCCGGCGGTGTGCAGATGCCGACGACGATGTTCGTGACCGCCGACGGCGAGGTCGCCTCGGTCCACGCCGGCGCGGTCGACGCCGACCGGCTCCGCGAGCTCATCGCCGAACATCTGGGTACTGGCGCCGGGGACACGGGCAGCGGGGACACGGGCGGATGATCGACGCCCCCCTCGCCCTCGCGTTCGCGTCCGGCATGGACGCCGCCGTCAACCCGTGCGGCTTCGCCATGCTGCCCGCCTACGTGTCGTTCTTCCTCGGCGCCGAGGGCGACCGGGTGCCGACGAAGGGCGAGTCCGTGCTCCGGTCGATCCCCGTCGCGCTGGCCGTGTCCGGCGGGTTCGTGGTCGTGTTCGGCGTCGTCGGCATCGTGCTGCGCTCGTTCTCGTCCACCGTTCAGGAGTACGCGCCCTGGGCGACCATGGTCATCGGCGCCGGTCTCGTCGTGCTCGGCGTGGCCATGCTGCTCGGCAAGGAGCTCACGGCGTCGATCCCCAAGCTCGACAAGGGCGGACGGTCCCGCGGGCTCGGCTCGATGTTCCTCTACGGCGTCTCCTACGCGGTCGCCAGCCTCACCTGCACGCTCGGCATCTTCATCGCCAACATCGTCAACGCCTTCACCCGCACCGACTTCGTGTCCGGCGTCGCCGTGCTCGTCGCCTACGCCGCCGGCATGGGGCTGATCATGACGGCGCTCACCATCGCCATCGCCCTCGCCCGTGACTCGGTCGTGCGCTTCCTGCGGTCGGGCATGCAGTACGCCAACCGCGTCGCCGCCGTGCTGATGGTCGTCATGGGCGCCTACGTCACCTGGTACGGCGTCGTCAGCTTCCGGGTGCGCAACGACCCGACCGCCGACGTCGGCCCGGTCGAGCTGGTC
>JBHIXO010000269.1:0-5908 GCA_041984725.1 Acidimicrobiales bacterium | reverse complement strand
CACCCGCGGCCGTCGAAGCTCATCGTGGTCCCCGCCCGGGGCGTGGCCGGGGAGCGGAGCTGCTCCGGGCCGGGCACTGCCGACGCGGTGGGCGCGGGTTCGGGGTCGGGCGCAGGCGCTCGGCCGGCGTCGGCAGCGGCGCTCGGGGCGAGGGCGGCGCCGGCGAGGGCGATGCCCCCGAGCGCGGCGGCCCAGCGGCGGAGGGGACGGAGGGGGGTCATCCGGTGGCTCGCTCGTAGAACTCGTCGGACAGGGAGAGGTCGACCGCCAGGAGGACGTCGTCGGTCTCCAGCAGTTGCTCGGCCCAGTGTGCATGGCCCGAGGGGTCGGGTGGGCGACCCAGGATCGTGTCGTACAGCCGGGCGACGCGGTCACGTCGGGACTCGAGCGACCGGTAGAAGCCGGCGGCGATGTCGGGCGGGAGCGCGGTCCCGCCCGTCAGGCGACCCGACCAGTAGGCGAGGCCCCGGGCGTCGGGCACCCGGTGCAGCAGGTGTTCGTAGAGCGCCGTGACGTAGGCCTCGACGCCGCCGCTGGCGCGGAAGAACTCCTCGCTGCCGTAGAACAGCACGCCCACGTCCTCGACGCGCATGCCGCCGTCGAGGAGGTCGAGCCAGTAGGCGCGGCCGGCGTCGTCGGGGGCCCGGCCGAGTACCCGGTCGTAGAGGTCGTCGACGATCAGCCCGCTGTAGGCCTCGGATCGGGCCATCGCCAGCGCGGTGGCGCCCAGGCCGTCGGCGTCGAGGACCTCGGCCCAGCGGGCGTACGACGCCGGCCCCGGGACGGCCTGCAGGAAGCGTTCGTGCAGCGCGAAGACGTGGACGAGGTCGCGGGTCGAGGTGCGCAGACCCGGGAGCTCCTCGTGGGTGTGGTCGCCGGGGCACGACGTGGACCCGAGGTCGCGGTGCCCGACGATGGTCGACACAGGCACGTCGCCGTCGTCGGGGATGCCGCGGAACTCGGAGCCGGTGCGGTTCACGACCGTCGTGCGTCCGA
Organism: Acidimicrobiales bacterium; assembly: GCA_041984725.1. Classification (GTDB taxonomy): domain Bacteria; phylum Actinomycetota; class Acidimicrobiia; order Acidimicrobiales; family Salinilacustritrichaceae; genus Salinilacustrithrix. Next base: position 4,912 of record JBHIXO010000269.1, on the reverse strand, counting down.
GCGGGTCGAGGCCGTGGAGCCCGAGCACCCACCCGAGGAGCCGGCGCGTGGCGCCGGTGACGGCGGAGGTCGGCTCGGCCGCGTGGAAGTTGCCGAGCTGCGCGATGCCGACCGTGCCGGTGTTGAAGCCGTACGTGTGCCCGCCGACGATGCCGCGGTCGATCCCGCCCTGGCGGCCCTCCCACACGCCGCCGTAGCGGTCGACGAGGAAGTTGTAGGCGACGTCGCACCAGCCCCTGGACTCGACGTGGTAGCGCCAGATGCCGCGGATGACCTCCGGTACCTGGTCGCGCGTGTAGGTGTTCGTCCCGGCGGTGTGGTGGACGACCGCGGCGTCGACGGTCGCCGACTTCGGCGGCGACGTACACGCCCAGTCCATCGTGCCCGTCGCCCAGTCGGCGCGGGGCCGGACGAAGCCGCCGGCCCGGGTCGCGGTCGCCGCGCCCGTCACGCCCTCCTCGTGGAGGCCGACGAGCGTGACGTCGGTCCGGTCGCCGGCGAGCAGGGTCAGCTCGACCGCCTCGGCGCCGTCGCCGAGCCAGATCGGGCCCACGCCGGGCTCGTGGTCGCGCGCGCCGTCCGGGGCCTCCTCGGCGGTGGCGGTGACCTCGGTCCATGGCGTCCAGGTGTCGGCGTGACGGCTGCGGACGCCGAGGACCTGCCCCTCACGGAGCCCCTCGACCACGATCTGGTGCGGAGCGCCGGGCAGCGACACCGGGGTGCTGCGACCCGAGCCCGGGAGTGCGACGTCGACCTCGGCGGTGACGAAGCCGTCGCCGTCGGTGTCGGCGCCGGGTCGCGGCAGGACGGTCGTCCGCCAACGGTCCGCGGGCGTCGGGTCGGCGAGCGCCGGTGTCGTGATCGACGCCGCGACCACGGCCGCGAGCGCCAGAGCAGAGCCCACCTTGCGCATGTCGGGTACACCTCGTCCTCGTCGGCCGCCCGCGCCCGTGCCCGAGGGATGCTACCGAGGAGGTCCGCCCGGGTCGGCGCGCCCCGTGTGGTCCGGCCCGACGTCGAGGTGGGAGGGTTCGACGCCCACCGCGAGTTCGACGCGGCGGACCCGCTCCAGGGTCCGCTGGGACACGACGCGGTGGGCCGAGACGAGGTCGGCGATCACGCCGAGCGCGAACGACTGCACGGCGGCGACGAACAGCACGCCGCCGAGGACGATCGACTGCAGGTGGCCGGTGCGGTCGCCGTTGACGATCCAGTCCCACAGGAACGGGCTCCACGCCGCCAACGAGAGCGCGAGGAGCACCGTGGCGAGGACGCTGAACACGAACAGCGGCTCGTACCCGGTGTAGATGCGGAAGATCGCCAGCATGTTGCGGCGGATGTAGGTCCACTGCGACCCGAACAGGCGCGACTCGCGCGTCTTGTCGTTGGTGCCGACGGGGACGTGGGCGACGGCGGTCAGCGACTTGCCGGCCTGGATGAGCGACTCGAGCGTGTAGGTGAACTTGCTGACGACGACGAGCCCGAGCGCGGCCTCGCGGTTGTAGGCCCGGAACCCGGACGTGGCGTCGGGGACGTCGGTGCCCGACGCCTGGCGGACGACCCACGAGCCGAGGCGCTGCAGCCGCTTCTTGCTGCCCGAGAAGTGTTCGATGCCCATGACCTGGCGGTCGCCGATCACCATGTCGGCGTGGCCGGCGAGGATCGGCGCCACGAGATCGGGCAGCGACGCGGCCGAGTACTGGTTGTCGGCGTCGGTGTTGACGACGACGTCGGCGCCGAGCTTGAGCGCGGCGTCGAGGCCGGCCTGGAACGCGTAGGCGAGGCCCTTGTTCTTGGTCAGGCGCACGATGTGGTGCACGCCGCACTCGCGCGCGACCTCGACCGTGCGGTCGGTGGACCCGTCGTCGATCACGAGGTACTCGACGACGTCGAAGCCGTCGACGGCGTCGGGGAGGTCGGCCAGCGTGGCCGGGAGCTGGTCCTCCTCGTTCAGGCACGGGATCTGGATGACGAGCTTCATGCCGGCGAGCACGCTACCGACCGGCTGCGGAGCGGACCGCAGCGACGAGCGGGGCGAGGTCGTCGCGGTCGCGGTCGGCGAGGGCGATCGCGTGGGCCGCGGCCGCCATCGTCCGGGCGCGGTCCGGATCGCGACGCAGCGCGTCGACGGCGTCGGCGATGGTCGCGGGATCAGGGTCGACGACGAGCCCGGCGCCGGTGTCGGCGACGAGCTCGACGAGGCCGCCGCCGTCGGAGCACACGACGACCGGGCGGCCGTGGGCGAACGCCTCGAGCACGGTCAGCCCGTAGTCCTCGCGGTACGCGGGGGCGAGCACCACGCCCGCCCGGCGGTAGGCGTCGTTCCGGGTGGCGTCGTCGACCTCGCCGTGGATGCGGAGCCGTCCGCCGAGCATGGGGTCCGACCCCTCGGCGGCGGGGGAGTCGGCGTCGAGCAGGCGGGGACCGGTGGTCCGCCAGGTCTCGGCGGGTCCGTCGGTCCCGGCCCGCCCCGGCTCGGACTCGTAGCGGTCGGCCAGGGCCCGGATCCAGGCCAGCCGGCTGCCGCCGCCGACCAGCTCGACCGGGGTGTCGCCGGTGGCGGCGACCTGCACGGCGAGCTCGGTGCGCTTGGGCCACTCGTGGCGGCTGACGCAGACCGCGGGCCCGGTCGGGTCGAAGGCGTCGAGCGCGTCGTCGACCGGGGGCGTCTCGGCCCGGGCGCGCAGCGGCACCACGTCCTCGACGTCCCAGAACGTGCGCAGGCGCTCGGCGACCTCGTCGGACCCCGCGACCCAGGTGTGCACGGACCCGATGCGAGCCCGGTCGAGCGCCCGCACCTCCTCGATCGCGGCCGCGTGGAACTCGGGGTCGACGAAGCCGCTCGCGGTGAAGTCGTCGGCGAGGTCGTAGAAGACGCGGGCCTGGTGGTAGGTGAGCGCGACGACGGCCGGGTGGCGGACGAGTTGCGTCGGCGGCTGGGTGGCGACGACGACGTCGTGGTCGGCGAGGTCGAGTCGGTCCATCCGCTCGACGGCGGCGAGGTGGGCGAAGTACTCGTCGTGGGCGTCGCGGATGCCGCCGAGCGGGATGCCGTGCAGCTCGGTGGCCCGGGTGTGGGCGTCGAACGTGACGACGTCGACCTGGAACCCGGCGTCGCGCAGCGCGACTTCGGCGCGCCGCAGCAGCCGTTCGAAGCCGCCGACGCCGCCGAGATCGGGCTTGAGGACGGCGACGCGCACCGGCGCGGTCACGGGCGGTCGGCGCGCGCCCGCAGGGCCGCCACGTCGGCCTCGAGGTGGCGGATGCGCTCCTCCTGGGCCCGGGTCCGGTGGTCGAGTTGGTGGATGATCTCGACGAGCGACTCGTTGTACCGACGCTGGGCGGCGACGGCCGCCGAGAGCCCCCGCTCGACCAGCGCGGCGGCCCGGCCCTCGACCGGGAAGCCGGCGTCGGCCTGAGCGCGGGCGAGGTGCTCGTGGAGCTTGCGGTCGACGGCGCTCGGGTGGGCGAGGCCGGCCGGTGCCTCGTCGCGGGCCCGCCGTCCGGTCTCGGCGATCACGCGTCGGACGAGGTCGCGGTCGGAGCGCAGCTCGCGCCCGGCGGCGGTGGCATCCTCCGGCATCCGGGGGAGCGTAGATGCGTAGGTTGGCGCCATGCCGGAGCCCACGATCGGGACCACGGTCGCCGAGTCGACCCCCCACTGGCCGCCCACCACCACGCCGGTACCCGGGCGCCGCCCGAACGTCCTGGTCGTCGTGTTCGACGACGTCGGGTTCTCCGACTTCGGCTGCTACGGGTCCGAGATCGCCACGCCGACCATCGACCGGCTCGCGGCCGAGGGTCTGCGCTACGCGGGCTTCCACACGACCGCCATGTGCTCCACGACCCGCGCCGCGCTGCTGACGGGTCGGAACCACCACAACGTCGGCGTCGGCTGCCTCGCCAACTTCGACTCCGGCTTCCCCGGCTACCGGGGCAAGATCACCCGCGAGGCGGGCACCCTCGCCGAGCTGCTCACCCCGTACGGCTACCGCAACTACTGCACGGGCAAGTGGCACGTGACCCCGCTGACCGAGACGGGCCCGACGGGCCCGTACGACGGCTGGCCGCTCCAGCGGGGCTTCCACCGCTACTACGGCTTCCTCGACGCCGAGACCGACCAGTACGCGCCCGAGCTCGTGTACGACAACCACCACGTCGACCCGCCCGGCACCTTCGACGACGGCTACCACCTGACCGCCGACGTCGTCGACCGCACGATCGGGTTCCTCAAGGACCACCGGGCGGGCGTCCCCGACGAGCCCTGGCTCGCGTGGGTCGCCTTCGGCGCGTGTCACGCGCCCCACCAGGCGCCGGCCGACATCATCGAGTCGTACGTCCCCGTCTTCGAGAAGGGCTGGGACCGCACCCGCGCCGACCGCCTCGCCCGCCAGCTCGAGCTCGGGATCGTCCCGCCCGGCACCGAGCTGCCGCCGCGCAACGACCACGTCGGCGCGTGGGACGACCACTCCGACGACGAGCGCACCGTGTTCGTCCGCCTGCAGGCCGCCTATGCCGCCATGCTCGACCACGCCGACCGGCACCTGGCGAGGCTCGTCGGGTTCCTCGAGGAGACCGGCCAGCTCGACGACACGCTCGTGCTCGTCCTGTCCGACAACGGGGCGTCGCAGGAGGGCGGTCCGGCGGGCTTCGTCTTGAAGTTCGCCTCCAAAATCACCATCGCATCGACCAAGACCTGGGTCTCCAGGGCGCTGGCATCAGTCACCTTGCCCATCTCCACTGCCGAACCCGTCCACCGCTATAAAATACTCACGTCCCAACTGCGACTCAAACTCCACTCGGCTGGTCCCACTACCTCCGGAATCATCATCAGATGCAACTGAATCCAGGTCGCCGATCTGTGTCCCGGTGTAAACCGCAAGAAGTGTATCAAACAAACTGCCCTGCGTAT
>JBHIXO010000268.1:0-5946 GCA_041984725.1 Acidimicrobiales bacterium | reverse complement strand
AGGTGGTCGGCGAGATGGTCGCCGGCGGCGGCGGAGCGCCGCCAGCGCGCCGCCTCGGCCTCGGGGAGCGACGCGAACATCGGCTCCATCCCGTCGGCGTAGCGCCGCCAGGCGGGCGCGTAGATCTCCTGGAGGCCCTGCTTGCCCGCGGCGTCGGTGACGACCACGACCCGCCAGGGCTGCATGTTTCCGCCGCTGGGCGCCCAGCACGCCGCCTGCAGGACCCGGTCCAGCACGTCGTCGGGGATCGGGTCGGGCCGGAGCCGGCGGACCGCTCGCTGCGACGCCATCGTCTCGTACAGGTCGGCGGACGGGAGATCGGCGGTGGGGTGGTCGGCCATGCTCCGGAGCGTAGGACCACGGGGCCCACCGCGGTCCGGACTCGTCGACCGCAATCATTGACGTAGGTCAACTATCGTCGGCGGGGTGGACGTGCGCACGCTTCGACGGTTCAACCGCAGCTACACCCAACGCATCGGCGTGCTCGACGACCACTTCCTCGGCCGCGACCGGCCGCTCGCCGAGGCCCGGCTCCTCTTCGAGATCGGGGTCGACGGCGCCTCGGTCGGCGAGCTGCGGGCCCGGCTCGGCCTCGATGCCGGTTACCTGAGCCGACTGCTCCGGTCCCTCGAGGGCGACGGGCTGATCGCGCTCGAACCCGATCCGGACGACGCCCGCCGCCGGGTCGTGCGGCCCACCGCCGCCGGGCGCGACGAGTGGGCCGAGCTCGACCGGCGGTCCGACGAGCTGGCGGCCGCGCTGCTCGCCCCGCTGTCGGACCGCCAGCGCGCCGAGCTCGACCGGGCGTTGGTCGTCGCCGAGCGCCTCCTCGCCGCCGCCACCGTGACCTTCGACGTCGTCGATCCGCGCAGCGACGACGCGATCGCGTCGATGTCGGCGTACTTCGACGAGCTCGATCGGCGGTTCCCGGGCGGGTTCGATCCGGGCGACACCCTGGTGGCCGACGCCCACCAGCTCGAGGCGCCGCACGGGACCTTCGTCGTGGTGCGCGCGTCCGGCGGACGTGGGCTCTTCGGCCGCGACGCCATCGCGTGCGGCGGCATCCAGACGATCGGCGACCGGGTCGGGGAGATCAAGCGGATGTGGGTCGCCGACGAGGCGCGGGGCCTCGGGATCGGGCCCCGTCTGCTCGCCGACCTCGAGGCCCGGTGTGCGGCCATGGGGCACGAGGTCGTGCGGCTCGACACGAACAGCAACCTGCCCGAGGCGGTCGCCATGTACCGACGCGCGGGCTACGTCGAGATCGACCGCTACAACGACAACCCCTACCCCGACCACTTCTTCGAGAAGCGCCTCCCCACCTGAACGTGCGGCCGTTCTGGCGAACCCTCCCCCGGAACGGCCGCACGTTCGGGAGGGGTGGGGTCAGCCGAAGGTGTGGCCGTACATCTCGCCGAGCGGGTCGGAGATGAGTTCCAGGCGTTCGCCGTCGGGGCCGGCGAAGTAGATCGAGGAACCGCTGGCCTCGTGGTAGCCGATGCCGGCGTCGTCGAGCTTGGCCTTGAGGAGGGCCCAACGCTCGGGTTCGACGGAGATGGCGAGGTGATGGAGCCCGCCGAGCACCTCGGCGTACGGGCCGAGGTCGAGGCCCGGGAAGTCGAAGAACGCGAGCGCGTTGCCGCGGCCGATGTCGAAGAAGAAGTGCGTGGAGCCGCGGTAGTCGCGGTTCTCGAACAGCTCGGTGAGCGGGAACTCGAGGAGGTCCTGGTAGAAGGCGATCGTGCGCTCGATGTCGGTGCACAGCAGCGCCACGTGGTGGACGCCCCGGGCCGACGACGCCGGCCGTTCGTCCTTGGGGCGCAGGTGCGTGCGTCGGAGGCGTTCCCACTCCTCGGTGCGGTCGACGTCCTCGCCGTGCACCGTCTCGCTGCGGCGGTAGGTGGACTCGGTGCTCATCGCCGGACCTCCAGGTCGGAGTCCCACACGATGATCTCACTCGGCGAGGTCGCCGTGACGGCCGGACGCCCCGCATCGCGCAGCCGGGCCGCGTCGCCGGCCGTGAGCGGGAGCCCCTCGTCGGGCGCCGCGTCGACGCCGGCGAGCACCACGTCGCCGGCGGCCACGAACAGGTGGACGAACGGTGACGCCGGCAGGTCGACCGACTCGCCGTCGGCCAGCCTCGCGACCCACATCGCAGCGTGCTCCTGGTGGATCGTGATCGCGCTGTCGTGGCCGCGACCCGAGGCCACGGGCACGAGCCCGCCGCCCGCCAGCTCGTCGTTCAGGTCGAGCTGCTCGTAGCCCGGCCGGATGCCGGCGGCGTGCGGCGGCACCCACATCTGGACGAAGTGGACGTCGCTGGTCGCCGACGGGTTGAGCTCCGAGTGGAGGATGCCGGTGCCCGCCGACATGCGCTGGGCGAGACCGGGGTAGATGACGCCCTCGTTGCCCTCGCTGTCGCGGTGTTCGAGCTCGCCTTCGAGCACCCACGTGACGATCTCCATGTCGCGGTGGGGATGTGTGGCGAAGCCGGACCCGGCGGCGACCCGGTCGTCGTTCGAGACGATCAGGAGGCCGTGTCCAGTGTTGCCCGGGTCGAAGTGGCCGCCGAAGGAGAAGCTGTGGCGACTGTCGAGCCAGGACAGTCGGGTGTGGAAGCGCTCGTCAGCGGAGCGGACGTCGGTGGGTACCGCGAGCATTCGTCACCTCACGAAGTCGTTGCGTGTGCAACAACCTACGCCCGTTCGGAGATGATTGCAACCGCAACTACTTTCGGAGATGTCGAGTCGGGCTCAGTCCTGCGTCCTGGCGGTGTACGCGGCCGAGCCGGCGATCATGCCGAAGCCGATGCCGCACCAGAACGCGACCTGGCCGCCGACGCCGAGGCCGTACGCAGCTCCGCGGGCGAGCGTCAGCGGCAGGGCGATGGCGAGCAGGGCGACGAGCACACCGCCGGCGATCCCGTTGCGCATGCAGCGAACGAGCAGCGGGTCGAGATCGAGGAGGCCGACGTCGCGGGTCGGGGTCGGGTCCGGACGACGCGAGGTCGTCGCCGGCGCGGGGACGTCGGGGGTCGCCACGACCCGCAACGGGTTCGCAGCGGTCTCGGTCTCGGTGGGCGGGGAGGCGATGAGGTCGTCGAGCAGTGCCATGGGAGCGAAGGTACGGACGCGGGCGGTCGCCGGGGCAGGGGCGTCGGTCCCCGGTCCGATGACCGAGGTCCCTGGTCGGACAGGCCCGCGGGCGATACGATCGGAGCGAGATGGTCGTCCGACCCGCGGTGCGGCCCGACGGAGAGGAGCGCGCGATGCGGATCATGCTGACCGATCGGTCCGAGACCGGTGCCCACCTGGCGAGGAGCCTGCGGGCCGATGGTCACGAGGTGACCGAGGCGTGCCTGCCCGACCGCACGCAGCAGCACGGTTGCCAGGGGATGGGCCGGGGCACGTGCCCGCTCGACGCCGGCGTCGACCTCGCCGTGTCGACCCTGGAGCGGGACCAGGCCGTCGCCGCGGCCGGGACGGTGTGCGCCCGACGGGCCGGAGTGCCGATCGTGGCACTCGGTCGCCACGACGCGTACCACCCCGACCTCGATCGCTCGCTGCGCCGGACGGCGGCCCGCGGCGACGAGCTCGTCCGCTGGTCGCTCCGCGAGGCGCTCGGCGCGGGGCTCGCCGCGCTCGGCGTGTCGACGGTCGGGGCGTCGGTGTCGCTCGAGCGCCGCCCCGACGGCGAACGCATCGTCGTCGACGTCCCCGCCCCGCTGACCGCCCGCCAGCGCGGCACGCTCGCCGTCCGGCTCCTCGCCGCGGTGACGGCCACCGGCCGGGAGGGGCGCCGTCGCGACGTGAGCATCCGCTCGGTCTGACCGGCGACCCGGTCACCAGGGTGGCTCAGTCGCGCCGGAGCTCGCCTCGCTCGTCGAGGCGGGCCGCCCAGACGGCGGCCTCCGTCCGCTGACTCATCCCGAGCTTCGCGAGCACGTTCGACACGTAGTTCTTCACCGTCTTCTCGGCGAGGAACATGTCGGCCCCGATCTCGCGGTTGGTCCGCCCCTCGGCGAGCAGTTCGACGATGCGGTGCTCCTGAGGCGTGAGCCGCTCGAGTCGCTCGTCGCGCACGTCACGGTTCCGGACGGCGTCGAGCACCCGAGTCGTCACCGCCGGGTCGAGCAGGGACTGGCCGGCGGCCACCCGGCGCACGGCGTCGAGGAGGTCGAGGCCCCGGACCTGCTTCAGGAGGTAGCCGGACGCGCCGGCGAGGATGGCGTTCATCAGCGCCTCGTCGTCGTCGAACGACGTCAGCATGAGGAAGCGGACGTCGGGACAACGCTCGCGGAGCTCCTGGCCGATGTCGATGCCGGTTCCGTCGGGGAGGCGCACATCGAGCACCGCGACGTCGACTCGACTGCCCGGGATCCGGCCCACGGCATCGGCCACCGTCCCGGCTTCGCCGGCGATCTCGATGTCGTCGGCGGCCCCGAGGAGGTCGAGGAGGCCCCGCCGGACGATCTCGTGGTCGTCGACGACGAACACCCGGATGGAGGAGTCGGCCATGGCCCCATCTTGGTCCACCGAACGGATCCGGGCCGTCCGACCCGAGGGGCGGGACCATGGTCCCTGTCGGCACCGGCCCGGACACGCGCAGAGTGATCGGCATGTCCGATCGTCGGCGCCCAGCTCCCCCCGGTCCGCCGGTGGCCCCGTGGCTGGGCTTCGAGGCGCTGGCCGCCGCGGACTGCCGGCGCCTGCTGGCCGGCGCCGACATCGGTCGCATGGCGTTGACGACCGCCGCGCTCCCGGTCGTGGTGCCCGTGCAGTTCGTGGTCGACGACGACCACTTGATGGTGCGCACGCCCGGCCACCTCGACGTCGCAGGCCTCGACGGGCAGGTGGTCGGCTTCGAGTGCGACACGCTCGACCTCGACCACGCGGCCGGTTGGGTCGTGGAGGTGACCGGCACGGTGCACCTCGTGACCGAGCATCCGGCTCCCGATCCGGTGCACCGCTGGTTCTCCGACGGCGCCGTGCTGTCCCTGGACGCCGAGAGGATCAGCGGCCACCGCGTGGTCGTCTAGGAGCACCTCGCGCTCGGGAGCGTCGGTGCACGGGTGCCGTCAGGGCAGGGGCACCGTCCAGCGGACGCGGGTCCCGCCGGCGGGTCGGTCGTCGACGGCGTACGTGCCGTTGCGCGTCTCGGCCCGGCTGCGCAGGTTCCGGATTCCTCGCCCCCCGTCTCGGGGGAGTGCCCCGCCCCGGCCGTCGTCGTCGACCGTCACCTCGAGCGCGGACGGGGAGGCGTGGACGGCCACGTCCACGCGTCGCGCCCCGGCGTGTCGGGCGACGTTCGTCAACGACTCGCGCAGGACGGCGAGCACGTCGTCGCGGAGGTCGGTCGGTACGACGGCGTCGACCGGACCCTCGAAGACCGTCCGCGGCGCGAAGCCGAGCGGTCCCGCCGCCTCCTGGCACGTGGCCAACACGTCGTCGCGCAGGCTCGCGCCGTGCCGTCCGCCGTCGAGGCCGAAGATGACGGTGCGGATGTGCTTCACGGTGAGGTCGAGTTCGTCGATGGCGGTGCCGATCCGCTCGGCGGCCTCGGGATGCTCGTCCCCGCAGAGCGTGACGGTCGCCTGGAGCGACAGGCCCGTCGCGAAGAGGCGTTGGATCACGGTGTCGTGGAGGTCGCGGGCGATGCGGGCGCGGTCGTCGGCCAGCGCGAGCCGGGCGACCCGCTCGTGCAGTCGCGCGTTGTCGATGGCGACGCCGGCCGCGGCGGCCAGGCCGACGATCAGGTCGTCAGATACCCCGAAGGCCTGCCCGAGCCCCGACATCACCAGGTGACGGTCTCGCCGTGCTGCGGCACGCGCACGGCCCAGCCGAGTTCGTCCTGGATGCGGCTGCGCAGGGCGTCTGCTGCAGCCGGCTCACCGTGCACCACGTAGACCTGCTCTGGCGGCCGGGGCAGGGCGCGCAGCCACTGCAG
>JBHIXO010000267.1:0-6005 GCA_041984725.1 Acidimicrobiales bacterium | reverse complement strand
TCTCACCCCCGCCGGTGCCTTCTCTCAGCCTTTCCTATACTCAGACGATAACGGCCGATCCCGTTCGACGCCTGGCGTCCTGCCCCACTCGCGGAGTCCCGCCGGGGCCGTGGTCGGTCCTGGCATGGGGAATCGAGTCTGCGATCCATGAGCGAGCAAAGCGGCAAACGCGGCCGATCCCGGTTCGGCCGGGCCCGTCGGCGATGAGCGGGGTCGGCGCCAGCACGGCGGCGGCCGAGGCCATCGACGTCGACCAGCCGATCCTGGTGGTCGACGACGTCGCCGACAACTGCCACATCGTCAGCCGCCGGCTGGAGCTGCGCGGCTTCGAGGTGGTGTCCGCGACCAGCGGCGAGGCGGCCCTGGCGCTGCTGTCCCGGCAGCCGGTGTCGCTGGTGCTGCTGGACGTGATGATGCCGGTCATGAACGGCTACGAGGTGCTGGCGGCCATGCAGCAGCGCCTCGGCGACGCCACGCCGCCGGTGATCATGCTGACCGCCCGGGACGCGCCCGAGGAGATCGCCCGGGCCATCGAGCTCGGCGCCTGCGACTACGTCACCAAGCCGTTCGACTTCCGGGTCCTCGAAGCCCGCATCCGGGCCCACCTGAAGCGCGCCCGCAGCACCGGCGACCTGCGCCTGCGCACCTCGGAGCTCGAGGCCCACCTGCAGAGCCTGAGCGACCGCCAGCGCCTCGACCCCCTCACCGGGCTGGACAACATCCGCGCCTTCGAGGCGGCGGTGTCGCGGTCTCTCGCCCAGGCCCGCTCCAGCGCCGACGAGCACGTGCTGTGCGTGTGCGCCGTCGAGGAGATGCAGGCCATCAACCACACCTACGGCCCGGCCACCGGCGACGCGCTGCTGCGCTCGGTGGCCGACCTGCTGCGCGACGAGGTCGGAACCGGCGCCACCATCGGCCGCCTGCGCGGGGACAAGTTCGCCATCCTGTTCCACAGCACCGGGCTCGACGACGCCCGCAACGTGGCCGAACGGCTGCTGCACCGGGTCACCGACCACACGCTCCAGGTCGGCGGCGAGATGCTGACGGTCTCCATCAGCATCGGCCTGTCGCCGGTCAAGCCCGAGCACACCAGCGTGCTGTCGCTGATTCACGGCGCCGAGCACGCCTGCAAACTGGCCCGCACCGAGGGCAGCAACCACATCCGGACCTTCCACGCCGGCGACGAGCAGCTCGACGACGTACGGGCCAACATGCGCTGGGCAATGAAGCTCAAGCAGGCGCTGCGCGAGGACGCGCTGGTGCTGTACGCCCAGCCCATCGTCGCGTGCGCCGCCGAGCCCGGCCCGGCGAGCCGTTTCGAGGTGCTGGTACGCATGCTCGACGACGGCAAGATCGTCAGCCCGGGCATGTTCCTGCCGGCCATCGAGAAGCACGGGCTGGCCACGGAGCTCGACCGCTGGGTGCTGGACCACACCCTGTCCTATCTCGCGGGCCTGTCCGACAGCGTCCGCGCCAACGCCGAGCGCATCAGCATCAATCTGTCCGGCCACTCCCTGGGCAGCCGCAAGTTCCGTGACTACGCCATCGCCCGGGTGCGGGAGGGCGGCGTCGCCGCGTCGATGGTCTGCTTCGAGATCACCGAGACCGCGGCGGTGGTGCATCTCGACCACGCGATGGACTTCATCCACGCGCTGAAGGATCTCGGCGTGTCCTTCGCGCTGGACGACTTCGGGTCCGGGGTCAGCTCCTTCGGCTACCTGCGCTCCCTGCCGGTGGACTGCCTCAAAGTCGACGGTCAGTTCGTGCGCCACATCGACGCCTCGGCCCTCGATCGCGGCATCGTCACCGCCATCAACCAGATCGCCCACGTCATGGGCATGGAAACCGTCGCCGAGTTCGTCGAGAACGAGCAGACCGTGGTGGAGCTGCGCAACATCGGCGTCGACTACCTTCAGGGATACCACCTCGGCAGACCCTGCCCGCTGGACGACTACCTGCGCCGGTCCACGCCGGCCGGGACGGCCCGGTCGACCGTGGTCACCAGGGTCACGCGGGCGCCCCGGGCCGCGGCCTCGGCGGCGATCGCGTACCCCTGCTTGCCCGACGACCGGTTGGTGATCACCCGGACGGCGTCGATGGCCTCGCGGGTGCCACCGGCGGTGACGAGGACGTGGAGTCCGGCGAGGTCGCGGTCGGCGTCGGTGCCGGCGAGCACCTTCTCGACCGCCTCGACGATGGTCGCGGGCGCGGCGAGGCGGCCGGCGCCGGAGTCGCCGCCGGCGAGGCGACCCTCCTCCGGCGGGACCACGTGCACGCCGCGGCTGCGCAGCACCTCGAGGTTCTCGACGACGGCGGGGTGCTCCCACATCTCGGTGTGCATCGCCGGGGCGACCACGACCGGGGCCCGGGTGGCGATCAGGGTCGCGCTCAGCAGGTCGGCGGAGCGGCCGGCGCGGTAGTCGGCGATGACCCGCGCCGTCGCCGGGGCGACGAGCACGAGGTCGGCGGTCTGGCCCAGCCGGGTGTGGGCGATGGGACTGCCACCGGCCTCGTGGTCGAGGTCCCACAGCGAGGTCTGGACGGGCGCCGAGGCCAGCGTGGAGAACGTCGTCTCCCCCACCATGCGCCGGGCCCCGCCGGTCATGACCGGCGTGACGTGCGCGCCGGCGTCGACGAGGCGTCGGCAGATCTCGACAGCCTTGTACGCGGCGATGCCGCCGGTGACCCCGAGGACGATGCGCTTGCCGGCGAGCACGGGACGGCCCGGAGGCCTACTCCTCGGTGTCGGTGCCTTCGGCCGCGGCGGCGCGGGCGGCGGCTTCGGCGGCCTCGGCCTCGCGCTTGGCGGCGAGCTCCTCGCCGTAGACCGGCTGGATCTTGTCGGCCGCGACCTCTTCGAAGGCGATGGAGAGCGGCTTGCGCACGACGGCGGGCACCTGCGGCGGGATCTGGGAGCCGAGGCCGCCGCTGCCCACGGCGTTGTAGTAGGCGTTGATCTGGCGGGCCCGGGTGGAGGCCAGCGTGACGAGACGGAACTTCGAATCGGCGCGGACGAGGAGATCCTCGATCCGCGGGTTCATCATCGTGTCGTGACGCTCGGACATGTGGGGCTGCTCCTGGACGTGGCCGGAACGTGACACGCTAGCAGCGGCCCGTCGCGCCGACGAAGGTGTGCGGGAAGTCGTCCTCAGGCGCCGTCGTGCCGGCGGTGGGCGTCGATCAGGGCGCCGAGGGCGTCGACGGCCTCGTCGAGGTCGTCGTTGACGATCGTCGTCATGCCCAGCCGTTCGGCGGCCGCGCGCTCCTCCTCGCCCTTGCGGAGCCGGGCCTCGACCTTGTCGGGCGGATCCCCGCGCTTCTCGAGGCGGGCGCGCTGCTCGTCCCGGTGGGGGGTGTCGACGAAGACCAGGAGCGCGTCGGGGTCGACCGCCCGGATCGCCTCGGCACCGGCGACGTCGATCTCGAAGAGGACGTCGTGGCCGGCGGGCGGCTCCGGGAACGGCGTGCCCTGGCGGTAGTCGAGGAACTCGATCCACTCGAGGAACCCGCCCGCCTCGACGTGGGCGTCGAAGCGCTCGCGATCGGTGAACACGTAGGCGTCGGCGGCCTCGCCCGGTCGCGGGTCGCGGGTCGTCCACGACCGGCTGAGCCAGATGCCCGGCCGCCGTTCGAGGAGTCGGTCGACGATGGTGCCCTTGCCGACCCCACCCGGGCCGGAGACGACGATGTACATGCTCAGCGCCGCGGGATCAGCTGAACTCCTGCAGCAGCTTGCGGCGTTGCTGGTCGCCGAGGCCGCGCACGCGGCGGGTCTCGGAGATCTCGAAGGCCTCCATCGTGCGGCGCGCCTTCACCTTGCCGACGCCGGGCAGCGACTCGAGCACGGCCAGGACCTTCATCTTCCCGATCGTCTCGTCGTCGGCGGCGGCGTCGAGGAGCTCCTGCAGGTTCAGCGAACCCATCTTGAGGCGCTCCTTGATCTCGGCCCGGGCGCGGCGGGCGGCCGCGGCCTTCTCGAGCGCGGCCTGGCGCTGCTCGGGCGTGAGGTCGGGTGGCTTCGGCATCCCGGTGACGTTAGCCCGACGACTTCTCGTCGCAGGGATGCCGGCCGCCCCGGTCCGGCCGTCCCTCCGTCAGGAGAGGGCGTCGTCGACGAGCGCCGAGGCGATCTCGACCGGCTCGTCGTGACCGGTGACGGTGCGTCCGAGGACGAGCAGGTCGGCGCCGGCGGCGAATGCGTCCGACGGGGTCGCGGTGCGCCGCTGGTCGTGGTGCTCGTCGCCCGCGGAGCGGATGCCGGTGGTGGCGATGAAGAGGTTGGGCACGATCGACCGGGCCTCGGCGACGTCGGCGACCGCGCACACCAGGCCGTCGCAGCCGCCGTCGGCGGCGGCCTCGACCCGCTTCGGCAGGATGTGGGGCGGGGCGGTGTCGTCGGAGGTGAGCACCGTCACCGCCAGCGAGCGGGCCGGCGCGACCCCGGCCCCGGTGGCGCCCTCGTGGAGGCCTTCGATGCCGGCGCGGAGCATGTCGACACCACCGTGGGCGTGGAACGTCGCGTAGGCGATGCCGAGCGAACCGAGCACCCGGGCGGTCTTGTGCACGGTGGTGGGGATGTCGTGGAGCTTGAGGTCGACGAAGACGTCGAGCCCCAGGTCCTGCAGCGCGGTGACGGCGTTGGGGCCGGTGGACGCGTAGAGCTCGAGGCCGACCTTCACCGTGCCGAACCAGGGCGCCAGCTCGCGCGCCGTGCGCATGGCCTGGACGAGGTCGTCGGTGTCCAGGGCGAGGCACAGCCGCCGCCGGACCTCCTCGGGCGCCTCCGGCCCGGCGTCGTCGATCGTGCGTTCCTCGGTCACGGTCACAGGCCCTCCCTCGGCGGACAGCCTGCCACCCGGCGCCCGACCGTCGCGCCGTCGGACCGGCGGACCGGCGGGGCACCGGACGGCGCGCCCGTGTCGGCAGCTCAGCGAGCCAGGACGTCGCGCACGCGCAGCCGGCGTCCCGTGCGGACGATGGCCCGCCGGTAGACGCTGCCCCCGATCCGCACGGCGACCGCGGCCGCAGCGGCGAGGACGACGGCAGCGAGCGCGACCTCGGCGCCGGACGCGATACCGAGCGACACCCGTGACGGCACGACGAGCGGCGCGGTGACGGGCACGTAGGCGAGCACCGCGCCGAGGTCGGTCTCGACGGCGAACGTCGAGGCGAAGAAGCCGCCGACGAGCAGGATCGTGATCGGCTGCATCGCCGTCCCGACCTCCTCCTGGCGCTCGACGAGCGCCCCCAGCGCGCCCGAGACGGGGGCGTAGAACGCGAGCCCGAGCACGAAGAACAGGGCGGTGGCGCCGATCGTCGGGAAGGTGCTCGCCGGCAGCGAACCGCCGAGCAGCGCCTTCACGAGGACGGGCGTCAGCAGGGCGAGCACGCCGGCGAGCGACACGGCGGCGACGCCGGCGACCTTGCCGAACAGCAGCGTGCCCGGGCGCACGATGGCGAGCAGGACCTCGCTGATCCGGCTGGCCTTCTCGACGGCGGTGCCGTTGGCGATCTGCACGACGACGGAGAGCAGGCCCAGGTACGTCACCACCGCAGCCACGCCGCCGACACCGCGGGCCTCGTCCTCGTCGTCGGTGTCGAGCACCCGGTAATCGACGGGCGGACTCGCCGCGAGGTCGAGGGCCTCGGCCTCGCCGAGTCCCGCCCCGGTGAGCCGGTCGACGAGGCCGACCACGCCGGCGGCCTGGGCGAGCACGGTCTGGAGGCGATCGGAACCGTCGTCGCGCAGGACGATGACCGGCGGGGTCCCGGCCTCGACGGCCGCGTCGACGTCGCCGTCGCGGACCAGTTGTTCGACATCCGGCGCCACATCCGGCGCGTCGCCGGACGGGGAGACGACGTCGCCCTCGAGGTCGGGGTCGAGGTCGACGTCGATCCCGGCGGCCTCGGCGCGGGCGGCGACGGCCTCGTCGAGCGCCGGGCGCAGCTCGTCGGCGACGAGGACGTCGTAGGTGGGCCGGCCGTCGCCGCCGATCAGCTCGGGG
>JBHIXO010000266.1:0-6054 GCA_041984725.1 Acidimicrobiales bacterium | reverse complement strand
TCGAGGTCCCGGCCGCGTTCGTCGGCGGCACCGCCGACCCCGTGCTGGTGATGTCGCCGCCGGCCGGCCAGGAGGCCAACATCACGGACTTCCGGGGGTCGACCCTCGTCGACGGCGCCGGTCACTGGGTGCAACAGGAAGCGCCCGAGCAGGTCAACGCAGCCCTGCTCGGATTCCTCGACTCGCTGCGTGAAGGGAACACGACCTCATGAGCCGCCTCCGCTTCGGAGCCTTCTTCGCCCCGTTCCATCCCGTCGGACAGAGCCCGACGCTCGCCCTGGAGTACGACCTCGAGCGGGCCGTCGCCCTCGACCGCTACGGCTTCGACGAGGTGTGGTTCGGCGAGCACCACTCGGGCGGGTACGAGATCATCCCGTCCCCCGAGGTCTTCATCGCCGCCGCCGCCGAACGCACCAAGCACATCCGGCTCGGCACCGGCGTGTCGTCGCTGCCGTACCACCACCCGCTGATCATCGCCGACCGCATGGTGCAGCTCGACCACATGACCCGGGGCCGGGCGATCTTCGGCACCGGGCCGGGCGCGCTGCCGACCGACGCCTACATGATGGGCATCGACCCCGTCGACCAGCGCCGCATGATGGAGGAGTCGCTCGAGGCGATCCTCGCCCTGCTGCGCACCGACGAGCCCGTCACCCGCGAGACCGACTGGTTCACGCTGCGCGACGCCCGCCTGCAGTACCGGCCCTACACCGATCCGCACTTCGAGGTCGCGGTCGCCGCCATGGTCACGCCGTCGGGGCCCCGCCTCGCCGGCACGCACGACGTCTCGCTGCTCTCGCTCTCGATGTCGGTCGCCGAGGGCTTCGCCGCCGTCGGCCAGGCCTGGGGCGTGGTCGAGGAGATGGCCGCCAAGGCCGGCAACAAGGAGCCGAACCGCGACAACTGGCGGATCCTCGGCGCCATGCACATCGCCGAGACCCGCGACCAGGCCATCGAGGACTGCACGTACGGCCTGCGCGACTTCGCCGACTACTTCGGCGGCGGCGCGGGCTTCGTGCCCCTGTCCAACGAGGTCACCAGCCAGGCGACGACCGAGCGCGAGTACGTCGAGGCCTACATCGACGGGGGCGCCGGCAACGTCGTCATCGGCACGCCCGACGACGCCATCGAGTACATCCAGGGCCTGATCGACCAGTCGGGTGGCTTCGGCACGTTCCTCATGCTCGGCCACGACTGGGCCTCGCCGCAGCGGACGCTCGACTCGTACCGCCTGTTCGCCCGCGAGGTCATCCCCCACTTCCAGGGCCAGTTGGTCGCGCCCCGCACGTCGCACGAGTGGGCCACCGCCAAGCGCGGCGAACTGTTCGGCCGGGCGGGCCAGGCGATGATGAACGCCGTGCAGCAGCACGTGCAGGAGAAGAGCGCCGACGGGACGACGGGCGACGCCTCGTGAGGGCCGCCGTCCTGCGGGGTGGAGCGGTCGTCGTCCGCGACGACGCCCCCGAGCCCGAGCCCGCGTCCGGCCAGGTGCTCGTCCAGGTCGAGGCGTGCGGCATCTGCGGCAGCGACCTCCACTTCGCCAAGCACGGGGCGACCATGCTCGAGCTCGGCGAGACCATGGGCGGCACGCCGGACTTCGGGGCGATGGGCCCGCCCAAGACCGACCTCGGTCGCGACGTGTTCATGGGCCACGAGTTCTCGGCCACCGTGCTCGAAGCCGGTCCCGACACCCAGGCGCCCGCCGCCGGCACGGTCGTGACGTCCATCCCGGTCCTCATGGGCCCCGGGGGCTTCACCCCGATCGTGTACTGCAACGACGTCCCGGGCGGCTATGCCGAGCGCATGCTGCTGACCGCGCCGATGCTGCTCGAGGTGCCGAACGGGCTCGACCCGAAGCACGCCGCACTGACCGAACCGATGGCCGTCGGCCTGCACGCCGTGAACAAGTCCGCCATCGAGCAGGGGACGGGTGCGCTCGTCCTCGGCTGCGGACCTGTCGGGCTCGCGGTCATCGCCGCACTCCGGGTGCGCGGGATCGACACGATCGTCGCCTCGGACTTCTCCCCCGCCCGGCGCGCCCTCGCCGAGGCGATGGGGGCCCACGTCACCATCGACCCCGCCCAGGAGTCGGCGTTCGAGGGCTGGGGCCGCGAGGGCGGGGGCAAGCCCGTCGTCGTCTTCGAGGCGATCGGCGTTCCCGGCATCATCAACGAGGCGCTGCGCGACGCGCCGCCCGCGACCCGCATCGTCGTCGTCGGCGTGTGCATGGAGCAGGACCACATCGTCCCGTTCTTCGGGATCAACAAGGAACTGAGCATCCAGTTCGTGCTCGGCTACGACCCGATGGAGTTCGCCGGCAGTCTCCGCTCGATCGCCGAGGGCGAGATCGACGTCGCCCCGCTCATCACCGGCGAGGTCGGCCTCGACGGCGTCCCGCAGGCCTTCGAGGACCTCGGCAACCCCGAGGTGCACTGCAAGATCCTCGTCACCCCGAACGCATGAGCGCCGACCGACCGACCCCCGAGCAACCCGGCCCCGACGCCCACGCACCGGTCCCCGGCCGGTTCGACGGCGTCGTCGCGCTCGTCACGGGCGCGGCCCGGCCCCGCGGCATCGGGCGGGCGACCGCCGTCCGCCTCGCGGCCGAGGGTGCCGACGTCGCCTGTCTCGACATCGCCCGCGCCTACGACGACGCCCCGGCGCACGGGGTGGCGAGCGCCGACGACCTCGACTCGCTCGTCGCCGAGATCGAGGGCCTCGGCCGCCGCGCCGTGGCCCTGCGGGCCGACATCGCCGACGGCGACGCGGTCGAGGCCGCGGTCGCGACCGCCACCGAGACGCTCGGAACGGTGACGGCGCTCGCCAACGTCGCCGGCGGTAGCGGACCGGGCTTCGGCGCCGGCCCGCTCGTCGCCCTGCCCGAGTCCGAGTTCCGGCGGGTCTTCGACGTCAACGTCACGGGCACGTGGCTGGCCTCGAAGGCGGTGGCGTCACGCCTCGTCGCCGACGGGCGGCCCGGGCGCATCTGCAACGTGTCGAGCCAGGCCGGCAAGCTCGCCTTCCCGATGATCGGCGCCTACTCCGCGGCGAAGGCGGCGGTCATCTCGCTGACGCAGGGCATGGCCCGTGAACTCGGGCCCGCGGGCATCGCGGTCAACGCCGTGTGCCCGGGAACGGTCGACACCGACCTCACCAACCCGAACGGGATGATGAAGATGCTGATGGGCGGCGACGAGGGGTTCGACACGTGGATCCGGCGCGAGATCCCGCTCGGCCGGCTCCAGTCACCCGAGGAGATCGCGGCCAGCATCTGCTGGCTGCTGTCGAGCGACGCCGCCGGCCTCACCGGCGAGGCCGTCAACGTGAGCGCCGGCCAGACGATGGCCTGAACACGGGCCCGCCGCACCACCGCAGCGGCGACCGCCGCCACGCACGACACGAGGGGGAACTCGCATGGGCAAGCCGATGCACGAGACGGGGGCGATCGCGTTCGCGGGCGCGGTCGACGCCGACGGCCACATCCTGGAGCCGCCGACGCTCTGGGAGGACTACATCGACCCGGCGTTCCGCGACCGGGCGCTGCGGATCGTGGTCGACGAACACGGGCTCGAGGAGCTCGAGATCGACGGCCGCCGCTCGGTGATGTCGCGGCGCGGCTTCCCGTCGACGCTCGGCGCCATGGGCGACCCCGACCTGCGGGCGATCCAGCTCGACCCGGCCCGGACCTACCTGGCCGAGGCGCCGTACGGCTCGATGGACCCGGCCGAGCGCCTCGACGTCCTCGACGCCGAGGGCCTCGACGCCGCCATCCTCTACACCACGGTCGGCCTGCTCTGGGAGGCCGAGGTCGAGGACCCGGCGCTGTCGCAGGCCTACACCCGGGCCTACAACCGGTGGATCTGCGAGTTCTGCGCCGACTCCCCCCGGCTGATCCCGACCGCCCACCTCTCCCTCTCCGACCCGGCGGCCGCCGCCGCCGAGCTGGAGCGCGCCGTCGGCGAGGGCGCCCGGGGTTGCTACGTCGCCCCGTTCACCCACGACGGCCGGCCGCTCGGTCATCCCGACAACCACCGCGTCTTCGCCGTCGCCGAGGAGGCGGGCATCCCGTTCGCCATCCACCCGACGTTCGAGCCGCAGTGGACCAAGGGCACCCGCATGGGCGACTGGGAGCACGTGAAGCAGCTGCGCCTGCTCGCGTCGGTCACCGCGTCCGACGGCGTCCGGCACCAGTTCACGACCCTGTTCGACCACGGCGTGTTCGACCTGTTCCCCGAGCTGCGCGTCCTCGTCCTCGAGTCGGGCGGCGGCTGGATCGGCTACTGGCTCGACCGCATCGACGCCGTCTACGGCCACACCTACGTCGGCACCCGGGTCCCGCTCCGGGAGAAGCCGAGCGACTACTTCCGCCGCCAGTGCTGGATCAGCTGTGATCCCGACGAACGCACCATCCCGGCGCTGGCCGAGCGGTACGGCGTCGACCGGTTCCTCTGGGCGAGCGACTTCCCCCACGCCGACCACACGCCCGAGTACGTCGACGACCTCAACGAGCTCGCCGGGATGTTCGACGACGCCGACCGGCGCCGGTTCCTCGGCGACAACGCCCGGGAGCTGTTCGGCATCGACGTCTGACGGACACCGGCGCGGCGGACGCGCCAACACGGACGCCGGCGCCGCCGCTGTCTACCGTGAGCACCGATGACGAAGCAGGCCGAGGGCGGACGCAAGCGCGTGCGGATGGACTACGAGGAGCGCCGCCGGTCGATCCTGCACGCCGCGGCCGGCCTCTTCCGCTGCCGCCCCTACAGCGACGTGTCGATCTCCGACATCGCCGAGGAGGCCGGCGTCGCCCGCGGCCTGCTCCACCACTACTTCGACTCGAAGCGCGACCTCTACCTCGAGGTCGTGCGCCACACCGCCCGCATCCCCCAGATCGCCGCGCCGGCGGCGAACGGGGGCGAGACCGACGAGCGGGCGCCGGCCGAGGCCATCGTCCGCAACGTCGAGGCCCTGCTCGCCCTCTTCGAGGAGAACGGCGCCCACTGGCTCGACGCCATCATCGGCGGGCCCGAGCAGGACGAGGAGCTCGAGGCCATCCTCGACGGCAGCCGCGAGATCATCGCCGAGCAGACGATCGCCGCGCTCGGCCTCGTCGACGACGACTCCCCCGAACTGCGCGCGCTCGTGCGCGGCTTCGGCGGGCTCGTCCACGAGGTCACCAACGAGTGGCTCGTGCGCGGTCGCCTCGACAAGGACCAGGCCCGGACCATCATCCTCGACACGCTCCCCCTGCTGATCGAGCGCATCCTCCCCGCCATCCGACCCTGACGGCCCGCGACCCCGTCGCGACTGTTGGACGATGACCAACATGCTGTGGTCGACTGAGGTCATGCCGCCGCGCCCGACCGACACCGCCCCGACCACGCTCCCCCTGGGGCGCGACAGCGTGACCTACCGGCTCACCCTCGAACCGGTCAACGTCCTCGTCGGCGGCCCGCGCGCCCTGATGCTGCAGGTCATGCACCCCGTGGTCGGCGCCGGGGTGGCCGACCACTCCGACTACGAGAAGGACCCGTGGACGCGGCTCATCCGCACCCTGCAGGTCATGACGCAACTGGCCCTCGGCACGCCGGAGAAGTCGGCGGAGATGCGCCGTCTGATGCGGAAGAGCCACGCCACGATCAACGGCGTGCGCGCCGACGGCGCCCCGTACCGGGCCCTCGACAGCGAGAACATGCTCTGGGTCTGGGCGACGTTGCTCGACACCGTCATGGCGGTCGCCGACGGGTTCGTCCGGCCGCTCGGCCGGCGTGAGCGCCAGCGGCTCTACGAGGAGTGGCTGCTCATCGCCGAGGGGTGCGGGATCGCCCGCGACGACTGTCCGGCCGACGTCGACGCCTTCGACGCCTACATGGAGCGGGTCGTCCGCGAGGAGCTGACCGACACCGAGGTCGCCCACGGCATCGACCGGACCATCCGGCGGCCACCGATCCCGTTCCCGCTCGACCGGCTCGCCGCCCGCGTGTACGCCACGCTCCTGCCCGGGCAGCTCGCACCGACACTGCGGGCCCGCATGGGCCAGCCCTGGTCGGCGGC
>JBHIXO010000265.1:0-6117 GCA_041984725.1 Acidimicrobiales bacterium | reverse complement strand
GCCGGACCCCGGCCGCCGCGCCCCCGTACCGGATCTCGAACGTCGCCAGCAGGTACGTCATGGCCCGGGCCAGCAAGGCCGTCTCGTCGACGGTCACGTCGTCGACCAGCCGGGTCCCCCCGGCGGCGGGCTGCACGACCTCCGGATCGAGGTCGAAGACGATCTCGCCGTCGACGGACGTCAGGTGGTGGACGTGCACGCGGCGAGGCTAGGTGCTGCGAGAATCGGGTCGTGAGCGACCCGCTGCGCCCCCACGACGCCGAGGAGGTGCTGCGCCGGGCCGCCGAGCTCTCGACGCCCCGGACCCCGGCCGGTGCGGGGCTCGACCGGGACGCGATCACGGCCGCCGCCGAGGAGGCGGGGATGGATCCCGCCGCCGTCGGCCGGGCACTCGCCGAGTACGACGCCGGTCTGCTCGACACGACCCCACCCGATGGCGGGTTGCTCGGCCCGGCGGGCGTGTTGGTGACGCGGACGGTCCCGCTCGGCGAGTCGACGGCCCGGGCCCGGGTCCAGCAGTGGTTGAAGCGTCAGGTGCTCGAACCGAGCGAGCGGTCGGGGGCCGTCGAGACGTGGCGGCGCCGCGACGACCTCGTGGCCAAGCTGCGGCGGCGCTTCGACCCGACGAGGTCGGTGCGGCTCGGCAACGTCGACGCGATCCGCTCGTCGTGCACGGCGGCGGGCGACGGGCGGACCCTCGTCCGCCTCGAGGCCGACCTGCAGGCGATGCGTCGCGGCCTGCTCACCGGCGTGGTCGCCGTGCCCGCGACCGTGACCCCGCTCCTCGGCGCCGTCGGCGCCGTCGTCACCGGCGAGATCCTCTTCGCCGCCGGCTCGGTCCCGCTCGGGCTCGCGCTCGGCGGGTTGGGGATCACGGCGGCCCGCCGGACGCTGACGACCGAGCGCGACGAGGCCCGCCGCGTCCTCGGAATGTTCCTCGACGAGCTCGAGGGACGCTGACCGGCTACTCGGCGCGGGGCAGGACCCGCAGCCCGAGCTCCTCGAGGATGCGGGGTTCGAGCTCGGTGGGCGCGTCGGTGAGCGGGTCGGCGCCCTTCTGGGTCTTGGGGAAGGCGATGACCTCGCGGATGTTGGTCTCGCCGGCGAGCAGCGCCACGAGCCGGTCGATGCCGAACGCGAACCCGGCGTGGGGCGGCGGACCGAACCGGAAGGCGTCGAGCAGGAACCCGAACTTCTCCTGGGCCTCCTCCTCGCCGATGCCGAGCGCGTCGAACACCCGCTGCTGGACGTCGCCGCGATGGATCCGGACGCTGCCGGAGCCGAGTTCCCAGCCGTTGCACACGAGGTCGTACGCGACCGACCGGACGCGGGTCGGGTCGGACTCGATCAGACCGGCCTCCATGTCCTCGGCGTTGGGTGACGTGAACGGGTGGTGCATGGCCTGGGGCCGACCGTCGGGTCCGAGTTCGTCGTCGAACATCGGGAAGTCGGTGACCCAGAGGAACTCGAGGCCGCCCTGGTCCATCGGCGGCTTGCCGAGCTCGATGCGCAGCAGGCCGAGGATGTGCCGCACGACCGAACGCTCGTCGGCGACGAGGAAGACCATGTCGCCGGGTGCGGCGTCGAGCGCCTCGATGGTGGCGGTGGCCTCCCCCGCCGACAGGAACTTGGCCACGCCGGCGTCGAGCGTGGGGCGACCGTCGTCCTCGACGACGCGCATCCAGGCCAGGCCCTTGGCGCCCCACAGCTTGGCCTGGTCGACGAGGCCGTCGATCTCCTTGCGCGTGAGCGACGACCCGCCCTCGAGGCGGATGCCCTTGACGCACGGGGCCTTGAACACGTTCGCCTCGGTCTCGGCGAACACCTCGGTCAGCTCGACCAGCTCCATCCCGAAGCGGACGTCGGGCTTGTCGGACCCGAAGCGCTCGACGGCCTCCTCCCACGTCATGCGGGGCACCTCGCCGAGCGTCTCGCCGGTCACGGCCTCCACTGCGGCCGAGAGGGACTGCGCGACGAAGTCGAGGACCTCGTCCTGGCCGACGAAGGAGCACTCCATGTCGAGCTGGGTGAACTCGAACTGGCGGTCGGCGCGCAGGTCTTCGTCGCGCAGGCAGCGGGCGATCTGGAAGTAGCGGTCGACACCGCCGACCATGCACAGCTGCTTGTAGAGCTGCGGGCTCTGGGGCAGCGCGTAGAACGAGCCGGGGTGCAGCCGGCTGGGCACGACGAAGTCGCGCGCCCCCTCCGGCGTGGACGCGATGAGCAACGGCGTCTCGACCTCGACGAACCCGTTGTCGACGAAGGTGTTCCGGATCGCCCGGTTGACGATCGTGCGCACGTGCAGGTTGCGCTGCATCCGGGGCTGGCGCAGGTCGAAGTAGCGGTGCTCGAGGCGCAGGTTCTCGTCGACCTCGCGCGCGTCGCGGAGCTGGTACGGCGCGGGCTGGGCCGTGGACAGCACCTCGACCGTCGTGTCCTGCAACTCGATCGCGCCCGTGGGGAGCTTGTCGTTGGTCGCACCCTCGATGCGGGCCGCGACCGTGCCGGTGATCCGCAGCACGAACTCGCTGCGCAGGTCGTGGGCTTTCGACACCACGCACTGCGTGATGCCGGTGCGGTCACGCAGGTCGATGAACGCGAGGTGCTCGCCGTGCTCGCGCCGGTTCTCGACCCAGCCGCACAGGGTCACCTCGGCGCCGACGTCGGCGGCGCGCAGCTCCCCGCACCAGTGGGTGCGGAGTCCGGCGGCGGTTCCGGGGGGAAGGGTGGAGGTCACTCGTCAGCTCCGTGGGAGTCGGGTTGCGATGTGGGCGAAGAGGTCGGCGCGGGCGACCGTGTGCTGGCCGCTCTCGCCGCGCAGGTCGCGGACCGTGACCGTGCCGTCGGCGGCCTCGTCGGCCCCGACGATCAGGGCGAGGGTGGCGCCCGACCGGTTCGCGGCCTTCATCTGGGCCTTCATCGACCGGCCGTCGAAGGCGCGGTCGGCGGCGAACCCGCGCTCGCGGGCCGCGTCGGTCAGGTCGCGGGCGTGGCTGCCGTCGATGACGTCGACGACGAACAGGTCGAGCGCGGTGTCCGGGGTGGGGAACGCCGACTCGGCGTCGAGGTGGAGGAGGACGCGCTCGATGCCCGACCCGAACCCGATGCCCGGGGTGTCGGGCCCGCCGAGCGCCTCCGCGAGGCCGTCGTAGCGGCCGCCGCCGATGATCGTCGACTGGGCGGCGTCGAGCGCCGTGCTCTGGAACTCGAAGAGCGTGTGCGTGTAGTAGTCGAGCCCGCGCACGAGGCGGGGTTCGACACGGTGGGCGATGCCGAGCGCGTCGAGTCCCTCGCGGACGCGCCCGAAGCGGTCGCGGCTCTCCTCCGACAGGGTGTCGGTGATCGTCGGGGCCGACGCGGTGGCCGCCATCGTCTCGCGTCGCTTCGAGTCGAGGACCCGGAGCGGGTTGCGCTCGACCTTGGACCGGTCGTCCTCGGCGAGGTCGTCGCGCACGTCGAGCAGGAACTCGCGGAGCAGGGCGTCGTAGCGGGCGCGGTCCTCGCTCGTGCCCATCGAGTTGACGACGAGGTCGTAGGCGGTCGCGCCGAGCGAGCGCAGGTAGCGGTTCGCAAGCGCGAGGACCTCGACGTCGACGTCGGGGTCCGCGACGCCGAGGGCCTCGATGCCGACCTGGTGGTGCTGGCGGTAGCGACCCTTCTGCGGCTTCTCGTAGCGGAACGCCGGCGTGACGTACCACGCCTTCCACGGCAGGGTCGGCCGGTGCTCGACGAAGGCGCGCACGACGCTGGCCGTGCCCTCGGGACGGAGCGCGATGCGCCGGCCGCCCTTGTCCTCGAAGTCGTACATCTCCTTGGTGACCACGTCGGTGCCCTGCCCCATCCGCAGGAACACGCCCAGGTCCTCGAAGATCGGCGTGTGCACCATGCCGTAGCCGGCCCGACCGGCGACGTCGGCGAAGGTGCGGAGCAGCGCCAACCACCGGCCCGACTCGGGCGGGAGCACGTCTCGGGTGCCGATCGGGGCCGTGAAGGCGGGGCTGGACACGGCGGGCGAGGCTACCCGCCACCCTCCGAGATGCCGTGATGGGATCCGGTCCTCGTCAGCGGCCCCGGCGTGACGGACGGGGCGTGGGCGTCGGTCGGCGCCGACCGGCCCCGCAGTAGCAGGGCACCGACCGGTGTCCACGACGACGCCTCGGTGGTGGCCCGCTGCAGGGTCGCCGACGACGCCAGGACGCGCCCCGGTGTCGCCTTGGCCTGCTCGGTGAGCCGGGCCGCCTCGTTGGCGGGATCGCCGACGACGGTGAACTCGTGGCGGGTGGGACCGCCCACCCGGCCTGCCGTGAGCAGGCCCGAGGAGACGCCGATCCCGGCGTCGAGTGCGGGCTGGGTGCGACGGAGACGGGCCAGTTCGGCGTGGAGGGCGCGGGCGGCGCGCAGCGCCCGGTCGGCGTGATCGTCGAGCACGGTGGGGGCGCCGAAGACGCAGACGGCGGCGTCGCCGACGAAGCGGTTGACCCAGCCCCCTTCGGCCTGCGTGGTCCGGACGACCGCGTCGAACATGGTGTTGAGCGTGGCGAGGACGTCGTGGGACGGCTCCTGCTCGGCGAGCGCGGTGGAGCCGATGAGGTCGACCATCAGCACCGAGGCCTCGACGGTGGTGCCGTGGAGCTCGGACTCGGCCGTGAGGAGGGTCGCCACGTCGTCGCCGACGTACTCGCCGAGCAGTTGGAGCAGCCGGTCGCGCTCGCGGAGGCCGTCGACCATGTCGTTGAAGCCGATCTGGAGGAGCCCGACCTCGTTGGTGGCGCTGACGGGTACGCCCGACCCGAGGTCACCGGACGAGACGTGGTGCATCGCCTCGCGAAGCTCCCGGATGGGCTCGGTGACGGTGCCCGAGGCCGCCCAGACGAGCAGACATCCCTCGGTGAGGGCGAGGAGGACGATCGGGAGGATGGCGCGACCGAGGTCGCCGTCGGCATCGGGCGATCGGATCGCCAGGAAGATGCCGACGCCGGCCAGCGACACCCCGGGTCCGAGCGCCCACGTCAGCAAGTAGCGATCGCGGACCGAGAGCATCCGGAGTCGGACCGGCTCCTCACCGGCGACGACGAGCGGCGCGAGGGGCTGGACCAGCCGTTCGGCGAGAAGGAACACGATCATCGCTGCGTGGAGGCCGAGCAGGGTGACGCCGGCGACGAGGGCGACGGCCACGAACGGGTCGGGGTCGTGCGCCACGGCGTAGTAGGTCGCCGCGCAGGCCGCGCCGACGCCCCAGTAGGCGACGGTCCCGACGGCCTGACGCAGCGGGAGTTCGAGCAGGGCGCTGCGGATCGCACCGTCGGGCGGGTTCCCCGAGTCGAGCCAGTTGGTGACCGGGGCGAACTCCCGCTTGGCTCGTCGGTACGACACCGGGGCGGCGACGACCGCGTACAGGCACGTCAGCGCGACGATCCGGGTGCGATCGGAGTCGTCGAACTCGAGATCGAGAGCCTGGCTCGGCACGACGAACAGCACGAAGTACCCGACCCGGGTCCCGCCGACCCAGGCGGTGGCGAACGAGCGGACGAGCCACAGCCGCCGGAAGAGGGCCCCACCCATGTCCCGGCAGACTACGCAATCAGGGCCCACCACCATCAGCCTCGGGATCGAGCGGACCGTCGTCCTGGTGCGCGGCGACCTCGTCCGACCAGCTCGGCCCCCGCCATTCGGGCTGCTCCCAGGCCAACCTGCGCCGGTCCGTTGGCGACGATTCGTCGACGAATCGTTGCCAATGGGCGAGGAGGGGGCCGTCGGGGTCGACGTTGTCGTGGCCGACGTTCTCGATCTCGGTGCGGAGGCGGTCGGCGGCGAGGGCGGCGGCGCGGCGGCGGGCCCGGCGGACGGTTTCGTCGAGGTCGCTCGGTGGATAGGGCGCCTCGACGTCGTCCGCCCACACGGCGGGCAGTGGCCACTCGGGTCCCCAGCGCTCGGGGTCGTCGGCGATCGCCGGGTCGACCGTGGGTTCCTCGTTGGGGTCGGCCCAGGGCAGCAGCTCCTCCGGGGTCGGGAGGGCCGGTTCGGGAGCGCCCGGCACCTCGTCCGCCGACACCGCGGCATAGACCCCGCGCTCGACCCGGACGCAGCGCCCCTGGCGGACCTCGTAGGCCATCGCGT
>JBHIXO010000264.1:0-6150 GCA_041984725.1 Acidimicrobiales bacterium | reverse complement strand
GCTGCTCTCCCCCGCCGCCAGCCGGTAGGTGACGGCGGCCATCGCCAGCGCGCCGTCGGGGGATCCCTCGACGAGCAACTGGCCGGCCGGAACCGTGGCGCCGACCGGGACGAGCGTGTCGGGCGTCGTGGGCAGCGGGGCGGGGATCGTCTCGGGCGAGAGGCTGGCGAGGTCGTTGGTGGCGAGCTTCGACCACCAGGCCGAGCCCTCGACCTCGACGGCGCGTGCGGACGGGGCGAGGACGAGGCAGGCGACACCCGCCACGAGCAGCAGTCCGGCCAGGATCCGGGACCTCATCGCTTCGCCGCCTCGAGCGGCCGGGTCCGGCGCCGCCCGTTCCGCGCCGGGGCGTGGCCGTTCCCGTTCGGGCCCGCCTCGGCCGCCGGGCTCCCGTTCGCGGCCGGGCTCCCGTTCAGGCCCGGGCTGCCGTTCGAGCTCGCCTTCGGCGCCGTCCCGCGCGACCGGTTGATGGTCGCCATGTCGCCGCCGAGGTAGCTGCTGACCACCCGCGGGTCGGTCGTGACCTCCTCGGGGGTCCCCTCGACGAGCGGGGCGCCGAGCTCGAGGGCGATCATCCGGTCGGAGATGCCCGTGATGAGGGGCATGTCGTGCTCGATGACGAGCAGCGCGCACCCGGTCTCGCGCTGGATCCGGCGCAGCAGCGGGCCGAGCGCCTCGGTCTCGGCCTGGGCGATGCCCGAGCTCGGCTCGTCGAGCAGGAGCACCTCGGGATCGTGTGCGATGCACATGGCGAGGTCGACGATGCGGCGCGACCCGGTCGACAGCTCGCGGACGAACTTGTCGCGGAAGGCGCCGAGGTTCATCAGTTCGATGAGGTCGCCGACCGTGTAGGCGACGTCCTCCTCGGCCCGCTGGATGCCGGGCAGTGCCAGCGCCGACGCGAGCGCGTCGCGGACCTCGAGGTGGCGTTCGAGGCCGATGGCGATGTTCTCGGCGACGGTGAGCGAGCCGACGAGGCGGGCGTCCTGGAACGAGCGGCCCAGGCCGAGCGCGGCCCGACGGTCGGGGCGCATCGTGGTCACGTCGTGGCCGTCGAAGCGGATCCGGCCCTCGTCGGGGACGAGGAACCCCGAGATCAGGTCGAAGATCGTCGTCTTGCCGGCGCCGTTGGGCCCGATGAGTCCGAGGATCTCGTTCTCGCGCAGCTCGAGCGACGCGCCGGTCACGGCCTGGACGCCGCCGAAGGACTTCCGCACCTCGTCGAGGACGAGCACGGGTTCACCGATGGGGAGCCGCTCGACGGGCGCGGCCGTGGCGGGCACGGTGCCGTTCGTGGTGGTGGCGTCGTCGTGCTGATGGTCGGGTCCGGGGTCGGACGGCGCGTCGACCGACCCGGCGCCCTGGAGGAACACGGACCGGACGATGTCGTCGCGCTCGAGCAGGTCGGCGGTGGGGCCCTCGAAGCGCACCTCGCCCTTCTCCATGAAGTACGCCCGTTCGGCGACGGTCAGCGCCACGTTGATCGACTGCTCGACGAGGACGATCGCGGTGCCCGACTCACGGATGCGGCGCACGATGACGAGGAGTTGCTCGACGATCGTGGGCGCGAGCCCGAGCGACAGCTCGTCGATCATCAGCAGCTTCGGCTTGGCGATGAAGGCCATGCCGAGGGCGAGCATCTGCTGCTCGCCGCCGGAGAGGTTGCCGGCCATCTGGTCGCGTCGCTCACGGAGCCGCGGGAAGGTCTCGTAGACCTCCTCGATCGCGGTGGCGAGGTACACGGCGTCGTCCCGGTACAGCCAGCCGCCGGCGCGCAGGTGCTCGGCGACGGTGAGGGTGGGGAACACGGCCTTGCCGCCCGGCACCTGGACGATGCCGGCCTTCACCGTGGCGACCGCGTCGGTGTGGGTGATGTCCTGGCCGTCGAAGACGATCGCGCCGCCGATGGGGTCGACGGCGCCGGAGATGGCCTTCAGCAGGGTCGACTTGCCGGCGCCGTTGGTGCCGAGGAGCGCGACGATCTCGCCCTCCCGCACGACCATGTCGACCCCGAACAGCACCTGCACCTGGTCGTAGGCGACCTCGACGCCTCGGCACACGAGCAGCGCGTCGGCGCCGATCTCGGTGATGTCGGCGGCTGCGACCGCCCGCGCCGCCTGCTCGACGTCGCGGGGCACGAAGCGCGAGGCGGAGGCGCCGAGGGCGCCGGCCGCGGCCACGACGAGGGCGAGCCCGGCCGTGGCCGACCGGTACGAGCTCTCGGCCAGCGAGCCGATCAGCAGCGAGCCCGCCAACCCGCCGCAGCCGACGAGGATCAGGGACCAGCCGTAGGCCTGGGTGCGGATCCGGGCCGGGGTGACGAGCGCGACGAGCGGGTAGTAGGCGGGCTGGAACGCGATGAACCCGGCCGACGCCAGCACGGAGAAGGCCAGCGACAACGCGGCCCAGGGCGCGAGCGCCATGAGCACGAGGCCGGCGGCACCGGCGGTGAACGCGAGCCCGGTGATGGTCGCCAGGCGTTCGGTGCGGCCCTCCTGCATCGCCTTCGACGCCAGGCGCTGGCCGACGTTCAGCCCGACGAGCGAACCGGCGCCGGCGAGGAAGGCCGCGACGCCGCGCATGGTCGGCGAGAAGCCGTAGACGTCCTCGAAGAAGAGGGAGAGGATCGTGCCGAGCGTGATGAATCCGAACCCGAGCAGGAACGCGCCGGCGTAGAGGCGGCGCATGGACTTGATCGCGAACAGGGTGCGGCGGGCCTCGAAGAACGAGACGCTCGACACCCGTCCCTCGCCGCCGTCGTCCCGCGACGCGGCATCGGCGGCCGCGGCGTCGACCGGGTCCTCGCCCTCGACCAACCCCGACGCGACCGAGACGGTCTTCTGGCGGGGCTCGGGCAGGCGGAGCGCCGCGCCCACCAGGAACACGGTCGGCACGGCGAGCACGATGAACATCGCCTGCCAGCCGAGGAGGCCGACGCCGGCGCCGATGAGGACGGCGGTCACCCGCGACACCGGGTTGGCGGCACGGTGCAGCTCGAAGACCTTCGGCTGCACCGCGGGTTCGTAGTAGTCGGTGAGCAGCGACGCGTGGACCGGGTCGTTCACCGTCCGGCCGAGCCCGGAGCCCATGCGGGCGATGACGAGGAGCACGACCGCGCCGGCCCAGCCCGAGAAGCCGGTGAGCACCGACATCGACATCCAGCCGAGGGCGGCGAAGAACACGAGCTTCACGCGGTCGAAGCGGTCGGCCACGTAGGTGAGCGGCATGACGGCCAGCAGCACGAACACCGCGACCAGCGCGCCGATGACGATGATCCCGGACTCGGACAGGCCGAGGTCGTCGCGGATCTCGGGCGTGACGATGCCGAACAGGATCTGGTCGAGCTCGTCGACGAAGTTGAGGCCGAAGAGGACGGCGAGGGGCGTCGGCGAGGCCCCGCCCGTGATCTCCTCGAGGCGGTCGCGCAGCGGCTTCATCGGGCCTCCCCGGCCGGTACGGCGATTCCTGCGGTGGCGGGCTCGGTGGTGGGCTCGGTGGTCTCCGGACTCCCTGTGGTCCCGGTGTCGACGAGCGAGTCGGCGACGAGGCTCGGGACGTGGATCCCGTTCCGGTCGGCGACCCAGCGCAGGAAGCGGTCGCGGGTCCCGTACGCGATCTGCGAGAGGCCGCCGGGGACGAACATCAGCAGGATCAGGAGGCCGACCGAGCTGGTGAGCAGCCGGACGTTCTGGTTGCCGTCGAACAGGAACGGGATCCCCTCGACGTAGATCGCGCCGAGGATGGCGCCGGGCAGCGACGTCATGCCGCCGATGGCGGCGATCGTGAACATGAGGATCGACTTCTCGGGGCTGAAGGTCGAGGCGTCGACGCTCTTGAGCTGGAAGGCGAGCAGGCCGCCGGCGACCGCGGCGATGAAGCCGGAGATGGCGAACGCGGTCAGCCGCGTCCGGGCCAGGTCGACGCCGTAGGCCTGGACGCCGCGGCCGTTGTCGCGGGTGCCGATGAGCACCCGACCGAACCGGTAGCGGCGCAGCGACCGTGCCACGACCAGCGCGAGCCCGAGGAAGGCCAGACAGACGAAGTAGAAGCGCGTGTCGGAGATGGTGGAGAACTGGCCGTAGAGCTTGGGGCGGGCGACGGGTTGGCCGATCGCGGGGAGCCACGAGCCGGCGTACTCCGGGTTGAGGAGGAGCTTCTCGACGGTGAAGGCGAATGCGAGGGTCGTCACGGCGAGGAACAGGCCCTGGATCCGCAGGGCGGGCAGACCGACGAGGACGGCGACCACCATGCCGGCGAGCCCGGCGGCGAGGAGACAGGCGAAGAAGTCCCAGCCGCGCACGGCGAGGCCGGCGGCGACCATCGACCCCACGCCGGCGAACGCGAACTGTCCGAGCGAGATCTGCCCGGCCCAACCGGTGAGCACGACGAGCGACACGCCGACGATGGCGAAGAT
This sequence comes from Acidimicrobiales bacterium, assembly GCA_041984725.1. Taxonomy (GTDB): domain Bacteria; phylum Actinomycetota; class Acidimicrobiia; order Acidimicrobiales; family Salinilacustritrichaceae; genus Salinilacustrithrix. The sequence continues at coordinate 1,736 of JBHIXO010000264.1, read as the reverse complement.
CACGACCAGCGAGAAGCGACCGGCGAACCGCTCGGGGAGCACGACGGGCAGCACGACGGCGACGAAGAGCACGACGTTGGCGAGCACGCCGCGGGCCATCGTGACCTCGCGGGTGTCGCGCAGTTCGGCGGGGATCGGCCGGTACTCCTTGGCCGACTGCCAGGTGGCGACGCCGGCGTCCATCGCCCGCGAAATGGCGCCCTTCTGGGCGAGGAGCGCGAGCAGGATCACGCCGACCATCAACGACTGCGACAGCGCGCCCTTGTTGGTGGCGAACACCGCGCCCTGGTCGAGCATCCCGATGCCCATGCCGGCGGCCACGCACAGCGGGAGGCTGTCCATCCGGGCGATCACCGCGGCGGCGAGTCCGTAGAGCAGCACGCTCGGCCCGACCGAGGAGCCGACGGTGAGGCCGACCATCGGCGCCCGCAGGAAGATGGCGACGGCGGACATGACGGTGGCGAGCACCCAGACGAGGGTCGAGACCCGGGTCACGGGGATGCCGAGCAGCGAGGCCCGCTCGCCGTTCTCGGCCGAGGCCCGCACGGCGATGCCCATGTCGGTGTACCGGAAGAAGGCGCCGAGGCCGAGGCCGATCGCCGCGGTGGCGACGACGGCCACGAAGAAGTTGCCGTCGTAGACCAGCGTGCCGATCGTGGTGGAGAAGCTGGAGAACGGGGTCCGGAAGTCGCTGCTGGAGATGAGGCTGCCGGCGACCCACTGCTGGACGCCGATCTCGCCGAGCGTGGCGAGCAGCGAGATGCCGATCGTGGCCACGGTGGCGATGAGGCGGGGGGCGCTGCGGAACCGCCGCATGATCGCGATGTCGAAGAACGCGCCGAGCAGCGCGGCGACCCCGATCAGCACGGGGAGGGTGAGCCAGTAGTTCACGCCGCGGGCGTTGATCAGCTGCAGGCACAGGACGGCGGGCACGGCGCCGAGCGCGGCCTGCGCGAAGTTGATGATGCGGTTGGCCCGGTAGACGAGGATCAGGCCCATGCCGAGCAGGCCGTACAGCAGGCCGACCGCGGCGCCGTTGAGCCAGATCGTGCGGGGGATCGCGCCGTCGCCGAGCCCGAACTCGAGGCCGGCGATCTCGACGCGGCCGAGCAGGAACTGGGCCGCGAGCTCGATGAGCAGGACGTAGGCGAGGACGAGCCGGACCGCGGGACCGAGGACGCGGTTCGCGCGGATCCGTTCGACGAGGTCGTCGAACGACGGCGACGGGGTGGCGACGGCGGTCACGAGGCGGTGGCCGGGATGTCGAACGAGCCGTCGAGCTGGCCGCCGGTGTAGCGACGGCCGCCGTTCAGCGCGATGTAGGCACCCTTCTTGCCGTCGATGGCGGAGTTGGCGCCGCCGTCCCAGTACACCTCGCGGAAGTCGGAGATCGCGGTGTAGTCGTCGGGCCCGAACTTGATGAAGTAGTCGAACGGGTTGCCGCCGGTCGCCTCCCAGCCGCCCTGGGCGACCTGGTTGCCGACGAGGCCCTGCTCGACCGTGAGCGGGTTCAGGTTGGGGCCGGCGTACTGGATCATCGAGCCGAGGAAGGTCATGTACCCGGTGATGAGGTTGCACGCCGAGCACGGCACGCCTTCACGCCCGCTCGCCCGCCAGATCTTCGCGGCGTTGGTCTGCTCGAAGGGCGGTTGGTTGGCGAGCTGGCTCGGACCGAACGCGTGACGCCACTGGGTCGGGTCGTAGAGCCGGCCGAGGACGTCGTAGTCGGTGAGGTA
>JBHIXO010000263.1:0-6169 GCA_041984725.1 Acidimicrobiales bacterium | reverse complement strand
GAAGCGGCCGAAAAACTGGCGATCAAATTTATCGCGCAATTGCTGAAGGAACGCGGATGGGGCATCGATCGTCTGCGCAAACACCATTCTTGCCCGCGTCGATGTGGGCCATGATCCCGATGTTGCGGGTCATGTTGATCGGGTGGCTGCGCTTCTCAGACATGGGTGAGCACTCTCACTCGGAGGACGCTCCGGGTGGCTCGCGCGAACGAGTCCCGGGCGGGGTGGTCGGGGGCGAGGACGGCGGCGGGTCGGGGGGACTCGGCGTCCGGGCGGACGGCCCTCGGGGTGGACACGGGAACGGCGACTACCAGCGGTAGTGGGCGAAGGCCTTGTTGGACTCGGCCATCTTGTGCATGTCCTCACGCCGCTTCACGGAGGCGCCGAGGCCGTTGCTGGCGTCGAGGATCTCGTTCGCGAAGCGCTCGGCCATCGTGCGCTCGCGGCGGTCGCGGGCGAAGGTGACGAGCCAGCGGATGGCCAGGGTGTTGGCCCGGCGCGGCTTGACCTCGACGGGCACCTGGTACGTGGCGCCACCGACGCGGCGGCTCTTGACCTCGAGCTGGGGCTTGACGTTCTCGAGCGCCCGCTTGAGCGTGGGCAGCGGCTCGGCGCCGGTCTTGGTCTCGACGATCGTCATCGCGTCGTAGACGATGCGCTCCGCGGTCGAGCGCTTGCCCGACTGCAGGATCTTGTTCGTGATCTGGGTGACGACGGTCGAGTCGTAGACCGGATCGGGCTTGATGTCGCGGCGCGGCGCGGGTCCCTTGCGAGGCATCTCAGGCGTCCTTCTTGGCGCCGTAGCGGCTACGGGCCTGCTTGCGGTCGCGGACGCCCGACGTGTCGAGCGTGCCGCGGATGATCTTGTAGCGGACGCCGGGGACGTCCTTCACACGGCCACCGCGCACGAGCACGATGGAGTGCTCCTGCAGGTTGTGACCCTCGCCCGGGATGTAGGCGGTGACCTCGATGCCCGACGTCAACCGGACACGGGCGACCTTGCGCAGCGCCGAGTTCGGCTTCTTCGGCGTGGTCGTGTACACGCGGGTGCAGACACCGCGACGCTGGGGAGCGCCCTTGAGCGCCGGCGTCTTCGCCTTGGTCATCTTGGACTGCCGGCCCTTGCGGACCAGCTGCTGAATGGTGGGCACAGGTGTCTCCGGTGCGGTTTCGGTACTGCGGTTGGCGTGTGGTGTCGGCCCGGCCAGCTCGGCGCGTCGGCGCGCAGGGCGCGCTGGACCGACAGACCAGACTACGGCCGCGGCGCCGGCGGGAGCAACCTGGCGCGACCCGGCCCGGACCGTGCCGTCCGGGCGGGGAATGCCCGGTGAACGTCGCCCGACGGCCCTACGCTCCCGGGGGATGAGCCTGGCCTGGCAGGACGAGCCCTTCGGCACGGGCATGCAGCGCGTCGCGCTCGGGCTCGTCGACGAGGGTCTCGACCGGCTGGGCCGCGGTCCGGGGTCCAAGGCGGCCAAGCACGTCCACGAGACCCGCAAGCGGTGCAAGGAGCTGCGCGCGGTCGCGCGGCTCGTGCGCCCCGCGCTCGGCGAGGACGCGTACCGGCGGACGAACGAGCACTTCCGGGACGCGTCGCGTCACCTCTCCCCGATCCGCGACGCGCAGGCCCTGCTCGAGTCCTTCGACGACCTGCTCGCCGCCGACGCCGGCGCCGTGTCGGTCCCGGTCGACGAGGTCCGGCGCGAGCTCCGCCGCCGGGCCATGGCTGCGGCGTCGTCGGTGCACGAGGGCGACGAACGGATCGCGGCGGCGGTGGAGCTGCTGCGCGCCGGGCGGGCCGAGATCGAGGCCTGGGACGTACCCGACGATGCGCCCGCCGACCGCGAGGTCGCCCTGGCGGGCATCGGCAAGATCCACCGGCAGGGCCGGGACGGTTTCGCCGCGTCGCGTGACGGCGGCGACGTCCACGTCTTCCACGACTGGCGCAAGCGGGTGAAGTACCTCTGGTACCACCTCCAGGTCCTCGATCGGCTCGCCCCGTCGATGCTCGGGCCGTTCGCGGCGTCGTGCAAGGTGCTGTCCGACACGATCGGCGACGGCCACGACCTGTTCGTGCTCGAGGAGACGCTGGTCGCCGAACCCGACCGCTTCGGCGGTGGCGCCCAGGTCACCGCCGTGGTCCGGGCGGCCGAGGCCCGTCGGACCGATCTCGAGCGCCGGGCCGTCGGCTTCGGCGCCCGCGTCTACGGCGAGACGACCCGGGCGTTCGTCGGGCGCCTCGACGCCTACTGGCTCGTCACGGCCGAGCTCGGGCCGGAGGAGGCCGCCGGCGGCATCGACGCGGTCGGGGGTGTCGCCGACCACCTCGACGAGCGCCGGGCGAGCGATCTGCGCGCCGTGGCCCAGGAGGCCGGCGTCCGCGGCCGGTGGCGGATGCGCAAGGCCGAGCTGGTCCCGGCCGTGCGGGCCGCGCTCGCCGGAACACGCCGGCCGGCCGGGGGCTCGCGTGCCTGAACACGTGGAGCGCGAGCGGAAGTGGCTCGTCGCCGACCTGCCCGACGACCTCGGCGCCGGCACCCCGATCCGCCAGGGCTACCTCGCCGGCCAGGACTCGGTGACGTTGCGGATCCGGCAGAAGGGCGCCGCCTACATCGGGACGGTGAAGGCGGGCGCGGCGCCGGCGCGGGTCGAGGTCGAGTGGGAGCTGTCGGCGGACCAGTTCGAGGCGCTGTGGCCGTTCACGGCCGGGCGCCGGGTCGCCAAGGTCCGCCACGAGGTGCCGGTCGAGGGCGGGACGGCCGAGGTCGACGTGTTCGAGGGCGACCTGGCCGGCCTCCTGCTCGTCGAGGTCGAGTTCGACGACGACGACTCGATGGCCGCGTTCGAGGCGCCGTCGTGGTTCGGTCCCGACGTCACCGACCACGGGGGCTACGGCAACGCCACCCTCGCCGTCGACGGCATCCCCGCCGACCACCCGGGTTGAATCGACCGGTCGCGGCCGACCCGGTCAGGCCGGGCGGGGTTCGGCGCCCGACCGTCGCAGGGGCAGCTCGAGGCGGCGGGTGCGGGCGAGGCGCTCGGTCACGGCGAGCAGCGTGAGGCACACGAGCGCACCGATCTCGACGGCACGGGTCTGCTCGGCGGCCGTGGTCCAGATCGGCTCCTCCCAGCCGAGCAGCGACCCGGTCCGGCTCACGAACAGCGCGGCGAGCGACCCGGCCTGGAACAGCGCAGCGGCGACGACCGCCGGCACGAGGAGGCGGGGCCGGCGGATCCCGGCGAGCAGTGCGCCTGCGGCGGCCACGGAGATGGCGACGTTGACCGGGAAGCCGATCCGCACGACCGCCGCGCCGGGCACCCCGTCGGGGACGTCGCGGTAGACGTCGAGCCACTCGGTGAGGTGGATCCACCCCCCGGCGAGCACGAAGACGGCGGCGGCGAGGGCGAGTGGAGCGGTCGGGCGGCGCACACCGGTTCTCCGGGCCAACCGCCGGTCGCGGATGACCGACGACGCCGCCGCGCCGTCGGGCCCGGGGGTCAGGCGTGCGGCCCGCGCTCGAGGATCTCGTCGAGCTGGGTGGCGGTCCAGCGCAGGTTCTCGTCGTCGCCGAGCGTGGCGTACCAGCCGAGGTGACTCGCGCCGATGTGCAGTTCGTAGACGTGGTGCCGGACGGCGAGGTCGGCGTCACCATCCTCCGGGCCGGCGTGCGGCGCCGCCGTCACCCGCGTCCAGAGGTCGAGGGCGCCGATGCCCGGGTGCCAACGCCCCCAGAACGTGCACCACGCCAGGTCGTAGGCGGCGTCGCCCCAGGTGGCGCACTTCCACGAGAACACGGCCGTGACGGCGTCGGCCGTCGGGGTGACGAGCACGTTGCCGTGGAGCAGGTCGCCGTGCACCAGCTCGCGCCGGTCGGGACACGCGTCGAGCAGCGACCGGATCCGGACGTCGACGGCGCGGAACGTGCGGTCGACGTCGGGATGCGTCGCGACCTTCGCCCGCCAACCACTGGTGTGGTGGTCGGCGCGGTCGGTGATGCCGCCGAGCAGCCAGTCGCGCCACGGCGGGGTGACGACCCCGGTGTCGGGGACGGCGCGCAGGCCCTCGAGCAGCCCGACGACGGTCGGGCCGAGGACGTCGGCCCGGGATGGTGGGACGTCCTCGAGGAACCCGCCGTGGTGACGACGGGAGATGGCGAACCACCGGTCGAGGCCCTCGCCGACGGCCACGATCTCGGGCACGGGCACGGCCGGCGACCGGTAGCGCTGGGCGGCCTCGTCGGACCGGAACCCGTCGGGGGAGGTGTTGAGCCGCAGGACGAGTTCGTCGTCGCCGACGCGGTAGCCGTACGCCGCCGACCAGTAGCCGCCGTGCAGCGCCTCGAGATCCTCGGGCGGACGGCCGTGGTGGTCGTGGAGGAACGCGACCACGGCCTCGTCGTCCGGGCGCTCGTCGCTCGGCCGGTTCACGACCCGGTGCGCGTCATCGGGGTGCGAGCGCCCGGCGGAGGGCGTCGGTCCGGAACGCCGTGATGCGCTGCGACGTGGCGGCTCCGGGGTTGTAGAGCTCGGACGCGTGGAACGCCCCGGGCGTCACGTGGAGTTCCACCGGGACGCCGGCAGCGGAGAGGGTCATCGCGTAGGCGATGTCTTCGTCGCGGAAGACGTCGAGGTCGCCGACGTCGATGTACGCCGGCGGCAGGCCGCGCAGGTCGTCGGCGGTCGCCCGGGCGGGTGCCGCGGGGAGCGGCACGTCGTCGGTGCCGGCGAGCGGGCCGAGGTAGGCCGCCCACGCCTCCACGTTGCTCGTGCGGTTCCACACCCGCGGCTCGGTGATCTCGTGGCTCGACGGCGTCGTGTTCCGGTCGTCGAGCATCGGGTAGATCAGCCACTGGAAGCAGATCGCCGGCCCACCCCGCTCCTTCGCGAGCAGCGCGGCCGCGGCGGCCAGGCCACCACCGGCGCTCGCGCCGCCGACGGCGATGCGGGCGGGGTCGACGCCGAGGTCGGCGGCGTGGTCGTGCAGCCAGCGGAGCGCGGCGTAGCAGTCGTGGGCGCCGGCGGGGTACGGGTGCTCGGGCGCGAGGCGGTACTCCACCGAGGTCACCAGGCAGCCCAGCGCGGCGGCGATCTCCTTGCAGTGGAAGTCGGTGTCGGCCACGCGCATGAGCACCATGCCGCCGCCGTGGATGTACGACAGCGCCGACCCGTCGTGCCCGCCCTCGGGCTCGTAGATCCGCACCATGACGTCGGGGTCGCCGTCGAGACCGGGGACCATCTCGTCGCGGGTCGTCACCCCCGGGACGTCGGGCATCGCCGCGATCAGGGCCGCCCGGGCCTCGGCCATCCGGACCCGGGCCGCGGGGATGTCGCCGGTCAGGTCGAGCGGCGGGATCAGGTCCAGGATGGGCACGACGTCGGGGTCGGCCCGGGCGAGGAAGTCGCTGGTCTCACGCATGTCCGCAGCCTGCCCGATCAGCCGACGGGTCTTCGGGCCTCGCGGACGGGACGTCCGAGGAAGTCGTCGCTGATCGAGATCCGGGCCCGCTCCCCCGTCGTCGTCGCGCCCTCGGCCGCGAAGGTGGCCGCCTTGTCCGAGTAGTAGGTGGTGCGGTGGTCGCCGGCCGATGCTGCGTTGTAGGTGAGGTAGAGCGCCCGCCGGGGGCGATCGGTGTGGTTCGTGGCGCTGCGGTGGGGCGTGTAGCTGTCGAACAGGAGCAGGTCGGCGGGGGCGACCTCGACGGGGCGCCAGTCGAGGTCGGCGACCACGGCGTCGTGGATGCGGCCGTCGTCGTTGGGCAGCAGCCCACGGTCGTGGCCGGGGGCGACGTGGAGGCAGCCGCTCGCCTCGGTCGCGGCGTCGACCGGGACCATGCACGACACGTGGTGGTCGACGAACCGGTAGGCCGGCGCGTCCTGGTGCGGGGCGAACCCGCCGCCGCCGGGGTGCTTGTAGTTGACCTTCTCCTTGAACAGCACGGCGGGCTCCCCGAGCAGCTGCGAGACCAGGTCGGGAACGAGCCCGTCGGTGATCAGCGCCCGCAGTCCGGGGTGGTGGGGCACGAGGTCCTCGGACCGGGCGATCACCGGACCGGCGTCGGTCGCCTCGAAGTGGTGCAGCCCGGGTCCGTCGGCCTCGGCCCACGCCGTCACCTCGTCGAGCCAGCCCGGCAGCGCGGCGACCACGTCCTCGGGCACCGCGCCGGGGAGG
>JBHIXO010000262.1:0-6217 GCA_041984725.1 Acidimicrobiales bacterium | reverse complement strand
CGAGGGCTTCGGCCAACGCGCCCTCCTCCCCCGCTTCGACACGCGCCGCGAGGCCCTCGTTGTCCGGATCGGCGAGGACTTGTTGAGCTCGTCCTGGAGCGTCTGGCTGACGACGCTCTCGAGGTTGCCCTGGGCGATCTCGAGGGTGACGAACGCGAGCACGTCGTAGCCGATGGCCTCGAGGTCGATGTCGGGCCCGAACCCGGTCACCACCCCCCGGGCCTGCAGCTTCTCGAGCCGGGCCTGCACCGTGCCCCGGGCGACCTCGAGCTGGCGGGCCAGCTCCATCACGCCCGCGCGCGGGGACTCCGCCAGGGCGCGCAACAACCGTCGGTCCAGCTCGTCCACCATCGAGGGCATCGGCGGCGGTCTAGCACAGGCTGACCGCCGGTCACCCCTGCGGAGCCCGGCCGGGTCGGGATGTCGGCCGGGATCGATGCGGTGGGCGCGCGACGCGCTGCTACAGTGCTCCGCTCCCGGGGCCGTTAGCTCAGTTGGCTAGAGCACCTGCATGACGCGCAGGGGGTCAGGGGTTCGAATCCCTTACGGCCCACTCCGGAGGAGCCCCAGGTCGCTGGCCTGGGGCTTCGTCGTTCTCGGGGGTCGGGCGCGCCTCGTCCTTCGAGACCGCTCTCGGTGCGTCTCATCGGCGGGGTGCAGGTGGGATGCACCCAGAGTCGGGTCGTACGACGACGGCGCCGTCAGCCCTCGGTCCAGGACCGCACGTAGTCGGGGTCGGCGATGGTGCGGGCGACGTCGCTGACGAGGAGCGGGGCGAACGTGTCGATCATCACCGCGGTCTCCTCGGTTCTGTCCGCGTCGACCGATCGCTCGAAGCTGCCGGGCTGGGGGCCGTGGACGAAGCCCGCCGGGTGCAGGGAGATGGAGCCCAACCCGATGCCGGAACCGGCCCGGGACATGAAGTCGCCGCCGACGTAGTAGAGGACCTCGTCGGAGTCGACGTTGCTGTGGTGGTACGGGATCTTCACCGCGTCGGGGTGGAAGTCGAACGGGCGCGGCACGAACGAGCACACGACGAAGCCCGGGCCCTCGAAGGTCTGGTGCACGGGCGGCGGCTGGTGGAGGCTGCCGGTGATCGGCTCGAAGTCGTGGATCGAGAAGGCGTAGGGGTACAGCGCGCCGTCCCAGCCGACGACGTCGAACGGGTGCGTGGCGTGGACGTGGCGGGACAGGCCGTGCCGGGTCCGGACCAACACGTCGACGTCGGTGCCGTCGACGAGCAGTGGCTCGACGGGGGCCCGCAGGTCGCGCTCGCAGAACGGTGCGTGCTCCCGGAACTGGCCGGTCGTGGTGAGGTGACGCTCGGGCACCCGAACGTGGCCGCGGGCCTCGACCACCAGCGCACGGAGGGGCTCGTGTGGCACCCACCGATGCGTCGTGCCGGCGGGGACGACGACGTAGTTGCCGGCGTCGACGTCGATCGCACCGAACACGGTCTCGAGCCGGGCGCGGCCCCGCTCGAGGAACACGAGCTCGTCGCCGGCCACGTTGCGGTACAGCGGACTGGCGGCTGCCGCGTGGGTGACCGCGAGGCCGAGGTCGTGGTTGCCGGCGAGCACGTGGCGGTGACGGACCGGGTCGTGGTCGGCGGCGTCCCCGAGCCGGGGCGTGCGGAGGTGGAGCGGCGCGACGGGCTCGTTCGGTGCGAGGGTGTCGTGACCCGTCCGGGGGTCGACGACCGACTCGATCATGCGGACGTCGCTCGGCGAGTGCCGGTGGTAGAGCAGCGCGGACGGTCCCGTGAACCCGTGGACGCCCATCAGCTCCTCTCGGAGGCGGCTGCCCGCTCCGTCCCGGTGCACGGTGTGGCGCTTGCGGGGGACGTCGCCCACCCGTCGGTAGTGGGTCATCGGGTCGCCGCCTCGACGGTGCCGCGAGCAGTCCCGAACCCGATGCGGACGTCACCGTTCGTCGCCGCCGCCGACAGTGTGACCGTGTCGCCGTCGTGGAGCCACGATCGGGTCGATCCGTCGGCGAGGGTGATGGGGTCGAGGCCGCGCCGGGTGGCCTCGAGCAGGCAGGCGGCTTCGCCGTCGTCGGCGCCGCTGACGGTGCCGGTCGCGAACACGTCGCCGGGTCGGGTACAGGCGCCGTTGCTCGTCAGGTGGGCGTACTGCTGGGCGAAGGTCCAGTAGAGCTGGGCGAGGTCGGTGCGGCAGACGGTCGTGCCGTTGATCGCCGCCTCGACGGTGAGGGCGATGGCCCCGTCGCCGGGATCGGTGAGGGCGGCGTCGGGTGCGGGCTCCTGGTGTGGAGGCGCGGTGCGGAACGGGGCGAGGGCGGCGAGCGGGACGATCCACGGAGAGATGGTCGTGGCGAACGACTTGCCGAGGAACGGGCCGAGCGGCTGGTACTCGAACGCCTGGATGTCGCGCGCGGACCAGTCGTTGACGAGGACGGCCCCGAAGACGTGCTCGTCGGCCTCGGCCGGGGTCACGGGTCGGCCCGACTCGTTGCCGGTCCCGACCACGAAACCGACCTCGGCCTCGTAGTCGAGTTGGCGGGTCGGCATCCGCTCGACCGACCCGTCGGTCGCGACGAGCCCGGTGGGTCGCACGACCGGCGTGCCGTCGAGGACGATCGTGCCCGCTCGCCCGTGGTAGCCGACGGGGAGGTGACGCCAGTTCGGCAGCAGCGCGGCGCCGTCGGGACGGAACAGTCGGCCGACGCGTGTGGCGTGGTGTACCGAGGCGTAGAAGTCGACGTAGTCGCCGACCCGGACGGGGAGACACAGGCGGACGTCGTCGACGTGCGGGAGGGGCCGGGCGTTGCGGTCGTCGTCGACGAACGTCGCGAGGCGGTCGCGGACCCGGCGCCACGTGTCGGACCCGGTGGCGAGCAACGCGTTGGCGTCGGCGCGCTCGAACATCGGGTCCTCGACGACGTCGCCGATCGGCAGGATCGAGTCGCCGACCCTGGTCACCACCCGGGACCGGCCGTCGATGTGGGCCACGCCGACGGGCAGGTTGGCGACGGGGAAGTCGGATCCGTCGGGGACGGGCACCCAGGTCATGGGGCGGTCACAGGTTCCCGCGGCGGGCCTGGTCGCGCTCGATCGCCTCGAACAGGGCCTTGAAGTTGCCCTCGCCGAAGCCGTGGGCCCCGCGCCGCTCGATGATCTCGAAGAACACGGTGGGGCGGTCCATGATCGGCTCGGTGAAGATCTGGAGCAGGTGGCCGTCGTGGTCGCGGTCGACGAGGATGTTCAACCGCTCCACGTCGTCCCACGGGATGCCGTCGACCGTGGCGAGCCGCTGCTTCGCCTCGCGGTAGTACGTGCTCGGCACGGTCATGAACCGGACGCCCCGTTGCCGCAGCGCCGAGACCGTGGCGACGATGTCGTCGGTGGCGAGGGCGAGGTGCTGCACGCCGGGCCCGCCGTAGGCCTCGAGGTACTCCTGGATCTGGCTCTTCTTGCGACCGTCGGCCGGCTCGTTGATCGGCATGACGATCGTCGAGCCGTCCCACACGACGGTCGACATGAGTGCGGAGTACTCGGTCGAGATCGCCTCGTCGTCGAAGTGCACGAGTTGGTCGAAGCCCAGGACGCCGGCGTAGAAGGCGACCCAGTGTTCGAGGCTGCCCTTCTCGACGTTGCCGACCACGTGGTCGACGCCGGTGAGGCCGACGGGGGGCCCGACCGGGTCGGGTAGGAGGTCGTCGGCGGTGTAGCCCGGGGCGATCGACGGACCCCGGTACCGGGACCGTCCGACGAACGTGTGCTGGGTCTCGCCGTAGGTGGCGATGGTGGCCAGGCGGAGGGTGCCGTGGTCGTCGATCTCGGTCCACGGCGCCCGGATCGATCGTGCGCCCCGGTCGACCGCGGCGTCGTGCGCGGCCTCGACGTCGTCGACGACCCACGCGAGGTCGTGGACCCCGTCGCCGTGGCGCCGGACGTGCTCGGCGATCGGGGAGTCGGGGTCGAGCGCACCGGAGACGACGAAGCGGATGTCGCCCTGCTCCAGGACGTAGCTCGCCTTCTCCCGGTGCCCGGTCTCGGGTCCGAGGTAGCCGGTGCACGTGAAGCCGAACGCCGACATCAGGAATCCGGCGGTGGTGCGGGCGTTGCCCACCCAGAACTCGACGCAGTCCCAGCCGAGGAGGCGGGCGGCGGGGACGGAGGTCGGGGGGACGGTCGTCTCGGGGGCGCTCATGGGTGTCGGCCTCCATCGGAGCGGTCGGCGTGGTGGACGAGGCGGTCGTGCATCTCGTCGTCGTAGGTGGCGAAGAAGTCGCCGAGCCGGTCGACCATCTCCGGGAACGACGGGGCGGCGAACAGCAACGGTTGGTAGGTCGTGATGTCGTAGTCGGTGGTGCCCATGGCGACGAGGTCCCACGGTCGGATCTCGGCGGCGCGGAACTCGGTGATCTCGCCGTAGCTGGAGAGCAGGCCGGCCCCGTAGGTCTTGAGCACCCCGTCCTCGTGGACGACGCCGAACTCGAGCGTGAACCAGAACACCCGGGAGAAGAACTCGAGTGCGGCGTCGGACTCGGCCCGCCGGCTCGCCTGCCCGGCGAGCTCGTACAGGTCGGCGAAGACAGGCGACGCGAGCATCCGGGCGTGCCCGATGATCTCGTGGACGATGTCGGGTTCGGGTGTGTAGAAGGGCACCGAGTGGTGGCGGATGTACTGGGTCGACTTGAACACCCGGTCCGCGAGGGCGCCGTAGAACACCCGTGTCGGCACCAGCCCCGGCACCGGGTGGACATGGAAGCCGGTCAGGCGGTGGACGGCGGCGTCGACCTCGTGGAGCTGCGGGACGCGGTCGGCCGGCAGCACGAGCGCGTCGGCGCCGCGCAGGTACTCGGCGCAGGCGTACGTGCGGTGCCGGACCGCGAGCTCACGGGAGACGGTCGCCCAGACCTCGTCCTCCTCGGCCGTGTACGTCACCTCGGGGATCGGCGCACCCGGTTCCCAGGCCGCACCGACGGCGGCGATGGCGGCGCGCCGGTGCCGGTACTCGGCGTCGTGGACCCCCGGATGGTCATCCGGCAGTTCGAGTGCGGCGGCGACCTTCACCACCTTCATCCTGCATCAGAACATGCAGATCGACAACCAGATCCTCGTTGTCATGATCGATCCGTCGTCGTAGTCGGCGAGATGGTGCCCTGATCGTTCAAGGATCGACGACTAGCTGGCACGCGTTGACCGATCGGAACCCGTCGGGCAGCGAACCAGGCAGGATCAGACCTCGGTGCGTCTCACCGGCGGGGTGCAGGTGAATTGCACCCAGAGTGCGGCGGGCCGCCGAGGTCGACCGCCCCGACCGGCCGACCGCTCCGGCGACCGGCCGGGTCAGGCGACCCGGACGCGGTCGATCCGGTAGTCCTCGTCCGAGGCGGAGTTCTGGGCTCGGATGATGATCTGGAGGGTGGAGCCCGAGAGCGAGCCGACCGAGACGGTCTCGGCCGAGAAGGAGTCGGTGTGGGAGGCGATGAGGACCTCGGGGCCGCCATCCAGGCGGTAGTAGGCCTGGATGTTGTCGGCGTCCTCCATCGGGCCGGTGCCCTCCCAGTCGATCTGGACGCTGACGGGGCCGCCCGAGATGCCGATGGTGCCCGAGCGCCACTCGACCTGGGACGAGCTGCCGCGGACCTCGAGCTTGCCGCTCTCGACGCGGGCGTGGCCGGCGGACGGGGTGGTGACGGTCCAGGCCGTGTCGCCCGTGTCGACCGTGGTGCCGTTGGGCAGGGAGAAGTCCTCGTTCCACGGAAGCGTGCCGGAGCCCGACGTCTCCCAGCCGTCGGCGCCGAGGGCGCCCGCGGGTGAGAACGCGCTCGCCGGGATCAACTGGGGCGAGCCGCCGCCGGTCGACCAGGCGACGGCGGCGTGGTCACCGCCGCCACCCTCCTTGAAGGCGACCTCGAGGTAGTACTGCTGGCCGGCGGTGAGGGCGATGGGCGAGGAACGCTGCTCGGTGAACTTGGTCCACTCGCCGAGGTTCGCCCAACCGGGCACCGTCGCGATGGTGGTGGCGCCGTTCGGGTCGGTGCCGCTGTTGTTCAGTCGCAGGACGCCGTTGTCGTCGCTGACGAGCCAGAACGTGTACGAGGCGCTCGTCGGCGGCTCGACCAACAGGCGCATGCGGGCGCCGAAGTCGTCGCTGTCGGTGTCGAGCACGAGTCCGGCCGGGAGGGCGACGAGCTCGGAGGTGGTCGGCGCCGTCGCGGCGGGGATCGACGACAGCGAGGTGCC
>JBHIXO010000261.1:0-6237 GCA_041984725.1 Acidimicrobiales bacterium | reverse complement strand
ACGGCGTCGACGCCCTCGATGCCGCCGGCGTCCCGCTCGACGACGGCGCCATCCAACTCGTCGGCGGCGGGGCCCGCTCGGCGACCTATCGCCAGACGCTGGCCGACCTCGCCCAGCGGCCCGTCGTCGTGCCGCCGGGCGACGAGCACGTCGCCCGCGGCGCGTGCGTCCAGGCCGCGGCCGCGCTCAGCGGCGCCCGGCCCGAGCAGGTCATCGAGGCGTGGGGGCTCGGTGCGGGCGAGACCACGGAGCCGGACGCATCCGTCGACGTCGCCACCATCCGCGGCCGGTACGCCGAGGCGCGTCGCCGGGAGGGCTGAACGCCGGACCCGGCGCGGTCAGGGCTGGCGTTCTTCGCGGCCCGGCCAGAACTCGCCGAGGTGCTGGGCGAACGCCGCCGACGACGGCCCCTCGGCCTCGAGCGCCGACAGCACGCCCTGGAGCAGGGCGGCGTAGAAGTCCTCACCCTCCTCGGGCGCATGACGGACGCCGGTGCGCTCGGCCCGGTCGACGAGCACGCCGGCGACCTTCTGGAAGGCGTGCAGGTGGTACTCGACCTGCTCGGCGGGGATGTCGCGGGCCCAGAGGAACACGTCCTTGCCGTCGGCCGCCTGCTCCCAGGCCGTGAGGTAGCCGTCGAACACGGCGAGCACCTCGGGCGTGGTGACGCAGTCGTCGGGGGCGAGGAACTCGAGGTCGGCGACGACCCGGCGCGCGTAGCCGAGCCACGCCTTCGCGCTCCCCACCGCCACCGGCCCCAGGACCACTCGCACTCCCGCGACGTTGGCACGCACCGGCCGGTCGGGGCAACCGCCCTGCGCGGTCGTTCAGGGTTCGAGCGAGACGAGGATCTGCTCGACGACCTCGGCGTCGGTCTGGTCGACGACCATGGCGACGACCCGCACGCTCGTGAGCAGGCCGAGCCAGAGCCCGAACATCGCGTCCTCGACGCCGTACTGGGTCACGAGCGCCTCGACCGACGGGCGGATGCCACCCGCCGTCGCCGCCGCCATGACCAGGGTCTGGTGGAGCAGTTCGATGCGCTCCTCGGGGATGGCACCGTCGAGCGCGAGGCGCGACAGCAGGTCGGGGGCGAGGAGCGCCTGCTCGGTCTCCTGCACCATGCGTCGCAGCGCCGACGCGGCGGCGTCGAGGAGGGCGTCGCCCACGGCCGGTGCCGTGTGCTCGAGGATGGCCTCCTGGAGCACACGGGCGGCGGTCTCACCGTCGCCCTCGATGCCCTGCAGTTCGAGCGCCTCACGGATCTGGTCGAAGAGCATCCGATCGACGTTATCCAGGCGCCGCCGGCGTCGACACCGCCTGCTCGTCCCGGAGCCGCTGGCGGTCGGCCGGCAGGCGTTCGAGGACGGCGAGCCCGAAGACGGCGTAGACGACGCCGTACACGGCCATCCCGACGCCGTGCAGCGTGAACCCCACGAGGGCGACGATCCAGATGACGGCGGGGCCGACCGCCACCCCCCACCGGCTGACGCGCTCTCGGACCACGAGCGCCTCGACCGCCTGCAGGACGGCTGCGCCGACGAAGACGAAGATCGCGGTGCGGACCGACTCGAGGCCCGCGGTGAGGGCGAGCATCGGGAAGACGCCGAGCAGGATCCCGACGTCGGGGAGCATCGCTGCGACACCGGCCACGAGGCCGAGGACGATCGGCGCCGGGAGCTCCAGGAGCACGGCCACGCCCCAGGCGAGGACGCCGATCGCGAGGCCCTGACCGAACAGCGCGACCACGGTGCGCCGCGCCGCCTGGGCGGCGTCGGCCAGGACGGTCCGGACGAGTCGGCGACGGCCCTCGTCGCGCACCTGACGGATGCCCCCGTCGATGATGCCCGGACCGAACAACAGGAGGAAGATCGTGAGGATGGCGTTGACGAAGTAGACGGGCAGCGTCGGGGCGTTCTCGGCGAGCGTCGAACTGCCGCTCCCGACCCGGTCGTCGAGTTCGTCGAGGAACGTCTCCACCCGGGTGCCCAGGTCGAGGTCGCGGGCGACCTCGCCGATCTCGTCGTCGCGATCCTCGAGACGCTGCGTGGCCTCGGGCGCGATCTCCTGGAGCCGGCTGATCTCGCCGTCGAGGTCGTCGACGGTCCCGAAGACGAGCGCACCCACGCCAGCGCCCACCACGGCGAACGTGAGCAGGACGGCGGCGACCCGCGGGATGTAGCGGCCGAGGAACGTGGCGACGGGCTCGACCAGGACGGCGACGGCCGCGCACGCCGCCGCCCACCCGAGCACGCGATGGGCGGACACGAACGCGTTGCGGAACGCGAGCACGGCGACGAAGCCGCCGACGAGCAACACCGCCGACCGAACGGTGACCCGGACCCTGCGGACCGAGCCCTCCGCAGCGGTCCCCGACGTCCCGGCCATCGGGCCGTACGGTACCGACGGTGGCCGACGAGGACCGCGATGCCCCTGGCGGCGACGACGCCGACCGCGACCCACTGGTGCTCGACCTCGACACCCGCTCGGTCCTGCTCGTCGTCGCGGTCGCGCTCGCGGCGCTCGCCGCCCTCGCCGTGCTGCGCCAGGCGCCGGTCATGCTCACCCGGATCCTCGTCGGCACGGTCATCGCGCTCGCGCTCGACCCGGTCGTGGTCCGCGTGCACCAACGCTTCGGCTGGCGGCGGGGCACCGCGGTCGGCGTGGTCGGTTCAGGCCTGGGGTTGGTGTTCCTCGGCGTACTGCTCGTGCTGGGGCCGGCGGCGATCGACCAGGCCGGCAGCCTGCGCGACGACCTGCCGGCGACCGTCGAGGACGCCTACTCGTGGCCGATCATCGGCGCGGAACTCGAGGAGCGTGACGCTGCCGCAAGCCTCGACGACGCCATCGACCGGCTCCCGGCCGAGCTCGACGACGAGACGATCACCCGCTACGCCGAGGACCTGCTCGGTGGGCTGCTGTCGACGGTCATCGTCCTGGTGACCGCCGTGGCCGTCATGCTCGACGGCGAGATGCTCGTCCGCCGGGTCCGCGACCTGTTCGACGGCCGCCGGAGCGAACGGCTCGACGCGATCGGCCGCATCGTCTACCGCACGTTCGGCAACTACTTCGCCGGGTCGTTGTTCGTCGCCATCCTCAACGGGCTGGTCATCCTCTCCCTCGCGCTCGCCCTCGGCGTGCCGCTCGCGCCGCTGGCCGGGCTGTGGTCGGCGTTGACCAACCTCATCCCCCAGATCGGCGGGT
This sequence comes from Acidimicrobiales bacterium, assembly GCA_041984725.1. Classification (GTDB taxonomy): domain Bacteria; phylum Actinomycetota; class Acidimicrobiia; order Acidimicrobiales; family Salinilacustritrichaceae; genus Salinilacustrithrix. The sequence continues at coordinate 3,033 of JBHIXO010000261.1, read as the reverse complement.
TCCTCGGCGGGTCGTTCCTCGTGCTGCTCGCGCTCACCGAAGGGCCCGTCGTCGCGGCGATCGCGCTCGTGGTGTTCCTCGTGTACCAGAACGTCGAGAACAACATCATCCAGCCCGCGGTCGTGGGACGCGCCGTCGACCTCACCCCGCCGACCTCGATGCTCGCCGCCCGCATCGGCGGCGCGGTGGCCGGGGTGCCGGGCGCCCTCGTCGCGACCCCGCTGGTCGGGGTCGCCAAGGTGCTCTACCTGCGCGACGCCGCCGACGGCTCCCTCGACGGCGACCTCGTCGACGAGGAACCCGAGGAGCCCCGCAGCAACCCGCTGCGCCGCGTCCTGGCCCGGTTCCGGGGCTGACCCGAGCCGCCCGGCGTCGACGACGGCTGCCTCAGCCGGCGCGGTGGCAGCCGGCGACGTGGTCGTCGACGAGGCCCGCCGACTGCATGAAGGCGTACACGATCGTCGGGCCCACGAACTTCGCGCCCCGGGCCTTCAGCGCCTTCGACAGCGCCCGCGACTCGTCGGTCTGGTCCGGGACCTCGGCGATCGACGGCAGCGGCGCGGGACGCGCGGGCGGCGCGTACGACCAGACCAGCTCCGACAGTGACGAGCCCTCCGCCCCCAGGTCGATGCTCAGCCGCGCCAGTGCGATGGTCGCCTCGATCTTGCCGCGGTGGCGGACGATCCCGGCGTCGCCGAGGCACCGGTCGATCTCGCCATCGCCGTACGCGGCCACCCGCTCGATGGCGAAGCCGTCGAAGGCGGCCCGGAACGCGTCGCGCTTGCGGAGGATCGTGATCCACGCCAGGCCGGCCTGGAACCCCTCGAGGGCGAGGAGCTCGAACACCTCGCGCTCGTCGGTCGTGGGCCGGCCCCACTCGTCGTCGTGGTAGGCGACGTAGAGCGGGTCGTCGCCGCACCACCAGCAGCGGGAACGACCGTCAGGGCCGGTGACGAGTGAGCGATCCATCGGGTGGGGTCGGGCCGGTGACGAGAGCTGGCGGTCAGAAGATCGTGTAGCCGCCGTCGGCGACGATGCTGTCGCCGGTGTGCCAGTCGATCGACTTGTCGCACAGGTACTCGGCGAGACGCACGTAGTCCTCACCCGACGCCCAGCGCCGTACGGGAGTCCGCTTGGTCGTCGCCTCGCGGAAGACGTCGCTCTGGAAGCCGCCCTCGGCGAGCTCCGTGCGGGTCCAGCCGGGGAGCACGGCGTTGACCCGGATGCCGTGACGGGCCAAGCCGACGGCCGCGGCGCGGACCAGCCCGAGGACACCGGTCTTCGCCGCTCCGTAGGCGGGCGTCATGGGCGCGCCGTGGATCGCCGACGTCGACGAGGTGGCGACGATGGCGCCGCCGTCGCCCTGCTCGATCATCTGCTTGGCGCAGTCGCGCATGGTGAGGAACACGCCGTCGAGGTTGACCCGCATGATCCACCGCCAGTCCTCGAGCGACAGGTCCTGGATCGCGCCGACGCTGTTCACGCCGGCGTTGGCGACGCAGATGTCGATGCGGCCGAGGCGCTCGACGGTCTCGGCGGTGGCGGCGGCGACCGAGTCCTCGTCGCCGACGTCGCAGGTGATGGCGATGGCGTCCACGCCCAACTGCGAGAGCTGCGCCACGGCCTCGGCCGACTTCTCGGGCTTGCGGGCCCAGATCGCGACCGCCGCGCCACCACGCGCGCAGCCCTCGGCGAACCCGTACCCGATGCCCCCGTTGCCGCCGGTCACGACCGCGACCTGTCCGGCGAGATGTCCGTTGCTCATGCCGGCAACGTAGTGGTCAGCCCTCGACCAGCTTGCGGTAGTCGACGCTCCACCAGCGCTCCGGCCGCACCGTGAAGCGGAGGCTCTGATCGTCCTGGCTCTCGACGTACTCGTCGCCGATGTCGGGACCGAGGTAGCGGTGCGCCATCGGCCGGCTGTCGTCGTCCTCGTCGGCCGCGTCGATGGCCACGACGGGACCCTCGACGCTGACGTAGCGGTAGAACGGCGGGGTCTCGTCCTGGACGCAGAGGCTGCACCGCTCGGCGGCCTGGAGGAGGCGGCCCTTCACCGAGTCGGCCGGGGTCAGGAGCCACAGGTCGGCGCCGGGGCGGTAGTCGTACCAGACCGGCACCGCCAGCGGCGGACCGTCGGCCCGTTCGACGGCGAGGACCCCGACGTGCACGTCGGCGAGGAATGCCTCGCGCTCGTCGGTGCTCATCGCGAGACCCATGACAACGGCTCCTCGGTCCGTGGATGCGGCGGCCGTCTCATGATGGCATCCGCACCCACGACCGTTCAGGGAAAGCCGCCGATCGACAGGGTGAGCGTCTGCGTCGCGATCGTGGCGGTGTTGCCGGCGACGTCGGTGGCGACCGCCTCGACCGAGTAGATGGCGAGGAAGCCACCGGGGTTCGGGACCTGCCACGTGCAGGAACCGTCCGTGCAGCTGAGGGTCGCGTCCGCCACGGTGGTCGTGCCGCCCCGGGTGAAGCGGACCTGGACGGACGCCACGCCCGACGTGAGGTCCGTCGCCGTCCCGGTCACGGGCTGGGACAGCAGCAGGATCGGCGAGCTCGTGATCGACCCGGTCGGCGCCACGCGGTCGAGCCGGACGACCGTGGTCGACGACGCCGTGTTCCCGACGTTGTCGGTGGCGACCCGGGTGACGGTCGTGGTGCCCTCGGTCGTGACGGTGACCGGCGCAGGGCACGAGGCCACCCCGGAGCCGTCGCCGTCGTCGCACGTGTACGTGATCGTCGGCGCGGTGGTGTGCCAGCCCGAGGCGTCGGCCGGCGGGGTCACCGTGGCGACGATGGTCGGGGCCTCGTCGTCGATGACGACGTCGACCGACGCCGCCCCGACGTTGCCCGCCCGGTCCGTCGCGCTGACCGACAGCGTCGTCGACGACTCGACGGTCACGGGGTCGGGACAGGTCGCGACCCCGGCACCGGCGTCGCGGCACCTGAAGGTGACGGTCACCGGCCCGGCGGTGGGTCCGGCGGGGTCGAGCGTCGCCTCGATGACGGGACCGCTGCGGTCGATGATGA
>JBHIXO010000260.1:0-6265 GCA_041984725.1 Acidimicrobiales bacterium | reverse complement strand
GGGTCCCGTCGACGGTGGTGGAGCCCCCGGCACCGGGCGTGCCGGGCGCGGCGCCCGCCCCGGGTGCGCCGGTCGAGGTGTCGTCGTCGGCGCCGGCCTGGGCCGCGACCTGGGCATCGCCGGCGGTGGCGTCATCCCCGCCGTAGGTGATCACGGCCACGACGCCGATCGTGAACACGACCGTGCACCACAGTGCACCAATGCGGAACCTGTCCATCGAACGCTCCCTCTCACGGCGGCCTGCGCCGCCGCTCCCAGCCAGAAGAATCGGAGGTCGGCCCCCCGCTCTTGAGCGCAGCGTCCCACGGATCGGGGCGTATCGGGCCGAATCGCCGCCAAATGACGCGATCGGGTGGTGCAGCGGTGGTCCGGACGGGCGGTACGGTCGATCGCCATGAGCGACCTCCCCCGACTCGGCAGCCACGTCTCCTCCGACGACCCGCTGGGGGCGGCCGCATCCGAGGGCGCCGACTGCATCCAGATCTTCCTCGGCAACCCGCAGTCGTGGAAGAAGCCGGCGCCCCGCGAGGACGCGGCCGACCTGCGGGCCGCCGACATCCCCATCTACGTCCACGCCCCCTACCTGATCAACGTGGCCTCCCCGAACAACAAGGTGCGCATCCCGTCGCGCAAGATCCTGCAGCAGACCTGCGACGCGGCGAGCGACATCGGAGCCCAGGCCGTCATCGTGCACGGCGGCCACGTGACCGAGGACGACGACGAGGCCGACGGCTTCGTGCGGTGGCGCAAGGCGCTCGACAGCCTCGAGACCGACATGCCCGTGTACCTCGAGAACACCGCGGGCGGCGACCACGCCATGGCCCGCCACTTCGACACGATCGGCCGGCTGTGGGACCACATCGCGGACACCGGCATCGGCTTCTGTCTCGACACGTGCCACGCCTGGGCTGCGGGCGAGGAGTTGGTCGAGGCGGTCGAGCGCATCGTCGGCATCACCGGCCGGATCGACCTCGTCCACTGCAACGACTCCAAGGACGAGTGCGGCTCGGGCCGCGACCGCCACGAGAACCTGACCCACGGCCAGATCGATCCGCAGGCGATCCTGCACGTCGTGCGCGAGGCCGGCGCCCCGGTCATCTGCGAGACGGCCGACGAGGGCCGCAAGGACGACCTCGCCTGGCTCCGCACCAACCTCTGACCGTCCGCCCCCGCTTCTGGCAGGACAGCGGGAACGCGTCGGGACCACCCCACGCTTCGGGACCGCCCCCACGATTTCTGGCAGGACGAGCGGAACACCGGTGCGCCCGGCGCACGCCGCTCAGCCGGGGGTGACGGCGTCGCCGACCAGGGTGCGGTAGAGGTCGGCGTAGAGGCCGCCCGCCCGCACGAGCTCGTCGTGGCGACCGCGCTCGACGAGGCGCCCGCCGTCGAGCACGAGGATCTGGTCGGCGGACGTGATCGTCGACAACCGGTGGGCGATCACGATCGAGGTCCGTCCGACGAGGGCCTCGGCGAGGGCCTGTTGCACGGCGGCCTCGTTCTCGGAGTCGAGGTGGGAGGTCGCCTCGTCGAGGATCACGATGGCCGGATCCTTCAGCAGCATCCGGGCGATGGACAACCGTTGCTTCTCGCCGCCGGACAGACGGTGGCCGCGATCGCCGACCACGGTGCGGTACCCCTCGGGCAGCGCCGCGATGAGGTCGTGGATGCGGGCCGCCCGACAGGCGGCGACCAGCTCGTCGTCGGTGGCGTCGGGACGCGCGTAGCGCAGGTTGTCAGCGATGGTGTCGTGGAACAGGTGCGGGTCCTGGCTGACGACCCCGATGGTGCGTCGCAGGGTCGACTGGGTGACGTCGCGCACGTCGCGGCCGTCGATGCGCACCGCCCCGGAGTCGACGTCGTGGAGCCGGGGGAGCAGCGTCGTGAGCGTGGTCTTGCCCGCACCCGACGGCCCGACGACGGCGACCAACTGCCCGGGCTCGATCCGCGCCGTGATGCCCCGCAGCACCGGCCCGGCCGACGTGTCGTGGTCGGGGACCGCACCGTCGAGCGACGGCAGCGACACGTCGTCGGCGGTCGGGTAGGTGAACCACACGTCGTCGATGTCGATCGCACCCTCGACGTCGACCAGGTCGACGGCGCCGGGCCGGTCGGCGATCGGGTTCCGGATGTCGAGCACCTCGAACACCCGCTCGAACGACACGAACGCCGTCATCACGTCGATGCGGGCGTTGGTCAGCGCGGTCATCGGTTGGTAGATGCGCTGGACGAGCGCGGCGAGGGCCACGAGCGTGCCCACCGTGAGTTCGTCGTCGACGACGAGGAGCCCGCCCCACCAGTAGACGGCCGCGATGCCGAGGGCGCCGACCAGGCTGATCGCCGCGAAGAACACCCGGCTCAGCACCGCGCTGCGGACGCCCGCGTCTCGCACGCCGGCGGCGTCGTCGGCGAAGCGGTCGTACTCGTCGGCGTGCCGACCGAACAGCTTCACGAGCAGCGCGCCGGCGACGCCGAAGCGCTCGGTCATCGTCGAGTTCATGCGCGCGTTGCGCTCCATCTGGTCCCGGGTGATGGCCTGGAGGCGCGTGCCGACCCGCCGGGCCGGGATCAGGAACGCAGGGAGCAGGGCCACGGCGAACAGCGTCAACCGCCACTCCAGGGCGACCATGGCGGCGATGGTCGTGACGAGCACGACGACGTTGGACACGACCGAGCCGAGCGTCCCGGTCACGGCCCGCTGGGCGCCGATGACGTCGTTGTTGAGCCGTGACACGAGCGCACCGGTCTGGGCGCGGGTGAAGAAGGCGACCGGCAGTCGTTGGACGTGGTCGAACACCCGGGTCCGCAGGTCGAAGATGAGGCCCTCGCCGATGCGGGCCGAGAGGAACCGTTCGACGAGCGACAGCCCGGCGTCGGCGACGGCGGCCGCGACCGCGAGGCCGGCGAGCAGCGACAGGCGGCCCCGATCGCCGGCGGGAACGGCCTCGTCGATGATCGTGCGGAACAGCAGGGGCGGCGCGAGCCCGAGGACGGCGGCGACGACGATCGTGGTCAGGAACCCGACGATCTGACGGCGGTAGGGCCGGGCGAAGTCGAGCACGCGGGCGACCGTGGCGCGTCCGACCTCGGCGGCGCCGACGTCGTCGGGGTGCCGCGGCATCATCGCATGGGGGCCCTGCCTCACCGGCTCAGGCTACGGGCGTCGTCTCCCGTCGCTACGGTGCGAGGGCCGTGGGCTCCCCGACCGCAGACGTGCGCTGATCACCGTGCCCGGGCTGGACGACGACGAGTGCCGGCAGCGGCTGGCGGAGGCGCGCCACGCCGTCCTCGGCACGATCCACGCCGAGCGCGGCCCCGACCTCGTCCCGGTGGTGCACGCGCTCGTGACCCCCGACGTCATCGCCCTGCCGGTCGACCGGGTGAAGGCCAAGCGGACCGTCCGGCTCGCCCGGGTGGCGAACCTGGCCCGCGACCCGCGGGCGACCGTGCTCGTCGATGCGTACGACGACGACTGGGAGCAGCTGTGGTGGGTGCGCGCCGGCGGCCGGGCGACCATGCACCACCCCTCCGGTCCGGCGATCGACGCCCTCGCCGAGCGCTACGACCAGTATCGACTCCCCGGCACCATCGACGCCCTGATCCTCCTCGACGTCGAGCGGTGGACGGGGTGGGCGGCCTGACCGGGCGCGACGTCCGCAGCGTCGAGCGGAGCCTCGGCGATCCCGACCACGTGCCGTAGCCTGCCCCCGATGCGCAGCGTGCTCGTGACCGGCTCGTCGGGGCTCATCGGCGGCGAGGTCTGTTCGTACTTCGCCGGCCGGGGCTGGCAGGTCCACGGCGTGGACAACAACATGCGGTCGGTGTTCTTCGGGCCGGAGGGCGACACCCGCTGGAACCAGGCCCGCCTGGCCGAGGAGCTGCCGGGCTTCGTGCACCACGAGCTCGACATCCGCGACCGCGCCGGGGTCGAGGAGCTCGTGGCCACGCTGCGCCCCGACGCCATCGTCCACGCCGCGGCCCAGCCGTCGCACGACCTCGCCGCCCGGATGCCGTTCGAGGACTTCGACGTTAACGCCGTGGGGACGATGAACCTGCTCGAGGCGGCGCGTCGGCACACGAAGGAGTCGCCGTTCGTGTTCCTGTCGACCAACAAGGTCTACGGCGACGCACCGAACGACCTCGACCTCGTCGAGCTCGAGACCCGCTGGGACTACGCCGACGCCGCCTTCGCCGACGGGATCGACGAGTCGATGCGCATCGACCACAGCACGCACTCGCTGTTCGGGGCGTCGAAGACGGCGGCGGACGTGATGGTGCAGGAGTACGGCCGCTACTTCGGGATGCCGACGTGCTGCCTGCGGTGCGGCTGCCTGACCGGACCGAGCCACTCGGGCGTGGAGCTGCACGGGTTCCTCAGCTACCTGGTCAAGTGCAACGTGATCGGACGCGAGTACACGGTGTTCGGGTACAAGGGCAAGCAGGTGCGGGACAACATCCACTCCCACGACGTCGCCGCCTTCTGCCACGCCTTCGTCGAGGCGCCCCGGCCGGCCGCGGTCTACAACCTCGGTGGGGGCCGGGCGAACTCGTGCTCGATCCTCGAGGCCTTCGCCGCCGCCGAGGCGGTCTCGGGACAGGCGATGGCGTGGAGCTACGACGACACGAACCGCGAGGGCGACCACATCTGCTACATCAGCGACCTGACCAAGGTCCGGGCCGACTACCCCGACTGGGACCTGACGAAGTCGCTGGACGACATCTTCGCCGAGCTCCACGCGTCCTGGCGCACCCGCTCCTGAGTCGCGTTCCCCGGGCACGGCTGCGGCGGAGCCGCAGACCCTGAGCCCGGTCGGCGTCGGGAGCGCGAGCGAGCAGCCGACACGGCTGCGGCGGAGCCGCAGACCCTGAGCACGGTCACGGCGGGGTCGTACCGTGCGCGCATGGCACCGATCGCGCAGCGTCCGAACATGGCCGACTACGGCGTCCCCGACGACGAGGACCGGCTCCTGCCCTGGTCGTGGGCCGAGGAGCGGTTGGTGGGGAGCCGGAACTACTGGGTGACGACGGTGAGCGGGTCGGGGCGGCCGCACTCGATGCCGGTGTGGGGCGTGTGGCTGACGGGTCCCGAGCGGTTCTGGTTCTCGTGCGCGCCGTCGGCCCGCAAGGTGCGGAACCTGGCGGCGAACCCGCAGGTGGTGGTGGCCCCGACCGACACGGTCGAGGTCGTGTCGCTGGAGGGGCGGGCGGCGCCGGCCTCCCCTGAAGAGGTCGCCGCCGGGGTCGCGGCCTACTGGGACAAGTACGGCGAGGAGATGGGGATGGAGCGGCCCGCGGTCGACGACTTCCTGACCACGAACGCCTCGTTCACGGTGGTGCCCGACCGGGCCTTCGGGATCATCGAGCGGCCCGACGAGTTCGGCCCGTGCGCGACGCGTTGGCGGTGGTGACCGCCGTCGCCTGACGCTCGACTGTCACCCCGCAGGGCGCAGCCGCACCTCGTGGTAGGCGAGCGGCGGGAGGAGTCGGTTGGCGAGGTCCTGGACCACGGCGACGTCGACGCCCTCGAGTCGGGGTGCGGCGAGCAGCGGGCTCGACAGGATGCCGGCGACGGGGTCGTCGAAGGCCGTGAAGAGGGTGTCGATCAGCGTCTCGTCGTCGAAGAACGCGAGCAGTCGCAGCGCGAGGTCGCGGGCGGGGTCGACCAGGTCGGCGGCCGGGCCGGCGGTGCGGAGGTCGTTGACGAGCGACTGGATCGCGCCGGCGACGTCGTCGACCCGTTCGGGCGCGGTCGTCACGTCGATGCGGGTACGGACCCGGTCGTGGTCTTCGTCGGCATCGATGCGGACGACCGGCGAGTAGGTCGCGCCGAGCTCCTCGCGGATGTGGGTGAGCAACGAGTCCCGGAGGACGGCCTCGAGGACGACGGACCGGTCGCGGAGCTCGGGGTCGACGTCGAGGCCGACGTCGTAGATCACGGTCACGCCGGCCTGCGCGGCGGCGCCGGCCTCCACGGTGCGCTGCTCGATCGTGGTCGGCGGGGCGGGCAGCGTCGCGGCGGCCGCGTCGCCCGAGCGCCCGGCGCCGGGGAGGGTCCCGAGGTAGCGGCTGGCGAGGTCCTGCACCGACCCGATGTCCAGTCCGCCGACGATGACGAAGTCGAAGCCCGACGCGTCACCGAAGCGCTCGAGGTGGACCTCGCGCGCCCGTTCGGGATCGAGCGTGGCGAGGTCGGCGGCGGTGACCCGGGTGCGCAGGCGGGGGTCGTCGCGCCACAGGAGCTGGTCGATCGCGGTCTGCACCGCGC
>JBHIXO010000259.1:0-6320 GCA_041984725.1 Acidimicrobiales bacterium | reverse complement strand
AACCCGACGGCGAACGCCTCGGCCGGCAGTGCGAGGAAGAAGCTGTCGGCGGGGATCTGCGAGGCGTGGGCCACCATCGACGCCCGTTTGCGGTCGAGGTACCCCTCGACGTCGACCGTGGTGGTGATGATGGACTCGGGCGACCCGAAGTCGGACTCGGCGCCGTCGTCGTCGAGGTCGGGACCCTCCCAGGCGTCGGGGTCCGCGTCGCGGACGGCCTCCATCATCCGGCGGAGCTGGTCGCGGTTCATCGTCGACTCGAACACGTGGGGGGTGCCGGCCAGCGCCGCCGCCCGGTGCCCGACCCGGTGCACCTGGATGTGGTCGGGGTGTCCGTAGCCGCCGTGGTCGTCGTAGACGGTGAGGACGTCAGCGCCCTCCTCGTCGAGGATCGCGGCGAGGCGGGCGGCGGCCTCGTCGACGTCGGCCTGCCAGAAGCAGGCCGGGTCGTCGTTGGTCGGCTCGCCCATCATCCCCGAGTCGAGATACCCGAGGAACTCGTGGCGGTGCGCGCCGAGGGCCGCCATCGACGCGGCGCCCTCCCGGGCGCGGCGCTCGCCAAGCGTCGCGCCGGCGCCGAGGACACCCTCGGCGACCTCGCCGTGCTCGCCGCCGGTCCCGAACACGACGACGACCCGATGGCCCTCGTCGACGGCGCGTGCGATCGACCCGCCCGTGGCGATCGACTCGTCGTCGGGATGGGCGTGGAACCAGACGATGGTCGCCACGGGCGGAGGATCAGGCGACGGCGCCCGCGTCGCGCAGCTGGGCGATGCGGTCGGCGTCGAACCCGAACTCGGCGAGGACCTCGTCGGTGTGCTGGCCGGCGTGCGCGGGCGGCCGCTGGATCTCGGCCGTCGTGCGGCTGAACCGCGGCGCCGGGGCGGGCTGCACGGCGCCGTTGCGCTCGACGAACGTGCCCCGCTCGACGTTGTGCGGATGCGACGGCGCCTCGCCCAGCGACAGCACGGGTGCGAAGCACACGTCGGTGTGCTCCATGATCTCGCACCACTCGTCGCGGGTCTTGGTCCGGAAGATGGCGGCGACCCGGTCCTTCATCGCCGGCCACTGCCCCCGATCCATCTGGTGGGGCAGGTCGGCCTGCTCGCCCAGCCCGGACAGCTGCAGCAGTTCGGCGTAGAACTGCGGCTCGATCGAACCGATCGACACGAACTTGCCGTCGCTGGTCTCGTAGACGTCGTAGAAGTGGGCGCCCGTGTCGAGGAGGTTCGTGCCCCGCTCGTCGTTCCAGATGCCCATGGCGCGGAACGAGTGGAACATCGTCGTGAGCGTGGCGGCACCGTCGACCATGGCGGCGTCGACGACCTGGCCCTTGCCCGAGCCCTTGGCCTCGAGGAGTGCGCACACGATGCCGAACGCGAGGAACATGCCGCCGCCGCCGAAGTCCCCGACGAGATTGAGGGGCGGGACCGGGGCCTCGCCGCGGCGACCGATGGGGTCGAGCGCGCCGGCGAGGGCGATGTAGTTGATGTCGTGGCCGGCGGCCTGCGCGTAGGGGCCGGTCTGACCCCAGCCGGTCATGCGGCCGTAGACGATCTTCTCGTTGCGGGCCAGGCAGTCGTCCGGGCCGATGCCGAGGCGCTCGGCGACGCCGGGCCGGAAGCCCTCCATGATCGCGTCGGCCCGCTCGACGAGCGACAGGACGGTCTCGACGCCGTCGGGGCTCTTGAGGTCGACGCCGATCGAGCGTCGGCCACGGTTCGAGACGTCGGCCGGGGGCGACTCGGGGTCACCGCCCATGACCTGGCCGGCGCGGTCGACGCGGATCACGTCGGCGCCCATGTCGGAGAGGAGCATGGCGCAGAACGGACCCGGCCCGATGCCGGCGATCTCGATCACGGTGACGCCCTGGAGAGGTCCCATGGGGTGGTGGTGCCCTTTCGTGCTTCGGGGTGGGGTTCGGTGGTGGAGGTTCGGAGCGGCCTGGTCAGGCGGGGACGCGCTGCGTCGTGGCGACGATCTCGTCGATGATCCGCGGCCAGAGCGGCTCGGGGAGGTTGTGGCCCATGCCCTCGATCTCGACGAGCTCGGCGTGGGGCACGGCCTCGGCCGTACGGCGCCCGCCGCTCGGCGTGACGAGCGTGTCGGCCGTGCCGTGGATCACCGTGAACGGCATCGTGACGCCGCCGAGGCCTTCGCTGCGACTCGGCGACGAGACGATGGCCACGAGCTGACGGGCGACGCCCTCGGGGTTGCGCACCCGGTTCCACTCCCGCTCGGCCCGCTCGGCCGCGGCCTCGGGGTCGGGGTGGGCCGGGCTGCCCCACACGGCGTCGGCCTGGCGCGCCTGCGCCTTGGCCTCCTCGACCGTCGTCGGCGGTGCGGCCAGCAGGAGGGCCTGGGCCTCCGGGGCGGGCTGGCCGACGTCGGGGTCGCCGGTCGTGGACATGATCGACGTCACCGAGCGGACCTTCGCGGGATGGTCGACGGCCATCGCCTGCACGATCATCCCGCCCATCGACGCACCGACCACGTGCGCCGAGTCGATGCCGAGCACGTCGAGCAGGCCGGCGGCGTCGGCCGCCATGTCCGACAGCGAGTACGGCGCGGCCACGGGGTCGCCCCCGGCGAGTGCGGCCATCGCACCCATGAGGTCGGGCGTGAAGTCGGCGAAGTGCGTCGAGTGGCCCACGTCGCGGTTGTCGAACCGGACGACGCGGAAGCCCCGCTCGACCAGCGCGTCGACGAAGCCGGTCGGCCAGCTCACCAGCTGGGCGCCGAGCCCCATGACCAGCAGCAGCGGCTCACCGTCGTCGGGTCCGTGGACCTCGGCGCAGAGCTCGATGCCGTTCACCTGATGGATCGTCTCCCCCATGGCCCGATGCTTGCCGGTGCTTGACTGTTCGGTCAAGATCGACCGGTGCCGGCGCCGTCCCCACCCCCGCCTCCCGGCGACGGGGCGTCGGGGGTCCGGGCGTTCGCTCCCGGTCGGGTGAACCTGATCGGGGACCACACCGACCACACCGGCGGGTGGTGCCTGCCGATGGCCGTCGACCTCGGCGTCACCGTCGTGGGCGAACGCAGCGGCGACCGGGTCCGCCTCCGCTCGTCGGATGCCGCGGGTGTCGCCGACGTGTCCATCGACGTGCAGGACCCGGCGGCGGTCGAGCCGGCGTGGGCCCGCTACGTCGCCGGCGTGGTCGCCGAGGTCCGGCCTCGCGCCGGTCTCGTCGGCGAGGTCCGCAGCGACCTTCCCGCCGGCGCCGGGCTGTCGTCCTCGGCAGCACTGGAGGTCGCGGTCGCCCTGGCCCTCACCGCCGACGACCCCGTCGAGCCGCTCGCGCTCGCCGAGGCGTGCCAGCGGGCCGAGCAGCGGGCGTCGGGCGTGCCGTGCGGCATCCTCGACCAGCTCGCCTCGGTCGGCGGGGTGGCGGGCCACGCCCTGGTGCTCGACTGCACGGCACGGTCGATCGACCCCGTCGCCGTCCCCGACGGCGTCGAGTTCGTCGTCGTGCACTCCGAGCACGAGCGGACCCTCGCGGGCAGCGCGTACGCCGAGCGCCGCGCCGAGTGCGAGGCCGCCGCCGCCGCCATCGGGCCGCTGACCGCCGCCGGCCTCGACGACGTCGCCACGATCGCCGACCCGGCCGTACGCCGGCGCGCCCGCCACGTCGTCACCGAGAACGCGCGTGTCCACGACGCCGTGGCCGCGCTGCGCGCCGGAGACGGCCCAGCCCTCGGCGCCCTGTTCGTCGCGTCGCACGCGTCGTTGCGCGACGACTTCGCCTGCTCGGTGCCCGCCGTCGACGACCTCGTCGACCGACTGGCCACGACCGCTGGCGTGCACGGGGCACGGATGACCGGTGGCGGGTGGGGCGGCTGCGTCGTCGCCGTCGCCGAACCCGGCGCGGTCGACCCCGGCGCGTACGAGCGGGCGTGGATCGTCCGCCCGGGCGCGGGGGCGCGGGTCGAGCCCCGCTGAGCTACCCGCCGAGGAGGCGGGCCTTCTGGGCGGCGAACTCCTCCTCGGAGAGCACGCCGTTGCGACGGAGCTCGTCGAGCTTGGCCAGCTCGTCGGCCACCGAGGACGAGCCCCCGACGCCGCCGTTGCGGCCGATCCGGTCGAACTTGCGGTTCTCGTTCGACTCGATCTGGCGGTAGATCTCGTTCTGCACCGCCGACGGCTTGCGCACGTCGGAGAAGGCCTGCCGGCCGCTCTCGCCCGCCGACTCGATCACGAGGTCACCGGCGCCGAGCATCCGTTCGAAGATGGTCTGGGAGAACAGGACGTTGTTGACCCGGTCGAGCGGGATCTCGATCCCCTCCTTGGCCAGCACGCCGTTGCGGTAGATCAGTCGGTCGGTGGTCACCACGAAGTTCGTCGTCCGCCACGCCATCCAGCGGATGCCCCACCAGACGACGGCCGCGAGGATGAGGACGCCGGCGAGGAGCCACACCGGGCCGCTGTCGACCTGGGTCAGCACGACCACCCCGATGACCATGGCGGCGACGAGGGCAGCCGTCTGGGCGGCCATGAACCACCAGTGCGGGTTGAGGTCGAGGACGATGTCCTCCTCGTCGTTGAGGAACTTCCGGGGGAACGCCACGGCGGGATGGTACGGCAGGCGACGACGCCGCGCTCACGCCCAGCCGAGCTCGTCGAGCCGGTCGTCGTCGATGCCGAAATGGTGGGCGAGCTCGTGGATCACGGTCACCCGCACCTGCTCGCGGACCTCGTCCTCGGTGTCGCAGATGGCGCAGATGGGCCGCCGGAAGATCGTCACCTGGTCGGGCATGGTCGCCCCCCAGGCGCCGTAGTCGCCCCGCTCGGTGAGGGGCACGCCCTCGTAGAGACCGAGCAGACCCCCGGTGTCCCGGCCGGTCCGGATGCGGACCATCACGTTGTCGAGCGCCTCGGCGAGCGGCTCGGGCAGCTCGTCGAGCGCGAGTGCGACGAGGCGCTCGAAGCGCTCGGGGTCGACCTCGATCATCGCCGGGACCGTACCGAGCCGGAGGCACGTGTCCGCCACACCGGGACGGCCTCTACGCTGCGCTCGATGGACCCGGACGCCCTGCTCGACGGGCTCGACGAGCGCCAGCGGGCGGCGGTCACCTCGTCCGCCATGCCGCTCGCCGTCATCGCCCCGGCTGGCTCCGGGAAGACCCGGGTGCTCACGGCCCGGGTCGCCCACCGCCTCGCCACCGGGCACGCCGACCCGAGCCACGTCCTCTGCGTGACGTTCACGCGCAAGGCGGCCGACGAGCTGCGGGTCCGCCTGCGCCGGTCGGGCATCCGGGATCGCATCGACGCCGGGACGTTCCACGCCATCGCCTGGCGCCTGCTCCGCGACCGCTGGTCCGCCCAGGGTCGCACGCCACCCGACCTCCTCGACCGGGTGCGGCCGTTCCTGCGCGACCAGCTCGAGATCACCGCCCCGGCCCAGCTCGCCGAGCTCGGCACCGAGATCGCCTGGGCGCGCGCCCGGCTCGTGCGCCCCGACACCTACGTCGACGCGGCCCGGGCCGCCAGCCGCCGGACCCGGATGCCGTCGGGCCGGATCGCCGAGCGCTTCGCGGCGTACGAACAGGCCAAGGCCCGTCGCCACGTCGTCGACTTCGACGACCTGCTCGCGGCGTGCGCCGCCGCCATCGAGGGCGACGACGCCTTCGCCGCCGCCGTCCGGTGGCGGTTCCGGCACCTCTTCGTCGACGAGTTCCAGGACGTGAACCCGCTCCAGTTCCGGCTGCTGGAGGCGTGGCGTGGCGACCGGTGGGACGTGTTCGTCGTCGGTGACACGCACCAGTCGATCTACGGTTGGAACGGCGCCGATCCGGGGCTGCTGACCGGGCTCGCCCGCCACTGGCCGGCGCTCGAGACGGTGGTCCTCGACCGCACCTTCCGGTCGACGCCCGAGATCACGGCCGCCGCCGCCGCCGTCATCGCCGCAGCGGGCCTCCCCGACCGCCATCCGCGCTCGGCGGGATCGCCCGGCGACCCCGTGCGCTGCCGGGAGCACCGCGACGAGCTCGCCGAGGTCGAGACGATCGCCGCCCTGATCCGGCGCGGCCACGGCCCCGGCCACCCGTGGCGTTCGTTCGCCGTCCTGGCCCGCACCCACGACCAGATCGTCGCCCTCGACCGCGGGCTGGCCGGGCTCGGGATCCCGACACGGGTGCACCGCCAGGCCGGCCTCCTCGACCAACCCACCGTGCGCCGCGTGCTCGGTCGCCTCCGCGACGACCACCGTCCGCTGGTCATCGCGTTCGAGCCGGCGGCGGCCGACCTGGACGACGACGCCGTCGAGGCACTGGCCGACGCGGCCGAGGAGCAGCACACGATCGACCCGACCTTGACGGGC
>JBHIXO010000258.1:0-6326 GCA_041984725.1 Acidimicrobiales bacterium | reverse complement strand
ACTCTCCGCCGCGGCGGGCAGCCTGTTGACAGAGATCGACGAAATGAAAGGCGTCCCAATCACCGCTGGACGTGAGCGACTTCGCTGCGTCGACGCCGCTTTCCAACGCCAACTCGGCTGCGTCGGCGGCCAGCGGTTCGAACACGGGATGGCCGCCCACGCGGCGGAACCAGTACTTGGCGTTGGAGTAGTCCGGCTCGCGGCGGTGCATGATGCCGTGCAAAAAATTGCCGTCCGCCGAGTCGATGCCCTGCGACACGGTGTGCGACTCGTCGAGATGATCATGCCACAGCAGCGCCGCCGCCTTGGCGTCGAGCTGGAGCGGGCGGGCTACACCGTCACCCGCGAGTTCTACCTGAACGACCGCGGTGTCCAGATGCGGAACTACGCCGACTCGCTCCTCGCCCGGCGCGACGGCACGGCGCTGCCCGAGCAGGGCTACGGCGGCGAGTACGTCGCCGACTGGGCCGCCGACATGCCGGCGACCGTCGACTCCACCGAGGCCGCGCTCGAGTGGGGCTACGAGCGGGCGCTCGCCGACCAGCGCGACATCCTCGGGCGCTTCCACGTCCACTTCGACGTCTGGTCGTCCGAGCGGGCGCTGGTCGCCAACGGCGCGGTCGAGCGGGCCCTGGCCGACCTGCGCGAGCGCGGGCACGTCTACGAACAGGACGGCGCCACCTGGCTGCGCTCGACCGAGTTCGGCGACGACAAGGACCGCCCGCTCGTCAAGTCCGACGGCGAGTTCACCTACCTGCTCCCCGACATCGCCTACCACCGGGACAAGTTCGAGCGCGGCTTCGACCTGCTGATCGACGTGTGGGGCGCCGACCACCACGGCTACGTCCCGCGCATGCGGGCCGCCATCGAGGCGCTCGGCCACGACCCCGCCGAGTTCGAGGTGCCCATCGTGCAGATGGCACGGCTCGAGCGCGACGGGAAGGAGGTGAAGCTGTCGAAGCGGGCCGGTGACATCGTCGAGCTCCGCGACCTGGTCGACGAGGTCGGCGCCGACGTCGCGCGCCTCACCTACCTGCTGCAGTCGATCGACAGCCCCCAGACCATCGACCTCGACCTCATCACGTCGAAGTCGAACGACAACCCGGTCTTCTACGTGCAGTACGCGCACGCCCGGATCCACTCGATCGTGGCCAAGGCGACCGAGGCGGGTGTCACCCGCCGACCGATCGGCGAGGTGGACCTCGGCCTGCTCACCCACGAGCGCGAGATCGAGGTGCTGCGGACCCTGTCCGAGCTGCCCGACACCGTGGTGCGGGCGGCCAACGACCGCGCCCCGCACGTGGTCACGAACTGGGTGCGCGAGCTCGCCGACCGGTTCCACGGCTTCTACCACGACTGCTACGTGATCGGTGACGTGCCGCCCGAGCTGACCCAGGCCCGCCTGTGGCTGGTCGAAGCGACGCGGATCGGCCTCGCCATCGGGCTCGACCTCCTCGGCGTCTCGGCGCCCGAGTCGATGTAGGCGGCGGACGTGGCCGGACCGCTCCCCAACCACCTGCTGCCCGACACCGCGTCGATCGGTGACGACGGTCGCCTGTCGATCGGCGGGTGCGACCTGATCGACGTCGCCAACGAGTTCGGCACGCCGCTGTTCGTCTACGACGAGCAGCACCTGCGCGACCGCTGCCGGGAGGCCGTCGCCGCCTTCCCCGACGGGGTCGCGTACGCGACCAAGGCGTTCCTGTGCGTCGCCATGGCCCGGCTCGCCCACGAGGAGGGCATGCACCTCGACGTGGCCACCGCGGGCGAGCTGCACGTGGCGCTCACCGCCGGCGTCCCGGCCGAGCGGCTCGTCCTCCACGGCAACAACAAGTCGCTCGCCGAGCTGGCGATGGCCCGAACCCACGGGGTCGGGCGCATCGTCGTCGACTCCTTCGACGAGCTCGAACGGCTCACCCGGCTCCACCAGGACGACGGTCTGGCCCCCGAGGTCCTGCTCCGCATCACG
The DNA here is from genome assembly GCA_041984725.1 of Acidimicrobiales bacterium. Lineage (GTDB taxonomy): Bacteria > Actinomycetota > Acidimicrobiia > Acidimicrobiales > Salinilacustritrichaceae > Salinilacustrithrix. Next base: position 4,357 of record JBHIXO010000258.1, on the reverse strand, counting down.
CCGGGCATCGAGGCCCACACCCACGAGTTCGTCCAGACCGGTCAGGAGGACTCCAAGTTCGGCTTCGGTCTGCACTCGGGCGCGGCGGGTCGGGCGATCGAGCTCGCCATGTCGTCCCCGGCCGTCGACCTCGTCGGGATCCACATGCACATCGGGTCCCAGGTGTTCGTCGCCGACTCCTTCCACGACGCGGTCGCCGCGATGGCTCCGTTCGTGAACGCCCACGGCCTCCCCGAGTTCTCGATCGGCGGGGGCCTCGGCGTCGCCTACGTCGAGGGCGAGTCGGCACCGACGCTCACCGACTGGGCCCACGCCATCCAGGCCGGTTGTCGCGACGCCGGCATCGACGCCCGCATCACCGCCGAGCCCGGCCGCTCGATCGCCGCGGCGGCGGCCGTGACGCTCTACACGGTCGGGACGGTCAAGGACATCCCAGGTGTGCGGACCTACGTGAGCGTCGACGGCGGCATGTCGGACAACCCGCGTCCCGTGCTCTACGGCTCGGGCTACGAGACGTTCCTGCCCCGTGCGGCCGGTGCCGAGCGGCCCCGTGAGGTCCGGGTCGTCGGCAAGCACTGCGAGTCGGGCGACCTGCTCGTGCGCGCGGGCTTCGTCCCCGACGACCTCGACGTCGACGACGTGCTGGCCACGCCGGTCACCGGCGCGTACGGCCACTCGATGGGGTCGAACTACAACAAGATCCTGCGGCCCGCCGTCGTGTTCTGTCGCGACGGCGACGCCCGGCTCGTCGTCCGGCGCGAGACCTTCGAGGACCTGGTCCGCAACGACGTCGTGTAGGCGCGCTGCCGTTCGCCGGGATCGAAGCCGTGTCGGCCGATCGTCCGGCGCTGGCTACGTTTGCGCCATGGCAGACGCACAGGCGACCGACGCAGTGGGCGCGTCGAACGGCGACCCCATCCGCATCGGACTCCTCGGCTGTGGCGTCGTCGGCGGTGCGCTCGTCGACCTGCTCCAGCGCAGCGGCGACGACATCGCCTACCACACCGGTCTGCGCTTCGAGGTCGGCCCCGTCGCGGTGCGGTCGCTGACCAAGCCCCGCCCGATCGACCTGCCGGCCGACCACTTCACCGACGACCCCTCGACCGTCGTCGACGACCCGGGCGTCGACGTCGTGCTCGAGCTGATGGGTGGCGTCGAGCCGGCCCGTACGCTCGTGGCCAAGGCCCTCGCCAACGGCAAGCCGGTGGTGACGGCCAACAAGGCGCTGCTCGCGTCGGTCGGCACCGAGCTGTACGAACTGGCCGACTCGTCCCGGGTCGACCTGCTGTTCGAGGCGGCCGTCGCCGGCGGCATCCCGTTCATCCGCCCGCTGCGCGAGTCGCTCGCCGGCGAGCAGATCACCCGCGTCATGGGCATCGTCAACGGCACCACGAACTACGTGCTCACCAAGATGACCGAGGAGGGTGCGGCCTACGACGACGTGCTCGCCGAGGCCCAGGCGCTCGGCTACGCCGAGAACGACCCCAGCGCCGACGTGCTCGGGCACGACTCGGCGGCCAAGGCGGCGATCATCGCGTCGATCGCCTACGGGGCCCGCGTCGTGATGGACGACGTCCACACCGAGGGCATCACCCACATCAGCCCGACCGACATCGCGCAGGCGACCAAGCTCGGCTACGTCGTCAAGCTCCTCGCCATGATCGAGCGGCTCGACACCGGCGTCGCCGTGCGGGTCCACCCCGTGCTCGTGCCGGCCAACCACCCGCTGGCCTCGGTGCGCGACAGCTTCAACGCGATCTTCGTCGAGGGCGAGTCGGTCGGCGACCTGATGTTCTACGGGCGCGGCGCCGGCGGCGGCCCCACGGCGAGCGCGGTGCTCGGCGACCTGATCGACGCCGCGGGCAACCTCCGCAAGGGCGCCCACGCCAGCATCACCGCCTCCGACCCGGTGCCGCTCGTCCCGGTCGGGGAGCTGTCGTCGGCGTACTACCTGAACATCGACGTGCGCGACCGTCCGGGCGTGCTGGCCCGGGTGGCGGGCGTGCTCGGCGAGCACGGCGTGTCGATCCAGTCGATGGAGCAGGTGGGTCTCGACGGTGACGCCCGCATCATCTTCATCACCCACGAGGCTCGCGACGCCGACATCCGGGCGACGATGGCGCGCTTCGAGGAGAGCGACGACGTCGCCGCCGTGAACAGCGTCCTGCGGGTGCTGGGCGAGTGAGCGACACCGTGACGGCGACGCTCGACTACGTGTCGACGCGAGGCGACGCGCCCCGGCACGACTTCGCCGACGCCATGCTCACCGGCCTCGCCCCCGACGGCGGGCTGTTCGTCCCCGCAGAGTTCCCGACGCTGCCCCCGATCGACGACGCCTGGTCCTACGCCGAGACCGCGGCCGCCGTGATGTGGCCCTTCGTCGCCGGCACGCTCGACCGGCCGTCGTTCGAGCGCATCTGCGCCGACGCGTACGCGACGTTCGACCACGAGGACGTGTGTCCCGTCGTCCCGCTCGACGAGGTCGACGGGCGGGCCCGCTACCTGCTCGAGCTGTTCCACGGCCCGACCATCGCGTTCAAGGACGTCGCCCTGCAGTTGGTCGGACGGCTCTTCGACCACTTCCTGACCGAGCGGGGCCGGCGGGCCACGATCCTGGTCGCCACGTCCGGCGACACGGGCTCGGCCGCGATGGCCGCGTCGGCCGGCCGGGCGGCGATCGACTGCGTCGTGCTGTTCCCCGACGGCGGACGGGTGTCCGAGGTGCAGCGCCGCCAGATGACCACGATCGACGCGCCCAACGTGCACGCCGCCGCGGTCGCCGGGACGTTCGACGACTGCCAGGACATCGTCAAGGCCGCGTTCGCCGACCGCGCCTTCCGTGACGAGGTCTGGCTGTCGGCCATGAACTCGATCAACTGGGGTCGGGTGATGGCCCAGGTCGTCTACTACGTCACCGCGGCCCGCGCCGTGCGGTCGGTGACCGGCGCCGCCCCGGTCTTCTCGGTGCCGACGGGCAACTTCGGCAACGTGTTCGCCGGGTGGGTCGCGCAGCGGATGGGGCTCGACGTCGCCGGCTTCCTCGTCGCCAGCAATCGCAACGACATCCTGACCCGCTGGCTCGAGACCGGCGCGCTGACGGCCGAGCCCGTCGTCCCCACGATCAGTCCGAGCATGGACATCCAGGTCAGCTCCAACCTCGAGCGTCTCCTGTTCGACCTGCTCGACCGTGACGGCTCGGCCACCGGCGAGCTGCTGGCCGAGTTCCGGGCGAGCGGCCACGTCGCGGCCCCCCGGCCCGACGGGTGGTGGGGCGCCCGTCTCGACGACGAGGAGACCCGGGCGGTCATCGCCGACGTGCACCGCCGCACCGGGCGCGCGCTCGACCCGCACACCGCGGTCGGCGTCGGCGCGGTCGAGCGGGCCGCCGGGCTCCCCGACGCGCCGGTCGTCTGCCTGGCCACCGCCCATGCCGGCAAGTTCCCCGACGCCGTCGAGGCCGCCACCGGCACCCGCCCGCCGCTGCCCGACCGCTATGCCGACCAGCACGAGCGCGAGGAGCGCGTCGGCGCCGTCGCGGCCGACCTCGCCGCCGTGCAGGCGCTGGTCCGATCGGCGATCACCACCCCCTGACCCCAATCCGTTCTGTGGTGCGTTTAGTGTGGTAGGCGACACGAAACGCACCAACGTCCGGCGACGACCGCCCGGAGGCGCGATGACCGAGCCGCCCACCACCGGAGCCCGGAACGCCCGCGCCGAGGCCGATGCGGTGCTGCACGACGGCACGTCGGCTCGGGTGCTCGAGCCGTCGCCCCCCGCCGTCCATGACGGCGACCACCTGGCCGATGACCCCGTCGACCCGAGCGGTGCCGAGGGCGTGGTCGTCCTGCCGGTGTCAGCGGGTGTCCCCGACGACGGCACGACCTGGGCCGAGGCCGTGCTCAGCCGGCCCCGGATCGCGGAGTTCGCCGCCGACCGCTGGCTCGCGGCGTGGAAGCCGCTCGCCCCACTGCCCGAGGCCTTCACCTCGACCCGCGACGCGCTGCACCGTCTGGCGGTGCACGTCGTCTACCGCGCCCGGCGCGATGCCAACGGGAAGTTCGGCCTGCGGTGGACGCTCGGGGGCTTCGGCACCCCCTTCTTCGGCGACGACGTCCAGGTGCGGGTCAGCGCCGGTGCCCTCGTCCGTCAGTCGGGCGACGACGTGGCGGTGGAGCCGATCACGACGCTCGCGGCCGCCGCATCCTTCGTGGGGGTCGATCTCGATCCGGACTTTGATCACGGCTTCCGCGATGTCGTCGCCGCCGGTGCCGTGGACGAGGACCTACCCGTCGACCCCCGCGCCGCGCTCGCCCTCGGCGACTGGTTCGGGTTCACGACCGCGGTCCTCGAGCAGGTG
>JBHIXO010000257.1:0-6336 GCA_041984725.1 Acidimicrobiales bacterium | reverse complement strand
CGGCGCCGGCTTCGAGCAGGAGTCCGTCGTCGCCCGCGTCGCGATCGGCGACGACGGACCCGCCACGGCCGAGGTGCTGCGCCCGTCCCGCGACCTCGGCCTCGACCCGTCGTGGTTCTCGGTGGCCGAGCCGGTGTCGTTCCCCTCGGGGCCCGGGGGGCAGCGCACCGCCCACGCCCTGTACTACCCGCCGACCAACCCCGACGTCGCGCCCCCGGACGGCGAGCGTCCGCCGCTGCTCGTGCTCATCCACGGCGGCCCGACCGCCATGGCCCGCGGCCGCCTCGACCTCGCCAAGCAGTACTGGACCAGCCGGGGGTTCGCCCTCGTCGACGTCAACTACGGCGGGTCCACGGGCTACGGCCGCCCCTACCGCGATCTGCTTCAGGGCACGTGGGGCGTCGTCGACGTGGAGGACTGCATCGCCGCGGCCACCCACCTCGCCGACCGGGGCCTCGCCGATCCCGACCGTCTCGCCATCCGGGGCGGCTCCGCCGGTGGCTTCACGGTCCTCGCCGCCATGGTGGGCAGCGACGTCTTCGCCGCCGGCGCGTCGTCGTACGGGGTCGCCGACCTCACCGCGCTCGCGGAGGAGACGCACAAGTTCGAGTCGCGCTACCTCGACGGCCTCGTCGGCCCCTATCCGGAGGCGAAGGCGGTGTACGACGAGCGCTCGCCGATCAACCACGTCGACCGACTCGGGAACCCGCTGATCGTCTTCCAGGGCCTCGAGGACGAGATCGTGCCCCCCAACCAGTCGGAGATGGTGGTCGACGCGCTGCGCGCCAAGGGTGTCCCGGTCGCCTACCTGGCCTTCGAGGGCGAGCAGCACGGCTTCCGACGGTCCGAGACCGTGATCGCCGTCCTCGGCTCCGAGCTGGCGTTCTACGGGCGTGTGCTGGGCTTCGAGCCGCCCGGCGTCCCCGACGTCGAGATCGACAACCTGCCAGGCTGAACGCCCGTGTCCGGTCCGTGACGGTTGTGACGGATGTGTTCCAGCTGCCCGACGATGGGCACTGCCGCGCCGGCTGGAGCGTCTCACCGGGGTACACCTGGACACGAGGAGCCAGACGCCATGGTCATCACCGACACCTGCACCAGCCTGGACACGGTCCGCCGCCGGGCCACGATCGCCCCGGTGGGGGAGATCGATGCCGGGTCCGTCGCCGACCTGGTGGCGAGCGTCCACCGCGCCCTGCTCGACGGCGTGCACGAGCTCGACGTCGACCTCCGTGGCGTGACGTTCATGGACACGGCCGCGCTGGCCGTGCTCGAGCACGCCCGGGAGGATCTCGAGTCCACCGGCGGCGTGCTGTGCATCCGCAACGCCCGCCCACCCGTCGCCCGGCTCCTGGCCCTGACCGCGTTCGTCCCGACCGAGCGCATCGCCTGAACCGGGTCGCCGCCACGGGCCGGGCGCGGATGAAACCGGGCCGTCGCAGCGTTGTCAGCCGACGTGGGATTCGCTGACGCCACCGCAGTCGACCGCATCGACGAGCAGACCTACTCGGCCACCGTCCACGACGGCTGGGACATCATGGGCAACGCCAACGGCGGCTACCTGCTCGCCATCGCCGCTCGCGCCATGCGCGAGGCGAGCGGCCGCCCCGACCCGGTCACGATCTCGGCCCACTACCTCCGACCGGGACGCCCCGGGCCCGTGCGGGTGGCCACGGAGGTCGTCAAGGAGGGCAAGGCCTTCGCGACCGTCCGCGGCTCGCTGCTCGACGAGGACGGCCGTCCCGTGCTGGCGCTGCTCGGCACGTTCGGGACGCTGGCCGCCAGCTCCGATCCCGAGGCCGGTCCGACCCATGTCGACGCCGCCCCCACCGAGCTGCCGCCCTTCGCCGACACCGTGGCCGTGACGCCGTCGGGCGAGGGCTTCCCGCCGTCGTTCATGTCGAAGGTCGACCTGCGGCTCCATCCCGACGACGGGGGCTTCGGCCACGGGCAACGGTCGGGCACGGCGCGGATGCGCGGCTGGTTCGCGTTCCCACCGCTCGCCGACGGCGCGGACGAGCCGGTCGACACGATCGGTCTGCTGCAGGCGACCGACGCGTTCCCGCCCACCATCTTCAACACCGAGATCCCGGTGGCATGGACCCCGACGGTCGAGCTCACGGCCCACGTCCGGGCCCGGCCCGCACCCGGCCCGCTGCGATGCGCCTTCACGACCCGGTTCGTGACCGGCGGCTTCCTCGAGGAGGACGGCGAGGTCTGGGACGCGACCGGGCGCCTCGTGGCCCAGTCGCGTCAGCTCGCGCTCGTGCCCCGGGCCTGAGCGAGGAATGCACCCGACTCGGTCGTGACGGCCACGACGCCGTCGCGGGCGATCCGTTCCTCGGCGATCGCGAGGGCGCGGTCGCGCACGGCCGCCACGCCCGTCGCGTCGAGCGCGGCCAGGACCGGGATCATGCTCGCCACGTAGCCGGCGACGACGTCGGGGTCGTCGACCGCCAGGCGCCCCCGCACCCAGTGGGTGGTGACGTTGTCGAACACGCCCTCGAGCAGGGGCGCGCCGTCGTCGACGTAGAAGCCGAGCCGGCCGCCGACGGCCTCGACGGACTCCCCGGTGACGTCGCCGAGCGCCTGCTCGGTGATCGTGTCGAGTTCGGCGATGTGGGCCCGACCGTTCGTCGTGACCGCCACGACCCCGCCCGGGCGAAGCGCCCGGCCGAGCTCGGTCAGCGCCTGCGTCTTGTCGGCGACGTGGTACAGCATGTGCATCGCGAACGCGCCGTCGGCGGACCCGCTGCGGACGGGCAGGGCGACGGCGTCGGCCTGCACCATCTGGGCCACGTTCCAGCCCCTCGCCGCCAGGAGCATCCCGTCGGAGAGGTCGGCGCCGACGACCGCGCCCCGGTGACCGCGGGCGGCGAGCGCGGCGTGCCACAGGCCGTTGCCGCAGCCGACGTCGACGATCCGCTCGTCGCCGGCCAGGGCCAGGGCGTCGAGCGTGACGTCGAAGATGTTCGGACCGGGCTCGGCGAAGCGGTAGATGGCCTGGCGCGCCGCCAGGTTGGCCTCGTCCGCGTACTGCTCCTCACGGAGGTAGCGGCCGCCCGTGATCACGTCGTCGTCCGTGGTTTCCCCGTCGTTCGTCCTGTCGTTCGTCCCCATGTCGTGAAGCTTTTCACGCCCGTCGACGGGAGCCGCGAGACTCGGCCCCGATGGCACGCATCCTCGTCACCGAAGAGATCGCCGAGAGTGGGCTCGAGAAGCTCCGCGCCGCAGGCCACGACGTCGACATCCAGCTCAAGAAGTCGCCCGAGGAGCTGCTCGACCTCGTCCGGGGCGCCCATGCACTGATCATCCGGTCGGCGACCACGGTGACCCGCGAGGTGCTGGAGGCGGGCACCGATCTCATCGTCGTGGGCCGGGCCGGGATCGGTCTCGACAACGTCGACACCGAGGCGGCGACCGAACGCGGCGTCATGGTCGTCAACGCGCCGCAGTCGAACACACTGTCGACCGCCGAGCACACGATGGCGATGCTGCTCAGCCAGGCCCGCAACATCCCGGTCGCCAACGCCGCGCTCAAGGCGGGTCGCTGGGAGCGCAAGGAGTGGACGGGCGTCGAGCTGGCCGACAAGACCCTCGGCATCGTCGGCTTCGGCCGCATCGGCACCCTCGTCGCCCAGCGGGCCAACGCCTTCGGGATGCAGGTCGTCGCCTACGACCCCTTCGTCTCCGACGAGCGGGCGCGCCGGCTCGGCGTCGAGATGGTCGACCTCGACACGCTCGCCGCCCGCGCCGACTTCGTGACCCTGCACCTCGTCAAGACGCCCGAGACCGTGGGTCTCATCGGCGACGCCTACTTCGCCAAGGCGAAGCCCGGACAGCGCATCGTGAACGTCGCTCGCGGCGGGGTCATCGACGAGCCCGCGCTCGCCGCCGCCATCCGCGACGGCCGCATCGCCGGCGCCGCCATCGACGTCTTCGAGACCGAGCCCACCACCGAGTCGCCCCTGTTCGAGCTCGACGAGGTCGTCGTCACCCCGCACCTCGGCGCCTCGACCCACGAGGCCCAGGACAAGGCCGGCATCACCATCGCCGAGATGGTCGGCCTCGCGCTCGCCGGCGACTTCGTGCCCTTCGCCGTGAACGTCGCCGCCGCCGAGGCCTCCGAGACCATCAAGCCGTTCCTGCCGCTGGCCGAGCGCATGGGCGCACTGTTCGTCGCGCTCAACGAGGGCGTGCCCGACGTCCTCGAGATCTCGTGCGCCGGCGAGATCGCCGAGTACGACACCCGCATCCTCACGCTGTCGGTCCTCAAGGGGGCGTTCGGCAAGGTGAGCGACGAGCCGGTGTCGTTCGTCAACGCACCGATGCTCGCCAAGGAGCGGGGCATCGAGGTGCGCGACACGACGTCGACCACCCCGCACGACTTCGTGAACCTCGTGACGGTGAGCGGCGGACACCACGCGGTCGGCGGTTCGCTCGTCGGGGCCCGGCACGAGCCGGCCATCGTGAAGATCGACGACCACTCCGTCGACGTGCCGCCCGCCGACCACATGCTCGTCGTCCGCAACGACGACCGGCCCGGCATGATCGCCGTCGTCGCCCAGGCCCTCGCCGACGCCGGCGTGAACATCGACGACATGCACCTCGGCAAGTCGACGAGCGGTCAGGCCTCGCTCATGGTCCTGGCGACGTCACCCGCCGTCCCCCGCGAGGTCGCCGACCGGCTCCGCGCGGTCGAGGGCATCCAGACCGTCCACGTCCTGACGTGACGCGTGGGGCCGAACGGCCCCGCAGTCAGCGCTTGGCGGCGCGCAGCCCGTCGGCCTCGGCGGCCTCGGCGGAGGCGTAGCAGCGGTCGGGGGTCGTGCGGTCGTAGTTCAACTGGCCCGGCGCGTGGAAGATCTTCGAGCTGAGCTTGGCCTTGATGGCGAAGCCCTCGGGGCACTCGCCGTCGGCGGTGGGCTCGACCCAGCTGCGGTCGGTCACGGGGGCCGGTTCCGGCGTCGTGGGCTCGGGCGCCGGTGCGGGCGCCGGTGCCGCGACCGGTCCCGGAGCCGGGGCGGCCGCGGGAGCTGCGGCCGGGGTCTCGACGAGCTTGGGCCACGCGCCGCCGGTGGGTCCGGCCGGCGGCACCGGGAGCGGGTCGTCCTCGCGGGTGAGGGCCTTCACCGCCGCGACCACCGCCGCGACGATGCCGGCGAACACGGCGAGTCGGACCAGGCGCTTCATGGCGTGGACACTACCGAGGTGGTCGCGCCCCGGTCGGCGATCGACCGAGCGAGCCGGGCGAAGATCAACGCGTGGAACGGGACCAGCGCGTACCAGTAGACGCGGCCGAACAGGCCCCGGGGCACGAAGATCGCCCGTTGGACGACCCGGCTGCCGCCGGTCGCGGGTTCGATGCGCCACTCGAGCCACGCCTCGCCCGGGAGCCGCATCTCGGCCCGGAGGCGGAGCAGTTCGGGCGGCTCGTGGGCCTCGACCCGCCAGAAGTCGAGCGCGTCGCCCACACGGAGGCGGTCGGGGTCACGTCGCCCGCGCCGCATGCCGGGGCCTCCGACGAGCTTGTCGGCCACGCCGCGCAGGGACCACAACACGTCGGCGACGTACCAACCGCGCGCCCCGCCGATGCCGGCCAGTGCCGTGAACACCTGCTCGGGCGACGCGTCGGCGCGGGTCTCCTGCTCGTCGACGAGGACGGTGCCGCCCGACCAGTCGGGGTCGGACGGCAGCGGGTCCGACGGCAACGAGCCGGGCAGGCGGGCATCCGACCACCGCGTGCGCACGTCGAGGTCCTCGATGCGGCGCAGCGCCAGCTCGAGCGACCGGCGGAAGGTGATCGGGTCGTGGCCGTCGAGCAGGTCGGGCGTCGGCTCGGTGACCACGACCTCGTTGACCAGGCTCTCGACCAGCGGTGACGCCAGGTCGCCGGGCAGGGGGGTCACCAACCCGACCCAGCGGCTCGACAGCCCCGGGCTCAGCACCGGCACCGGCACGATGAGGCGGCGTCGCAGACCGGCGACCTCGGCGTAGATCTGCATCATCTCGCGGTAGGTGAGCACGTCGGGGCCGCCGACCTCGACGATGCGGCCGCGGACGTCGTCGCGCTCGAGGGCCGCCACCAGCGCGTGGAGGACGTCGCGGATGGCGATGGGCTGGACCCGCGTGTCGACCCAGCGCGGCGTGACCATCACGGGGAGCACCTCGACGAGGTTGCGCAGCATCTCGAAGCTGGCCGAACCGGAACCGATGATGACGGCGGCCCGCAGCTCGGTGACGGGGACCGGCCCCTCGGCCAGGATCCGCCCGACCTCGTGGCGGCTCGCGAGGTGGGGCGACAGGTCGTCGGCCGCGGCGCCGAGGCCGCCGAGG
>JBHIXO010000256.1:0-6347 GCA_041984725.1 Acidimicrobiales bacterium | reverse complement strand
GGGGTCTTGGTGATCACGAACAGGGCGATGAGCACCGCAATCACGAGGACGAGGACCGCGCCCCAGGTGTCGGCGAGCGCGACGAGCGGGGCACCGGTCGCGAATCCGAGCACGCCGCCCGCATCGCCGAGCGCGTCGAACCCGTCGTCGAACGACGGGGCGTCGCGGCCGACGTGGAGGAGGCCCGTGCCGGCCAGGGCGAGGAGCGTGCCGCCGACGACGACGTGGGCCCGGCCGAAGGTGCCGCGGTCGCGGTCGGGGTCGTCGGCCCGGAAGAGCGCGACGCCGAGCAGGACCAGGACCGGCGGCACGAGGACCCCGGCGAGCCCGGCGAAGCCGGTCGCGGCCGCGGCCATCACGCGACCGGCGAGGCCGGCCACGTCGGCGTAGAGGCCGGCGCCGGCGAGCGCGCCCGCGCCGATCAGGGCGAGGCCGGCGACATCGGCGGTGTGGCCGTCGAGGGCCGCGCCGACGGTGGCGCTCACCGCCTTCGGGGTCGACGACGAGTTCGACTTGCCGCGACCCGACGCCTTCCCTCGCGAGCGAGACGTCGCGGCCCCCTTGCGCGACGTGCTCCCACCCCCGCGCTTGGCGGGCGGGCGCGCGCCCGAGGCGCGCTTCTTCGGGGTCGATCGTGTCGCAGCCACAGTCCGGGGAACGCTAACGAGCAGGAGGACCGAGGTGGTGGTGGGCCGGCGGCCGAGACGACCGCCGGCCCGGGGACCTACTCGGCGTCGACGGCCGGGGAGATCACCACGCAGGCGTCGCGGGGGACGGCGCCCGGGCCACCCGGCCAGGTGCTGATGGCGGGGTCGCCGTCGCCGGGATGCTGGAGGTTGACCATGAACTCGTCGCCGGTGAGCGGGGTGTAGCCGGTGACCTCGCAACCCTTCACGCCGGTCAGGAACCGACGGACCTCACCGGTGGCCGGGTCGCCCATGAGCATCTGGTCGTTCGACCCCTCGGGCTGCCCGCCGTCGGTCATGATGATCATGCAGCCGTCGGCGTCGAAGGCCAGGCCGTCGGGCGAGCCGTGCTCGCTGTCGGCATCGGTCGTCGCCGTGGGGTCGTCGGCGGGACCGGCGAGCAGGAAGATGTCCCAGGCGAAGGTCTCGCCGACGTGCATGTCGGTGTCGGCGATCTTGATGATGTGGCCGTCGGGGTTCGGGACCCGCGGGTTGGCGGCGTTGGCCTCGGTGCGGCGGGTGTTGTTCGTCATCGTGATGAAGACGTCGCCGGTCTGCGGGTTGGCGGCCGCCCACTCGGGGCGGTCCATCGGCGTGGCGCCGACGATGTCGCCCGCGATCCGGGCGTGGACGAGCAGGTCGTCCATGCCGGAGAACCGGGCGGCGAGCGCCGGGTCGTCGAGGGTCAGCGGAAGCCAGTCGCCGGTGCCGTCGTCGTTGAACCGGGCGGCGTACAGGGTGCCGTGGTCCAGCGGGCTCATGCCCCGGTTGATCAGCTTCTTCCAGTTCATCGTCGAGACGAACTTGTACACGTAGTCGAAGCGCTCGTCGTCGCCCATGTAAGCGACGATCCGCATGTCCTTGCCCTCGACGATCTCCACGTTCTCGTGCTTGAACCGGCCGAGGGCGGTGCGCTTGACGGGCAGTTCGTCCGGGCGGCGGGGGTTGATCTCGACGATCCAGCCGAAGCGGTTCGACTCGTTGGCGAAGGCGGCGTCGTTGAGGTCCCAGCGGCGATCGTGGACGTGCCAGGCGTAGCCGAAGCCGCCGGCCGAGAACCCGTAGCGGGCCTGCTCGGGCGTGGCCGTGAACGGCGCCTCGCTGCCGAAGTAGCCGTTGAAGTTCTCCTCGCACGTCAGGTAGGTGCCCCACGGGGTCTTGCCGTTGGCGCAGTTGTTCACCGTGCCGGCGAAGTGGTTGCCAGCCGGGTTCTCGAGGAGCGGCGAGTCGGCGGCGGGGCCACTGAACGCGACCGGCGTGTTCGGCGTGATGCGGCGGTTCTTGCGGCTGCCGAGCACCACGATCCAGGTGCCGTTGGGCTTGCGGCGGATCTCGACGACGCCGACGCCGTGGACGGCCTGCGAGAGCGCCACGAACTCCGGCGTGCCGGGCGCGACGCCGGTCCCGTTCTGGATGTGGGCGTCGGTGCCGTACTCGAAGTTGATGCAGAGGATGCCCTGGTCGGTCCGGCCCTGGTGCGGGAAGAACCACATGCCGTCGTGGCCGAGGCCGATGCGGCGCTCCTGCTCGGCGGCGTTGGCGGGGTAGTCGCTGCTGCCGGCGCCGTACATGATCGGCGTGCCCCACGGCAGGAACGGCGTCGCCTCGTAGCCGTCGGGGACGACGACCTCGTTGCCGAAGCCGAGGGGGATGGCGTCGAAGGAGAGGACCGTGCCGGCCTTCGAGGCGGTCCCCGCCGCGGCGGGCGCCCGACCGGCGGCCGGCGACGCCTGCAGCCCGAAGAAGAAGGTCGACGCCGCGGCGGCGAGACCGCCGCCCATGACGGCGCGACGGCTGATCCGGGTCTCCAGCACGTCGTCGAACGGCCGGTTCTGGGACGGGTTCGAACCCACGTCCTCGTGCTCCATGTGCATCCTCGTGAACCTCGTTGTCGAGTGGACAGGGAGCAGGAAGCTAGGAACCCGAGATTTCCGCCGAACGAGAAGCAGGTGGCGACCGGATGGCCAGCGGGCGACATCCGTCCGGCGCGCGGGTGCGCCCGCCCGGCGGGGTGGGCGGGCGGGCGCACCGATGCTCGTACGACCTACAGCGCGCCCCGCTGCCAGGGCCCGGTGATCGCGAAGGTGACGCCCGGGGACTGGATGTTCACGAAGAGCCAGTCGCCGTGGAACGTCGCGCCGGCCCACTCACTGCCGGTGTAGGTGTCGACGGCATCGTCCCAGAAGTTGGCGAGCGTTCCCGGATACACGGCGTCGATGGCCTCGAGGTCGCCGGCCGCGAGTTCGAGACGATTCTCGGCGAACGGGAAGATCTGGCCGCGTGAGCTGAGGCCGTGGAGTCGCTGCGGATCGGCGCCACCGTCCTCGCACAGGATGATGCCCCCGCGAGGGCTGACCGCGATGTTGTCCGGTGCATCGAGCACGTCGGCCGAGGGCGACTCGAAGACGAGGGTCAGCGTCGACCGCTTGGGGTCCAGCGCCCAGACCTGCCCGAGGCCGGCGGCTCCGCCGTCGGTCGACACGAAGTAGACGATCCCGGAGTCGTACCAGGCACCCTCGCCTCGCGAGATCACCGCGGCGTTCGGCGCGGAGTCGAAGGCTCGCCCGCTCATCCCCTCGGGGTCACCGACCTTCTCCCAGGTGACGGTGAACCGCTGTCCGGGCGCGAAGCCCTGCGTGAGGTCGAACCGGGTCGTGCCCTCGACGACCAGGGCGTAGAGGTCGCCACCGTCGGCGAGACCTCGCTTGCCCCCCGGGTTCCGGTAGGCGTACAGCGCGGAGGTTCCGGCGTCCTCCGTCTCGTAGACGATGCCCGTCCGGGGGTCGACGGCGACCGCTTCGTGCGAGAAGCGACCGGCGCTTCGGATCGGCTCGCCGGTGCTGAACCCGAAGCCGGGCACGTCGAACACGTACCCGTGGTTGAAGCCGTCGGCGCGGCTGTTCCAGGTGTGGAACGTCTCCTCACAGGTGATCCAGGACGTCCACGGCGTCGGGCCACCGGCGCAGTTGCGGATCGTGCCGCCCTGGCTGGCGTACGACTCGACGAAGCGGCCGGCGACGGTGTCGAAGACCAGGTTGGTGCAGCCGCCGAACTCGTTCGGGTTGTAGTTGCCGGCGCCGCCGTCGACGACCATGTTCGTGCTCTCGCCGGCAGACAGCTCGTGGTTGCGGACCAGCGCCAGCTGACGACCATGTTTGCCGACCACGGCCATGCCGTCGTGGTCGGTCGGGGTCGGCTGGCCATCGGACATGGTCTGACCCGTCCAGCCGTACGACGAGTAGGTGAAACCCTCGGGCAGGGCGAGCAGGGCCAGGCCGGTCGCCTGGTCGATCGCCGGGGCGACGGCGCCGTAGCCGCCCTTGGGTGATCCCGGGCCGGGGCGCGAGCCGGCAGGCTTCGACGCGCCTGCGACGGCGTCGGCGCCGAGCGCGCCGAAGGCGAGGGCAGCCGCGCCGGCGACCCCGCCCTTCAGGAGGCTCCGTCGGCCGAAGGCCGCGGTGTCGTTCGTGGTCATGGGGTGTGCTCCTCGATCGGTGGTTCCGGTGGTCCAGGGCAGGACGCTTGGAACGTAAGGAGCGAAGGTGAACGAACCGGAAGGGTCAGGTGGCGACGAACCGACGACCAGGGAACGCTCGTCGGGCGTCGAACCCGGGGTTCAGGCCTCGAGCACGACCGGGACGATCATGGGACGACGCTTCGTCTCGCGGTTCACGAAGCGGCCGGCCGCCTTGCGGGCGGCTCGCTGGATCGCCTCGACGTCGGTGGTGTCCTTGACCTCGCCGACGGCCTTCTCGACCTCGTTGGCGCACTCGGCCAGCAGTCCCTCGGCCTCGGCCTCGTACACCCACCCGCGGGTCACGATCTCGGGCTTGGTGATCATGGCGCCGGTCTCGACGTCGACGGTCACGATGACGACGACGACGCCCTCGTCGGCGAGGACGCGACGGTCGCGGAGCACGCCGTGGCCGACGTCGCCGATGGTCCCGTCGACGAACAGGTACCCGGCGGGCACCTTCCCGACCGCCCGCAGGCCGTCGTCGTCGAGTTGCACCTGGTGGCCGTCCTCGCAGACCCAGACGTGGTCGGGGTCGATGCCCATCTTCCGGGCGAGACGGGCGTGGCTGACCAGGTGGCGGTACTCGCCGTGGACCGGGATGAACCACTCGGGGCGCACGATCGAGTGGAAGGTCTTGAGCTCCTCGGCCTTGGCGTGGCCGGTGGCGTGGACGTCGGCGATGCCGGAGTAGACGACCTCGGCCCCCTGGCGCACGATGCCGTCGATCACCTTCGACACGTTCATCTCGTTGCCGGGGATCGGGTGCGACGACAGGATCACCGTGTCGTCGCCGGTCAGCTCCAGCCAGCGCGAGTCGTTGTGCGCCATCAGCGTGAGCGCCGACATCGGCTCGCCCTGGGACCCGGTGGAGATCACGCAGACCTGCCCGGGCGGGTACTTGGCGATGTCCTCGATGTCGATGAGGGCGTGCTCGGGGATGCGGAGCAGGCCCATGCTGCGCGCCAGGCGCACGTTCTTCTTCATCGACATGCCGAGCGTGGCGATCTTGCGGTCGAACGCGATCGCCGCGTCGGCGATCTGCTGCACCCGGTGGATGTGGCTGGCGAAGCAGGCGGTGATGATCCGGCGGCCCTCGTGGGCGTGGAACAGGTCGTAGAGGACCTCGCCGACGCTGGACTCGGACCGGGAGTGGCCGCGCTCGTCGGCGTTGGTCGAGTCGCACAGCAGGAGGCGCACGCCCGGGTCGTGGGCGAGGGCACCCAGACGGGACAGGTCGGTGAGGCGGCCGTCGACCGGGGTGAGGTCGATCTTGAAGTCGCCGGAGTGCAGGAGCACGCCCTGGGGCGTGTGGAAGGCGGTGGCGAAGCCGTGGGGCACCGAGTGCGTGACCGGGATGAACTCGCAGTCGAAGGGCCCGAACGAGCGGCGCTCGTTGTCCTCGACGACGATGAACTCGGTGCGGTCGAGCAGGCCCGCCTCCTCGATCCGACCGCGGGCCAGGCCCAGGGTCAGGGCCGACCCGATGATCGGGAACGACAGGTCACGGAGCAGGAAGCTCAGGCCGCCGACGTGGTCCTCGTGCCCGTGGGTGGCGATGCAGCCCTCGATGCGGTCGGCGTTGTCGTACAGGTAGCTGAAGTCGGGCAGCACCAGGTCGATGCCGAGCATGTCGAGGTCGGGGAACATCAGCCCGCAGTCGATGAGCATGATCCGGTCGTCGACCTCGACGCAGGCGCAGTTCCGCCCGATCTCGCCGAGGCCGCCGAGGAACGTCACGGTCACGGGTGCCGGCATGGGGTTGCACGGTACCGGTGCCGAGCGCGGCGGCCCGTGACCGGGGCGACGTCAGGTCGGCGGGGTGAAGAGCGCCGCCACGTCGACCGACAGAGCCACGGGCCGGTCGACGTCGACGCGGACGGGGTCGTCGACCACGACGCCGTAGCGTCCCCCGTCGAGGGCCAGCGCAGTGAAGCGCTCGGATCCCGCTCTCGTGTCGAGCAGCCAGTAGTGCGGGATGCCCGCCGCGGCGTAGGCGTCGCGCTTGGCGACACGGTCCCAGTGGGCCGTGGACGGCGAGAGCAGTTCGACGACGAGGAGCACCGGGAGGACCAGGCGCGACTCACCGACGCTCGCGGACGGCGCGACGACGAGGTCCGGGACGACCCGCTGTTCTCCGGGGAGAT
>JBHIXO010000255.1:0-6393 GCA_041984725.1 Acidimicrobiales bacterium | reverse complement strand
CGCGTGGCGGATAAGCAGGCCGAGGTCCAGCATCATCATCACGGTCGGAATGCCCGAGATCAGACCGTTGAGCTCTGCGGTCGTCCGCTCAAGCTGCGAGGTGTTGACCAGCAGTTCCTCGTTCACCGTGATGAGTTCTTCGTTCGTCGACTGAAGTTCTTCGTTCGAGGTTTCGAGCTCCTCGTTCGTGGACTGCAATTCCTCGTTGGACGACTGGAGTTCTTCGTTCAGCGACTGAAGCTCTTCGTTCGATGTCTGAAGCTGCTCGATGGTGACCTGAAGCGTATCGCGGGTGCGGGTCAGTTCGGAGTCGAGGTAATCCGTCCGCTCGGCTTCGTCGCCCTTCGGCTCTTCCCGCATCTCGGTCTCGAAACCGATCAGGACGAGCGGCTCATTCTCGGAATCGCCGCTTTCCGGCATGATCGGATAGGCGACCATACGCAGGTTGTTGTATCCGCGCCCGTCGATCTGGTGCCATTGACCGGCGCGCGTTTCCTTGTGTTTCAGCGCAACCAGAACCATCGACCCGGCTTCATAGGCCAATGTCTTTTTCAGGACGCCTAGGGTCATGCTGCCCTGAATCGGCTCCCGCATCTCAACGAATTCGGCGATGTCGCCATAGATTTTGAGGATCGACTTTTCGCTGTTCGTCAGGATGCCTGTGGACACGACCGACCGGGCGAGCGAGTCGAAGCGCCACGTGTTTTCGTGGACGATCTGGCCGCGATGGAACCCGGTGCCCGACCCCGACTGGAAATTGAGCCCCGCCGGCAGGGTGCGTTCCGGCCCCGGCGGCCGCGACAGACGCAGCGACCGCTTGCCGAAGATCTTCGAGTTCGACTCGATGGGCACGAAGTAGCTTTCCAGCACGCCCGTCGTCTCGGACGTGCCGAGGAACAACAGACCATCCGATTTCAGCGCATACTGAATGCGGGTCAGCACGCGCTCCTGCAACTTCGCCTCGAAATAGATCAGCACGTTTCGGATCGATACGAGGTCGATCGACATGAACGGCGCATCCTGAAACACGTTGTGGCGGGTGAACATGACATGCTGCTTGAGCTTGTCCTTCACCTTCACGGTGTCGTCCGACACGTCGAAGTAACGGTCGAGGAATCGCGCCGGAATGTCGCTGGCCGCCGAGGCCGGGTATTTGCCCTTGCGACCTATGCCCAGCGCCCGGTCGTCGATGTCCGTCGCGAAAATCTGAAGCTTGTCCTTGGAGAGTTTTTCAAGCCCGCCCAGCGCCTCGGCCACGAGGATCGCGATGGAATACGCCTCCTCCCCCGTCGCGCATCCCGGCACCCAGACCCGGATCGTTTCGTCGTCGTGATCCGCGAACCGCTCGGCGATTTCCTGTTCCAGCGCGGCGAACTGATCGGGATCGCGGAAGAAGTTGGTGACCGAGATCAGGAGGTCGCGATACAGCGCCTCGACCTCTTCCACCGAGCGGCGGCAAAGCTCGACATATTCCTCGAACGTCTCGATGCCCTTCGCGAACATCCGGCGATGGATGCGACGGTTGATCGTCGTTTCCTTGTAGTGCCGGAAATCGACCAGTGTGTGTGCGAGCAGGATCTGGAACAGGTCGTGGTTCTTCGACGTCTTTTCGTTCAGATCCTTGAGCGACGACAGATCGCGCGGCTGTTGCAGGACGGTGGCAAGGTGCTGTCCGATCTGTTCGGGCGTGAGCGTGAGGTCGACGCAACCCGTCCGGATCGCCGAGATCGGCATCGAGTCGTATTTCGACGTGCCGGGGTCTTGCGCGATGGTGATCCCGCCCGCTTCGCGGATCGCCTGCACGCCATATGACCCGTCGCTTCCGGTGCCGGACAGCACGACACCGACCGCGTTCGACCCCAGATCGCTCGCCAGCGATTTCAGCAGGCGGTCGGCGGACGGCTTGGGCGCGGCATGGTGACCGACGGGTTCGCGCAGGACGATGCGCGGGCCGCGCGATTCCGGGTCCGGCTCAACCTCGGCGACCAGGCCCGAGACCAGCGACGAGATGCCCATGACCACGGCGACGATGACCGACACGTGGGGCACGAGGTCGCCGGCGCCCTGGCCGTCGCCGAGCGTCCGGGTCTCGCGCAGCACGAGCAGGCAGTAGACGGCGGTCCCGAGCACGAGGCCGACCGAGGTCTGGAGGGTGCGGTCGCCCGTCCAGTTGCGCAGGGTCCGCGGCGAGAACTGCGAGCTGGCGAGCTGGACGGCGACGAGCACCAACGACAGCAGGAGGGCGACGGAGGCGATCAGGCCGGAGGCGATCGCCGAGAGGATCGTCCGCGCCGAGTCGACGGTGGTGGCGAGCGCGTCGGGCACGCCCGAGTCGTCCAGCGACTCGTCGATGCGCAGGAGCACCTGCGACGCGAGCGCCATCGTCGCGATCACCACGAGCGGGAGGAACTGCAGGCGGTTCCGCATCGTGTCGAACAGCTGACGCACCCGGACCATCCGTGCAGTCTGCCGACGGCGGCCGTGGTCGGCTCGTCGCCGGGTGTCGCCACTTGCGCCGGACCCGCGCGATCGCGTAACCCGACGCCATGGCCGGATGGAACTTCGCCGATGCATGGGAGACCGTCGCCGAGACGCTCCCCGACGACCCCGCGCTCCTGCACGGGCCCGACGAGACGACGTGGCGCGACTTCGACCGGCGGGCCGATGGTGTCGCCGCCGCGCTGCTCGCCGCCGGGGTCGAGGAGGGCACCAGCGTCGCCCAGTACCTGGCGAACCGGCCCGAGTACCTCGAGGCCGTCTTCGCCGCGTTCAAGCTCGGGCTCGCCCCGGTCAACACGAACTACCGCTACGTCGAGGACGAGCTCGTCTACCTGTGGGACAACGCCGACTGCTCGGCCGTGGTCTTCGAGGGCCGCTACACCGAGCGAATCGAGCCCATCCGGGCGAAGCTGCCCCGGATCCGACTCTGGCTGTGGGTCGACGACGGCACCGGACCCCGACCGGACTGGGCCGCCTCCTACGAGGACGCGGCCACCTCGGGGGCGACGAGGACGGCGGCGCCGTGGGGCCGCTCCGGCGACTCGCTCTACCTGCTCTACACCGGCGGCACCACGGGCATGCCCAAGGGCGTGATGTGGCGCAACGACGACCTGCTCCTCGTCCTCAACGAGGGTGCACCCCGGAAGCGCAAGCTCCCCGAGGCCGTCGATCTCGACCACCTGCGCACCATCGCCGCCACGCCGGGCATCCGCACGCTCCCCGCCTGCCCGCTGATGCACGGCACGGGGGCGTTCAACGCCTTCACCGCGCTCACCGTCGGCGGGTCGGTGGTCACGTTGACCGGCGACCGCTTCGATGCCGAGGAGCTCCTCGACGCCGTGGAGCACCGGCGGGTGAACAACACCGCCATCGTCGGCGACGCCTTCGCCCGGCCGATCCTCGCCGCGCTCGACGCCGGCAACCCCGGCGACGGCCGCGACCGCTGGGACATCTCGTCGCTCAAGGTGGTCGTGTCGTCGGGGGTGATGTGGAGCCAGGCGACCAAGGACGGTCTGCTCCGGCACAACCCCGGGATGATGCTCGTCGACACGCTCGGGTCCTCGGAGGCGATCGGCATGGCCTCGTCGGTCTCGAAGGCGGGCGAGGCCGCGCGTACCGCGACCTTCACGCTCGGGCCGTCGACCAAGGTCATCGCCGACGACGGCACCGAGGTCGGGCCGGGCGACGACGCCATCGGCAAGATCGCCATCCAGGGCCGGACGCCGGTCGGGTACTACAAGGACCCGGCGAAGTCGGCCGAGACGTTCGTCCGGATCGGCGACGCGACCTACTCGATGCCCGGCGACTACGCCCGGGTCGAGGCCGACGGCACGCTCGTCCTGCTCGGCCGGGGGTCGGTCTGCATCAACACCGGCGGCGAGAAGGTGTTCCCCGAGGAGGTCGAGGAGGCGCTCAAGGAGCACCCCGACGTCCACGACGCGGTCGTGGTCGGCCTTCCCCACGAGCGGTTCGGTCAGGCGATCACCGCCGTCGTCGAACCCGTGCCCGGGGCCGCGCCGGCCGAGGACGACCTCATCGCCACGGTCAAGGCCCACCATGCCGCCTACAAGGCCCCCAAGCGGGTCGTGCTCGTCGACTCGCTCGGCCGGGCCGCCAACGGCAAGGTCGACTACAAGCGCTGGACCGCGCACGCGGCCGAGGCGCTCGGCGTGACCCTGCCCTGACGCCCCCGCCGGTCAGGCCGGGGCCAGCGGGTCGTCGAGGTGCTGGGTCCGGCGGCGGGCCTTGTCCTCGAGCGCCGCGACGTCGGCGTGGAGGAACAGTTCGTCGAGCGTCGCCCCGCCCGGTTCGCGGACGGCGACGCCCATCGACATCGGCGGCGCGGTCGTGAGTCCCCGCACCCGGGCGACGTAGCTCGTCGCGGCGGCCCGGTCCGAGCCGCTCAACACGACGACGAACTCGTCGCCGCCCACCCGCGCGACGTGGTCGGTCGCCCGCGCCGCCGACCGCAGCGCGTGGGCCGCGGCGACGATCCGCTCGTCGCCGGCGGCGTGGCCCCACCGGTCGTTCACCGCCTTCAGCCCGTCGAGGTCGGCGCACACGACGGCGAGCGGCGTCCCCCGTCGATCGGCCGAGGCGACGGTCGACACCGTCGTGAGGGCGAGGCCCCGCCGGTTCAGCAGGCCGGTGAGCGGGTCGTGGTGCGCCTCGGCCGAGGCGAGGTCGAGGGCGTCGCGCAGCAGCAGTGACCCGAGCAGCACCCCTTCGTAGATGACCAGGCGGGCCACTGCGGTGGCGGTGACGCCGGCGAGGTTCCCCCAGTCGGGGTGGAGCGCGGCGACGAGCCATCCGAGGACCACGACGCTCCCGCCGAACACGTGGACGACGAGCGGGGGCGCGGCCCACGCGACGATCACCACGGCGGCGAGGTAGCCGATGAGCGACGTGAAGCGGTCGCCGGTCCACCAATCGATCCCGGCGTAGCCGCCGGCCACGGCACCGCCGAGCGCCACGACCTGCCACGTGGGACGGGCGCGGAGCCACGCCAGGAGGTGCAGGGTTCGCCGACCGCGTGACATCACGGCGGGATGGGGCTCCACGTCGCGGATGGTAGGAGCGCGGCAGGCGCCGCCGGGCGTCGCAGCGACATTTCCCGGTGTGCTGGCAACGCACGTAGCCTCGCCGCCATGACCCTCAGCTTCGATGGAAAGGTCGCCGTCATCACCGGTGCCGGTGGTGGCCTCGGCCGCTCGCATGCGCTCGAACTCGCCCGACGGGGCGCCCACATCGTCGTCAACGACCTCGGCGGTTCCGTCGACGGTGTCGGTGGCGACGACTCGGCCGCCCAGAAGGTCGTCGACGAGATCAAGGCCGCCGGCGGCGAGGCCGTGCCCAACTTCGACTCCGTGGCCACGCCCGAGGGTGGCAAGGCCATCATCCAGACCGCGATCGACGCCTGGGGCAAGGTCGACATCGTCATCAACAACGCCGGCATCCTGCGCGACACCAGCTTCGCCAAGCTGACGCCCGAGCAGCTCGAGCCGGTCCTCGACGTCCACCTCAAGGGCGCGTTCTACGTGACCCAGCCCGCCTTCGTGCACATGAAGGAGCAGGGCTACGGCCGCATCGTCAACACGTCGTCGGGCGCCGGCATCTTCGGCAACTTCGGCCAGACCAACTACGGCGCCGCCAAGATGGGCCTCGTCGGCCTCGCCAACGTCCTCGCCGTCGAGGGTGCGAAGTACAACATCAAGGCCAACGTCATCGCCCCGGTCGCCCACACCCGCATGACCGAGGACCTGCTCGGCCCCCTCGCCGAGAAGCTCGGCCCGGAGTACCTCACCCCGATCGCCGTGTACCTCTGCCACGAGAGCTGCGAGGTCAGCGGCGAGATCTACACCTGCGGTGGCGGCCGGGTCGCCCGCGTCTTCATCGGCGCCACCCCGGGCTTCACCGACGCCGACCTGTCGGTCGAGTCGGTCGCCGAGAACATCGCGGCCATCCGCGACGAAGAGGGCTACGAGGTCCCCGCCAACCTCAACGAGGAGATGGGGATGACGCTGAAGGCCCTCAGCTGAGCTGAGTGGTCCGGCCGTCCGGGGTCACACCCGGACGGCCGTCCAGCAGTCGGTGCGATAGCGGATCTCCATCGCCCCGCCGTGCTCGTCGATGGCCCGGGCCACGGCGTCGTGCAGGCGGGCGCGGACGTCCGGGGCGAAGAGACTAGTCTCCGCTACGTAAGATATCAAGAGTGATGCTGCGCTGCGGCGCCGAACACCTGTGGGCGAAGCGCGAAGATTCGGCGCCGATGGTCACCGGTGAAACTAGACTTTGGCTGTTGCGGCCTCCGGTCCGGCCACGATCCTGATCGCAAGCTGGGCGGCCGCGGCGAGTGACAGCCAGCCGGCCGCATCGGCCAGGCGCGGCGCCAGA
>JBHIXO010000254.1:0-6432 GCA_041984725.1 Acidimicrobiales bacterium | reverse complement strand
CGTGGTCGACGGTCTGGACGCCCTCGCCGACGTGGGCACCCCGGCACCCGACGGGCTCCAGCCCGTCGCCGACACCCTGCACGGCGCGTTCACGGGCTGGCGCCGCTTCGCCGCCGGCGACGGCCCGACGGACGACCTCCCCGACTGGGTGCGCACGGCGATCGACGACCTCGCCGCCGTCGAGGACCGATGGGCAGCGGCCGCCTCCGGGTCGACGCTCGTCCACGCCGACGTGCGGGCCGACAACGTCCTGCTCGACCGGGACGGGGGCGTCTGGTTCGTCGACTGGCCCCACGCCGGGGTCGGCGCCGGGTTCCTCGACCTGCTGTTCCTGCTGCCCTCGGTCGGACTCGGCGGTGGCCCGGCACCGGCGAGCCTCGTGGCCGAACGCTCGCTGTTCGCCGGCGTCGACCCCGACCGCGTCCGCACCGTGCTCGTCGCGCTCGCCGGGTTCTTCCAGCGCGCCGCGCTCGACCCCGACCCGCCGGGTCTCCCCCGGCTCCGGGCGTTCCAGCAGGCCCAGGCCGACGTGGCACTGGCCTGGTTGCACACGATGTGGTGACCGCCCGCCGCCCGCACTCCGGTCGACCAGACTGCGGCCCGTGAAGTTCAACAAGCGGGCCCGACTCGACAGCGACGAGGTGCGCACGCGCACCGGTGGCGCCAAGGCCGTCGGCGGCGGCGTCGGCCTCGTCGGCGTGCTCGTCGTCCTCGCCATCCAGTTGCTCGGCGGCGGCGGTGCCGACCTGAGCGGCGCCCTCTCGGGACTCGACGGGGTCCAGGCGGGCGGCTCGGCTTCCGCGTCCGAGGCGGTGGAGGGGTGCGAGACGGGGGCCGACGCCGAGCGCAGCCAGACCTGTCGCATCGTCGCCGTCGTCAACAGCGTCCAGGACCTGTGGGCCACGCAGCTGTCCGGATACCGCCCCGCCGTCACCAACTTCTTCACCGGCTCGGTCCGGACCGGCGGGTGCGGCAGCGCCACCTCGGCCGTCGGGCCCTTCTACTGCCCGGCCGACGCCCAGATCTACATCGACCTCGGCTTCTTCGACGTGCTCGAGTCCCGCTTCGGTGCGTCGGGCGGCGACTTCGCCGAGGCGTACGTGATCGCCCACGAGTACGGCCACCACGTCCAGAACCTCATCGGCGTCGACGCCGAGCGGGGCTCCGGGCCCGAGAGCGAGGCCGTCCGCCAGGAGCTGCAGGCCGACTGCTTCGCCGGCGTCTGGGCCCACCACGCGACGACCACACCCGACCCCGAGACCGGCCAGGTGCTGATTCTGGAGCTGAGCGACCAGGACATCCGCGACGCCCTCAGCGCCGCCGCCGCCGTCGGCGACGACCGCATCCAGGAGTCGGCGACCGGGCGGGTCACGCCCGAGTCGTGGACGCACGGCTCGGCCGAGCAGCGCCAGCAGTGGTTCCTGACCGGCTACCGGTCGGGTGACCCGAACGCCTGCGACACCTTCGCCGCCGCCGACCTCTGAAGCGGCCCAGCTGACCCGGGCCATCTGACCCGGACCAACTGCACCGGGGCGTCGAGCCTCGGCCCGGGCTCAGGCGACGATGTTCACCAGCTTGGGCGGCCGGGCGATGACCTTGCGGGGTTCGCCGTCGAGGAACTCCTGGATCTTGTCGTGGCCGAGCGCGAGCGCGGCGGCGTCGTCCTCGGAGATGTCGGGGTCGACGTCGACCCTGGCGCGGACCTTGCCGTTGACCTGCAGCACCATCTCGACGGAGTCGACCGTGAGCATGGCCGGGTCGTGGACCGGCCACGACTCCTCGTGCACGTGCGCACCCTCGACGCCCTCGGCCGCCCGGCGCAGTTCCCACAGCTCGGCGGTGACGTGCGGGGCCATGGGGGCCAGCAACTTCAGCAGCGTGTCGACGGCGAAGTCGGTCCGGCCCTGCTTGTACAGCAGGTTCGTGAACTCCATGAACGCGGCGACGGCGGTGTTGTAGGACCACCGCTCGAACTCGTCGGTGACCCGGGCGATCAGCCGGTGGGTCTCCTTCTCGACCGCCACCGCGTCGTCGCCGGTGGCCACGGGCACGGCGTCGGAGTCGGGGTGGGCCAGGCGCCAGAGCCGGCCGATGAACCGGTACGTGCCCTCGATGCCGACGCCCTCCCAGTCGACGTCGTCGGCGGGCGGACCGACGAACAACTGCCCCAGCCGCAGCGCGTCGGCGCCCTCACGGTCGAGGATCTCCTCGGGCGCGACCAGGTTCCCCTTCGACTTCGACATCTTGGCGCCGCCCAGGCGGATCATGCCCTGGGTGAACAACCGCTGGAAGGGCTCGCGCAGGTCGGCGGGGGCCACACCGATGTCGGCCAGGGCCTTGGTGAAGAACCGGGCGTACATCAGGTGGAGGATGGCGTGCTCGACACCGCCGATGTACTGGTCGACGGGCAGCCAGTGGTCGACGACGGCGGCGTCGAAGGGCCGGTCCTCGTTGGTCGGGTCGGTGAAGCGCAGGAAGTACCACGACGAGTCGACGAACGTGTCCATCGTGTCGGTCTCGCGCACGGCCGGCCCGCCGCACACCGGGCACTCGGCCCGCAGGAAGCCCTCGTGGTGCTTCAGCGGCGACTCGCCCGTCGGCAGGAACTCGACGTCGTCGGGAGCGATGACCGGCAGCTGGTCGTCGGGCACCGGCTGCATCCCGTGATCGGCGCAGTAGACGACCGGGATCGGGCACCCCCAGAACCGCTGCCGGGACAGCAACCAGTCGCGCAGGCGGAAGTTGACCTTGGCGACGCCGATGCCGTTGGCGATCAGCCAGTCGATCGCCTTCGCCTTGGCCTCCGCCACGGGCAGACCGTTCAGGTCGAGCCCCAAGCCCTCGTCGCCCGGGGCCGG
This sequence comes from Acidimicrobiales bacterium, assembly GCA_041984725.1. Lineage (GTDB taxonomy): Bacteria > Actinomycetota > Acidimicrobiia > Acidimicrobiales > Salinilacustritrichaceae > Salinilacustrithrix. The sequence goes on along the minus strand of JBHIXO010000254.1, from coordinate 3,574 downwards.
ACTGTTCGTCGCCGGCCCGTCGCCCGTGAACGCCTTGCCGTCGAAGTCGTCCGGCGGTTCGACCGTGCGGATGATGGGCAGGTCGTGGATCTCGGCGAAGTCCCAGTCGCGCTGGTCCTGGCCCGGCACGGCCATGATCGCCCCGGTGCCGTAGGTCACCAGCACGTAGTCGGCCAGGTACAGCGGCACGGGCCGGCCGGTGAAGGGGTTGCGCAGGTACGAACCGGTGAAGACCCCGCGCTTGTCGAGCGAGCCCTCCGACGACAGGCGGTCCATCTCGGAGGTGTTCCGGGCCTGCTCGATGAACGCGTCGACGGCGGCGCGGTGCTCGTCGGTCGTCACGGCCCGGGCCAGCTCGTGCTCGGGGGCCAGGACCGCGTAGGTCATGCCGAAGCTCGTGTCGGGCCGGGTGGTGTACACGGTCACCGACAGCCCGTCGGCGTGGGCGGTGCCGTCGGCGTCGACCACGTCCATCGAGAACTCGGCGCCCTCGGACCGGCCGATCCAGTTGCGCTGCATGGTCACGACCCGCTCGGGCCAGTCGACCAGCTCCAGGTCGTCGAGCAACTGCTGGGCGTACTCGGTGATCTTGAAGAACCACTGCTCGAGGTCGCGGGTCTCGACCAGGTCGCCCGACCGCTCGCACGTGCCGTCGGCCAGGACCTGCTCGTTGGCCAGCACGGTCTGGCACCCGGGGCACCAGTTGACCGGCGCCTTGCGCTTGTAGGCCAGGCCCCGCTCCAGGAAGCGCAGGAAGATCCACTGCGTGAACCGCACGTAGTCGGGCTGGTGGCTCGTCAGCACGCGCCGCCAGTCGTAGGCGGCACCGATGCGCTGCAGCGACGACGTCAGCTCGCCGATCCGCTCGTCGGTGAACAGGCGCGGGTGCTGGCCCGTCTTGATCGCCGCGTTCTCGGCGGGCAGGCCGAAGCTGTCGAAGCCGATCGGCGACAGCACGGCGTAGCCCTGCATCGTCTTGTGGCGCACGATCAGGTCGCCGAACGTGTAGTTCCGGACGTGACCCATGTGGGCGGCACCCGAGGGGTACGGGTACATGCACAGCACGTAGTACTTCGGCCGCGGGTCGTCGTTGTCGACCTCGTAGGTGCCGGCGTCACGCCACCTCGCCTGCCACTTGGCCTCGACGTCCTGGGTGGCGTAGTCCGGGACGCGGCCGTCGTGGCTCCCGTCGTGGCGCTCGGCGGTCTGGTCGGCCATCCGGAGCATCGTAGGACCGCCGGTCCCGGCCGCCCGAAGGCGTTGGCGGGGCCCGATCGGGTTGTGACAGCGACCGGGGTCCGCGCCTAGGATGCGACCTCCCCACGGGGCTATAGCTCAGTTGGTAGAGCGCTTCCATGGCATGGAAGAGGTCTGGGGTTCGATTCCCCATAGCTCCACTCGTCGGCGCCGCCGACCCACCCGTTGGCGCCACCGCATGACCGTCCTCCCCGAGCCCGATCACCGCATCGAGGTCGCTCCGGGACGACACCTCGCCGTCGACGACCGGGGCGATCCGGCCGGTCGGCCGCTCGTGTACCTCCACGGCACGCCGGACTCCCGGCTCGCCCGCCACCCCGACGACGACGTCGCCCGCGCCGCCGGCGTGCGCCTGCTCGCACCCGACCGCCCCGGCATCGGCGCGAGCGACCCCGATCCGGCCACGACGCCGGCGTCGGTGGCCGACGACGTCGTCGCCGTCCTCGACGCGTTGGGGATCGAGGGGGCCGGGGTCCTCACGTGGTCGGCCGGGTCGATCACCGGTCTCGCGCTCGCCGGCCGCCATCCCGACCGGGTCGAACACCTCACCCTGGCCGCGCCGCTGGTGCCGGCCGACGCGTACGACGACCCGACGGTCCTCGACGGCGCCGGCGACGCCCGCCGCCTCTTCGCCGAGCAACTCGGCAGTCTCGAACCGGGCGAGCTCGGCGCCGAGCTGGCGATGTGGCTCGTCCCGCCCGAGATCGACGACCCCACCGCTCGCGAGATGCTGGCGACGAGCCTCGACGCGGTCGGCGACATCGCCGGCGCGGCCGAGCAGCTCGTCCTCGGCCTTCGGGCCAGCGTCGCCCGGGGCCTCGGCGGCGTCGAGCGCGACATCGCCGCCCAGGCCACACCGCTCGCCGCGCTCCTCGACCGGATCACGTGCCCGGTCCGCATCGTCGCCGGCGAACACGACACGACCACGCCGCCGGCCATGGCTCGGTGGCTCGCGGCCCGCCTCGACACCGAGGTCGAGCTGCGTCGGGGTGGACACGTCGTGGCGATCACGGCGTGGGCCGAGCTCCTCGCCCCGGAACCGTCCTCCGGCTAGTTCGCCGTGGAGACCTGCTCGTCGCCGTCGGCCCAGTCGACGACCGGGACGTCGGACCAGAGCCGCTCGAGCTCGTAGTACGCCCGGGTGTCGTCGTGGAAGACGTGGACGACGAACGTTCCGAAGTCGGAGAGGACCCACTCGGCCTCGCTCAGGCCCTCGATCCGGCGGGGACGGGGGCCGCCCGCCTGGGCGACCTGCTGCTCGATCTCCTGGACGACCGTGCGCACGAGGCGGGGGTTCGACGCCGAGGCGATCACGAAGTGGTCGGTGATGGCGAGGACGTCGCCGACCTGGAGGACGAGGATGTCGGTGGCACCCTTCGACCACGCCGCCCGGGCGGCGACCACCGGGTACGTCGGGTCGAGCAGGTCGTCGTCGGCGGTGCTCACGGTGGTCGGCTCAGTCATGATCGGCCCCGAGCGTAACCGTGATGTCGGCCGCGTCGCTCGGTGCGACGTCCTCGACCACCCGCCCGACGCCGAGCACCTCGCGCACCGCCTCCGCCTGCTCGGCGAACTCGGCGCCGAACACGGCGATCGTCGTCGTGTCGACGTCGAAGGTCGCGGCGTTGCCCACGAGCACGACCTCGACCCCGGCGGGCGGCAGGAGCCGGGCGACGGCGGCGGCCGCCTCGAGGTCGTCGGTGCCGTTCAGGACCCGCACGCGCGGTCGGACCCCGGGTCGGGGCGACCGGGGGAACGGCACGAGGTCGGCGACGACGGCGGCGATGGCGTCGCGGTCGGCCCGGTAGGTCGGTTCGTCGTCGAAGCCCGGCGTGACGGTCGGCGTCACGGGCACGGTCTCCAGCGTCACCGGCCCGGCCGCGAGCGTCCGCACGAATCGCCCGATCCCCGACTCGAGCTCGCCGGGCACGGCCTGCCCGCCGCCCGCGTCGGCGACGGCGTCGAGCCAGGCCCGCCAGAGGACCTGGTGGCGGAAGGCCCGGGCCAGCTCGGACTCGCCCGCGACGCGCGCCTCCAGGAACGGCCCGACGTCCTCGGCGTCGAGTTCGATCTCGCCGACGGGGAAGCGCACCTCACCGTCGATCGTGAGGCGGTCGGGGTTGTCGACGACGAGGGGCGCGACGGGCGCGACGAGCCCGGCCCACCGTTCGGCGTCGACCACGACGAACTCCCCCATGGCCACCGTCAGCAGATCGCCGACCACCTCGGCCTCGAACTGGGCCGAACCGAGGTCGTACGCCGCCTCGATCGGGGCCAGTTCGAAGACGGGCAGGTCGTCGACGATGCGCGTCGGCAC
>JBHIXO010000253.1:0-6454 GCA_041984725.1 Acidimicrobiales bacterium | reverse complement strand
CACGGCCGTCTACCGCGACGCCGAAGGCGCCATCATCGGCGGCTACGACACCTTCGTCGACCGGCTGGAACCCGGCGTCGACACCCCGGTCACCATCGCACTGCTCGCCAACATCGACATCGAGCGGGTCGCGGCCACCGAGGTGTACCCGACGGCATCGTTCGGCTTCGTCCCGGACTAGTCGAGACCCCGCCAGAACGAGAGCGACCCCCGGTCGAGGACGATCTGCTGGGTCACCGTCTGGGTGATCGCGCCGCCGCTGTTGCAGTGGGTGATCGTCTTCAGGTGCTCGGCGGGCACGAACTCGATGACCCACGTCCACGAGTTCCCGACGATGCCGGCATTGCGGAACCACGGGGCCTGCCAGATCTGGACCTGCATGCGCCGGAACACCGTGGCGATGCCGCGCTGCTCCTTGAGCACCGGTGCGCACTCACCGTCGGCCAGCGCCGGACCCTGGCTGAGGACCTCTGTCGGAGGATCGGGCGTCTCGGTGGGCGCGTAGGCGAACGGCGACCGGATGATGCGGGTGCGGTCGAGCTCGCTCGACGGTCGAACCGGGTCGAGCACCTCGGGCATCTCGTCGTCGGTGAACAGCGGGCACGACGAGCCGGTCGGGTTGCAGGCGCCCGCCTGCTGGCCGATGGCCTGGAGCGCCTCCTGCGTCAGCAGCAGGAAGTCGAGTGCGTCCATCTGCGGTGCGGTCGAGTTGCCCGTGCCGCCACTCCCGCTGGCGACGTGGTTGTTCAGCGCGTCGATCGCGTCCTGCATCGCCTGTTGGTGCTCGTTGAACAGGTCGGTCGTCTCGCCCTGGATGCCGCCCTTGGTCGGCAGGACCACGAGGTTCGACGTGAACAGCGCGTCCATCAGGTCGTCGACCGCCTCCTCGTAGTCCTCGGGCGGACGCGACGGTTGGTTCAGCGTGTTGATGGCGTTCTGCAACTTGACGTCCTGGACACCCGGCCCGGCCACCTGGCCGAACGCCAAGCGGGTGTCGCTCGGGTAGCCGGTGACGAGCAGCCCCGCCGCGAGGACGGCGCCCGCGACGAGCAACACGGTCAGCCGCCTGGTCCGCAGGCGCGCCGAACTGGTTCCGTCGGTGGTCATGGTGGAGCCCCCTCCCGTCGCCGACGCCGGTCCCTCACCGCGCCGTCCGCACCGACAACTGTCGCGCGTCGTGACGGAAGTCGCAACGGGCGCCCGCCGAACAGCGGTCGAGGCGCTCGTCGCCGACGATGCCGTGATTCCGGGGCTGGAAACCGTCGCAGGCGACGGTTCGTGCGCCCGGTTCCTGGGCGGCGGGACCGGGCAGTGGGCGTAACAGGACTCGAACCTGTGACCTCACGCGTGTGAAGCGTGCGCTCTAGCCAACTGAGCTATACGCCCGGAGGAAGGCGACACCGTAGCAGCACCGTCCCGGCCCGCTGCAGCCGACTCCCGGCGCCCGGGGGCGTCACCGGGGTACCGTCCGAGCCATGGTCGACGACCCGGGGGACGCGTCAGGGCCGGCGCAGCGGTGGACGCAGTTCCTGCAGCGCGTCGGGGTGCCCACCGAGCAGCTCGGCGCCATGCAGCAGCAGGTCCTGCGGACGTTCGTGCCCACCGAGCAGTTGCAGGCGATGCGGGACCTCGTCGAGACGTTCTCCCCGTCGCTCGACCAGCTCTCGACGATCGCCCGGCAGCTCGAGGCCCAGCGGGCCCAGCTCGAGTCGATGATGGGCCAGCTCGACGAGATGGAGGCCACGCTCGAGCGCCTCACGGCGACGGCCGAGCACCTGCGGGGCATGCAGGAGCCGTTCCTGCGCGTCACCCGGTTCTTCCAGGGCGACGACTAGTACCCGGCGGCGACGTCGACGGGCCCGATCAGGTCCTCGCCCGCCACGAATCGCCGCACGTTCTCCCGGACCCGGGCGGCGAGCAGCGGCACCGCCATCTCGGGCGTGTTGCCCACGTGCGGGGTGATGATGCAGCGCGGCGACGACCAGAGCGGGTGGTCCTCGGGCAGCGGCTCGGGATCGGTGACGTCGAGCGCCGCACCGCCGATGGCCTCGTCGTCCAGGACCGTGACCAGGTCGTGGGTGACCACGTGCCGGCCCCGGGCGACGTTCACCAACCAGCCGTGCCCCGGCAGGAGCCGGAGCCGGCGTTCGTCGAAGAGGCCGTCGGTCTCCGGGGTGAGGGCGACCGCCAGGACCACGAGGTCGGCCGCCGGGAGGTGCTCGTCGAGGTCGTCCAGACCCACGGTGCGGGTGGCGCCGGGCAGCGACCGGTCGGCGTGGCGGCGGACCACGGTGGTGTCGACGTCGAAGGGGGCGAGCAACCGGAGCAGCTCCTCGGTGATGCCGCCGCCACCGACCACGACCGCACGCGCATGCAACAGGTTGCGACCCTCCGGGCCCGTCCACGCGCCGGCCCGGGCGTAGCTGCCGACGTTGCGCAGCCCGGCGAGGGCCAGCGCGAGCGCGTGTTCGGCGACGGGTTCGGCGTAGACGCCCTTGCCGCACGTCCAGCGCCGGTCGTCGTCGAGCACCCGCACGAACGGCTCGATCCCGGCCCACGGCAGCTGCACCCACTCGATGCCCGGCGTGTCGCGCAGGAGCGCGGCGAGGCCGTCGGCGTCGGCCGGGTCGGCCCAGACCACCGCGTCGGCCGGGCCGTCGTGGACGACCTCGGCGCCGCCCTCGGCCACCGCCCGGACGAGCCAGGGTCGGTCGGGGCGGACGAGGATGCGGGGCACGGCGGCGGAACCTATCGGCGCACGCCGTGCCACAGCGTCGTACGCTCGACGGCGTGCCCGCCCCCACGCGCACCCCGGCGCCATCGGCGCGGTCGGCCGGGGCGGTGTGGGCCCAGCTGTGGCGGCGGCGCACGGCGGCGGTGCTCGGGCTCGGGTGTCTCGGCGTCTGCTACGCGCTCGGGTTCCTCGGCCAGAGCAAGGCCCTCGACTACGACCCCTCGACCGAGGAGGTCGTCGTGCTGCTCGGGCTCGGCGCGCTCTTCGTCGGCGTCGAGTACCCCCGGGCCCGGTGGTCGGCGCGGCGGGCGTTCACCCCCGTGGCCACCTGGCTCGACCGGGGTGGCGCGCCGTCGCCCGACGAGCTCGACCGGCTCCACCAGCTCCCGAACCGCCACGGTCGGACCGTCGCGATCGAGTGGACGTCCGCCGTCGCCATCGCGCTCCTCGTGCGGGCCGGGTACGAGGTCGACCCCGCGCAGCTCGCCGTCCTCGCGATCGGCGGCACGGTGCTCGGGCTGCACATGGGCTGGTTCGTGCACCTCCTCGTCGAGTCGGCGCTGCGGACCGAGTTCGCCCTGGCCGCCGAGCTGTCGGGCGAGCGCCACCGGGTCGGACCGGCCCAACGCCTCGTGGTCCGCCTGGGCGTCACGATCGTGCTGTGCCTCGGCGTCGTCATCCTCGGCGTCGTCATCCTGCTCACGTACCCGGACAACGGGAGCGGCGTCGACCTCGCGCTCGCCACGGTGCCGCTCACGTTCTTCGTGCTCCTCGAGGGCGGCGCGATCGTGGCGTGGACGATCGGTTCGCTCACCGACACGATCGCCCGCCTGCGGTCGGGGCTGCGAGCCATCGAGTCCGGCGACCTCTCGGTGCAGGTCCCCGTGGACGACCGCTCCGAGGTCGGCGAGCTCCAGCAGTCGTTCAATCAGATGGTGGTCGGACTGCGCGACCGTGACCTGCTCGAACGGCTCCTCGCCGGCCAGGTCGGCGCGTCGGTCGCGGCCGAGACCCGCTCCCGGGGCGTGCGGCTCCACGGCGAGCGGAGGCGGGCGACCGTCCTCTTCGTCGACATGATCGGCTCGACCGGGCTCGCCACCGAGGTCGCGCCCGAGTGGATGGTCGATCTGCTCAACGGCTACTTCGACCTCGTCGTGCGCCGGGTCACCGCCGAAGGCGGCGAGGTGCTCCAGTTCCAGGGCGACGGTGCCATCTCGGTGTTCGGCGCGCCCGTGGCGCTCGACGACCACGCCACCGTCGCGCTCCGGGTCGCCCGCACGCTGGGCCACGACATCGCCGCCCTCCGCCGACGCGAACCGCGTTTCGACGCCGGGATCTCGGTCGCCACGGGCGAGGTCGTGGTCGGCCACGTCGGCAACCGCGACCGGCACAGCTACACCGTCGTGGGCGACGCCGCGAACACGGCCGGCCGCCTCGTCGACGAGGCCAAGCGCCACCCGGCCCGGGTGCTGGCCACGTCGGTGACCGTCGAGGCCGCGGCCGCCGACGAGGGCGCCCACTGGCTCGTCGCCGGCGACGTCGAGCTGCGGGGACGGGGCCCGACGCCCGTCCACGCCGTGGCCGGCGTCCCGGGCTAGGTCCCGCTCCGAGCGACGCGGGCCGGGGGTTCGGCCGCAGGTACCGGGTCGGGCAGCATCGGGACCGTGAGGTGGCCGTTGCCGCCGAGTTGCGACGCCCGGGTGACCGCCCCGGCCCCGAAGCGGGTCCGCACGGCGTCCATCGTGTGGTCGAGGGTGCGCCGGTCGTGGCCGTCGAAGTCGAGGGTGAGCTGCACGGCGTCGGCCGGGCTGAGGTCGGACACCGTGATCCCGATGAGCGTGCACCCGTCGCGTTGCAGGGTCGGCCAGCGCTCGTCGAGCAGGTCTCGCGCCGTGGCCAGGACGAGGTCGGTGCGGTCGGTGGCACGGGCCATGGTGCGCGAGCGGGTCTGGCGCGACAGGTCGCCGAGCCGCAGGCGCACGGTCACCGTTCGCCCGACGCGGTCGCCGGCGCGGAGCCGGTCGGTGACGCGCTGGACGAGCCCGACGAGGTGACGGTCGAGGTCGGCGCGGGTGCTCGGCCCGCGGCCGAGCGCGTGCTGCGACCCGATCGACGCCCGGCGCCGCCCGACCCGCACCTGGCGCGGGTCGCGCAGGTTGGCGAGGGCGTGGAGGTGGTGGCCCGAGGCCGGGCCGAGCAGCGCCACGATGGCGTCGGGGTCGGTGGCGGCGACGTCGGCCACGGTGTGCAGACCCCGGGAGCGCAACTTCTCGGCGGTGACGGGCCCGACGCCCCAGAGGTGCGAGACGTCGAGCGGGAGCAGGAAGCTGCGCTCGTCGCCGGGCTCGACGACGAGGAGACCGTCGGGCTTCGACACCCGGCTCGCCACCTTGGCGAGGAACTTGGTGCGGGCCACCCCGATCGACAGCGGCAGGCCGACCTCGTCGAGGACACGAGCCCGCAGCCGCCGGGCGATGGCTTCGGGCGGACCGGCGATGCGACGGAGCCCGTTGACGTCGAGGAACGCCTCGTCGATCGACAGGCCCTCGACCAGCGGCGTCGTGTCGTGGAAGACGTCGAACACCGCCCGGCTCGCCTCGCTGTAGGACCGCATGCGCGGCTCGACCACGACGGCGTCGGGACACAGGGCCCGCGCTCGATGGCCCGGCATGGCGGTCCGCACGCCGTGGGCCCGGGCCTCGTAGCTGGCGGTGAGCACGACACCGCCGCCGACAATGACGGGTCGCCCGCGCAGCGCCGGGTCGTCACGCTGCTCGACGGCCGCGTAGAAGCAGTCGAGGTCGGCGTGCAGGATGCCGGCACCGTGCTCCTCGCGACCCATCGAACACATGTTCCCTCACGAGCGGGACGAGTGCAAGACCCGGCACGTCGGCTCCGACCGGAGCCGAAGCGCGCCCACGACGCGCGCCGACTCCGATCGGAGGCGAAGCGCGCCCAGAGCGCGCTTCGGATCCTCCCGATCGCCCCCGCAAGGATTCGAAGCGCGCCCACGGCGCGCGCCGACTCCGATCGGAGCCGAAGCGCGCCCGTTCAGTGCCCGCCGACGAGGCGTTCGGCGACGGTCTGCAGGTCGGCCGACCGGCTCGCCTTGACCAGGACCGCGTCGCCCACCCCGAGGGCGCCGACCGCCTCGACCGCGGCCTCGACGTCGGGCACGTCGACGTCGGCGCCGTAGTCGAGGCAGGCCACGGCGACGACCTCGATGTCCAGGTCGTCCGCCAACCGCCCGATCGCGGCGTGGGCCGCTGCGCTGTTCGCGCCGAGCTCGGCCATGACGCCGAGGACGGCGACCCGCCGGCGGGCGTCGAGCGCAGCGAGCTGGAGTGCAAGGTTCCCACGGGCGTCGGTCAGCCCCCGTGGTGGCGATTCTTCCGGGTCGTCTTCCCACCGAACTTGTGGTTCTTCTCCAGAGGTCGAGTCTCGTGCAGCCGCATTTCCTTCTGGCTCAACGTCGGTGGCATCGAATTCCGAATCGTCAAGCTCGATTCCCGCAGCATTAGCGCGCATGCGCTTGCGCATTTTTGACGGATTGTAGGGTGGCTTTGTCCGGGGCTTCGGAGCCGACCTTTTCTTCGGAGCCATTCCTCGAGGATGCGTCCCAGGTTTCCCACCGAACGGCGCCCGAGGGTGGCGGTGCCGTCAAAAAGGGTGGCATTACGCACAAGGCGGTTCATGTGGCGGAGGCTCCCGGGTTCGGGC
>JBHIXO010000252.1:0-6459 GCA_041984725.1 Acidimicrobiales bacterium | reverse complement strand
GTCGGCGGTGGGCAGGGCATGGCCATGGTCGTCGAGCGCCTCAGCTGAGACCGACCCGACGTGGACGACCCGTCCCTCGTCGAGGACACGGACGAGCCGGTGATCCGGCTCGTCCGTGACGTCCCGCCGTGGGCGCCCGACGACCGTGCCCCCGACCGGGAGCTCGTGACCTACGTCCTCGACTGCTGACGGCCCGTCAGGCCTGCTGGGGCGTCAGGGTGCGGGCCGGTGCGGGCTCGAAGATCTCGGTCGGGATCTGCTGGCCGCGCAGGCCGACCCGGCCGCGGTCGACCCAGTGCTCCTGTTCGGCGCCGGCCGCCCGCACGGCCGAAGCGCTGGCGACGACGCGGCCCGGGCGCTGCTTCGCGAGGTCGGTGAGGCGGGCGGCCTCGTTGACCGCCCGGCCGATGACCGTGTACTCGAAGCGCTCCTCGCTGCCGACGTTGCCGGCCACCACGATCCCGGCCGACACGCCGACCCCGGCGTCGAGGCCGGGGTGCTCGGCGGCGAGGCCGGCGAGGCGGACGCGGAGCCGTCGTGCCGCCCGCAGCGCCCGGGCCTCGTGGTCGGGTTGGAAGCCGGGCACGCCGAAGATGCACAGCGCGCCGTCGCCCTCGAACTTGTTGACCCAGCCACCTTCCGCGGTCACCGTGTCGACGACGGCGTGGAAGAAGGCGTTGAGCGTGGCGACCACCTCGCCCGGCGGGAGCACCTCGGCCATGGCGGTGGACCCGATGAGGTCGACGAACACGACCGACGCGCGCCGCGACTCGCCGCCGAGGTCGGTGCCCCGCTCGATGGCCTGGGCGGCGACCTCGTGGCCGACGTGGCGGCCGAAGAGGTCCTGCAGCTCCTGGCGCTCGCGGAGACCGAGCACCATCTGGTTGAACCCGGCCTGGACCTGGCCGACCTCGCCGCCGTCGTCGACGAGCAGGTCGACCGACAGGTCGCCCTCGCCGACCTGCTTGAGACCCTTGCGGACCTTGCCCATCGGCGCGGCGATCGAGTCGGCGGCCAGCGAGGTCGTGAACAGGCCGGCGACGATGCCGACCCCGGACAGCAGCCCGATGGCCACCGGCCCGGTCGCGGTGTCACGGAAGGGGGACAGGACGAGGCCGAAGAGGGGCACGCCCGAGCCGGCGGCCCAGGCCAGGAGGAGGCGGGCGCGGATGCCGAGCGACCTCGGCTCGGACGGGGCCCCGACCGTGAGCGCCCGGGCGACGAGCGGGCGGAACGTGCGCTCGACGACCAGGTAGCCGATGGCGCAGGTGCCGAGCCCGCCGAACACGAGGATCTGGGCGATGTCGAGGGTCTGCTCGATGCCGAACACCCGCCGGGCCCCGTTGATCGACGAGACGTTCGCCGCGCCGGCCAGCCAGAGCGCGAACGGTCGGAGGGCGAGCCGGAACGGCACGGCGAGGAGACGGTCGCGCTCGGCCGTCGACGGATCGCGACCGGCCAGGGCCCAGCCGGCGGTCCGGCGGAACTCCCGGAGCGTCCAGGCCCACGCCAGCGGGGCCAGCGCCGCCTCGGTCGCCACGACGAGGGCGTAGTCGTTGAGCCAGGGGGTGGCGAACGCCTGGGAGGCGGGGTACCGCTGCTGGAGGTACGTGAAGGTCAGCAGGCCGCCCACGACATGGAGGGCGGTGATGCGGAACAGCAGGCGCAGCCGGACGTCCCGGGCCGTCTGGCGCAGCGCCTCGGCCCGCGCCGGGTCCGCCGGCGGCGAGATCGCGGCGTCGGGCAGGGGCTGCATGACGAACAGGTTACGAAGCGGGCGATCGCGGGGCGGCACGGCCCGACCGGTCCTTGGTCACAGGACGTGGCACGGGTCACACGTTACGTGTCCGGAGGATCCGGCGCCTCACGCAGCCGCGGCGGCGCGGTCGACGAGCCAGAGCAGGTCCGGACCCTGCAGGCGGGCGGCGGGCAGGTCGTCGCCGGCGCGGAGTCGGGCGACCGCGTCGGCCTTCTCGGGACCCGACACCGTCACCACGACGCGGCGCCCGAGACCGATCCCGGCCCAGGTCAGGGTCATGCGGGGGTGCGGGTTCCGGCCCGTGGGGTCGTGGTTGGGCACCACGAAGCGACCCGGGTCGGCGTCGATCGCCGGGGAGCCGGGGAACAGGCTGGCCGTGTGTCCGTCGGCGCCGAGGCCGAGGTGGACCAGGTCGATGGCGCCGACGGTCGACAGCAGCAGGTGGTACTCGTCGGCCCCGCCCTCGTCGCAGCGCATCGGGAAGAGGGCGTGGACGCCGCCGACGCCCTCGAGGAGCGCCTCCCGGGCCACCCGGTAGTTGCTCGCCGGGTCGTCGTGGGGCACGCAGCGCTCGTCGCCCCAGTACACCTCGGTCTGCATCCAGTCGACGGGGCACGACGCGTCGACGGCCAGCGCCTCGTAGCAGCGGCGCGCCGTGGCGCCGCCCGACAGCGCGATCGAGAACCCCGGCCCGGGCCGTCCGTGCCACGCCTCGGCGACGACCTCGCAGAACGCGGCGGCCACGTCGTCGACGACCCGGACCTCGCCGTTCACGGGTGGTCGCTCAGGCCGGGCCGGGACTGCCGGAGCCGCCCGCCTCGTCGCCGGCCCCGTCGTCGGCCCCATCGTCAGCCTTGGTCCGCAGGCTCGTGAGCAGCTCGTCGAAGGACTTCTCGAAGGCGGCGACGCCCTCGTCCTCCAGGACGCGGGCCACGTCGGCGAGGTCGACGCCGGCGGCGGTGACGGCGTCGACCACGGCCCGAGCCGCCTCGGGGTCGGCGTCGACGGTCCGGGCGACGGTGCCGTGGTCGTCGAACGCCTCGATCGTGTTCTCCGGCAGCGTGTTCACGGTGTCGGGCCCGATCAGCGTGTCGACGTAGAGGGTGTCGGGGTAGTCGGGGTTCTTGGTCGACGTCGACGCCCACAGCGGGCGCTGCACGGCGGCGCCGGCGGCGGCGAGCCGCTCCCAACGGGGCCCGGCGAAGATCTCCCGGAAGCGCTGGTAGGCGAGCTGACCCTGGGCGACGGCGGCGCGACCGCGCAGGGCGAGGGCCTCGTCGGTGCCGATCGCCGTGAGCCGGTTGTCGATCTCGGTGTCGACCCGGGAGATGAAGAACGAGGCCACGCTGCGGACGGGGGCGATGTCGAGGCCGGCCTCGACCGCCCGTTCGAGACCGCGCAGGTAGGCCTCCATGACCGCCTCGTAGCGCTCGATGGAGAAGATGAGCGTGACGTTGATCGACCGGCCCTCGGCGATCATCTGCTCGATGGCGGGGACCCCCTCGGCCGTGGCCGGGATCTTGACGAACAGGTTCGGCTCGGCGATCCGCTCGTGCAGTTCGCGAGCGGCGGCGATGGTGCCCTCGGTGTCGCGGGCGAGACCGGGGTCGACCTCGACCGAGACGAAGCCGTCGGTGCCGTCGGATGCCTCGTGGACCGGGCGGAGCAGGGCGAGCGCCCCCTCGATGTCGTCGATCACCATCTGCCAGTAGAGGTCCTCGATGGTCGAGCCCGCGGCGACCAGGTCCTGGAACTGCTCGTCGTAGTCGGCGCTGCCCGAGATGGCCTTCTGGAAGATCGACGGGTTGGACGTGATGCCGCGGATGCCCCGCTCGACGAAGCGCTCGAGCTCGCCGGAGCGCAGGTAGCCGCGCCGCAGGTTGTCGAGCCACGGGCTCTGGCCACCGTGGTCGTGGAGGTCGTGGAGGCGTCCCATGGTGCTCCGATCGGGGGTGGGGCGAGCGGGTGGGCGGGCGTCAGGTGGCGAGCAGCGCCCGGGCGCGCTCGGCGACGTGCTCGGGGGTCATGCCGAGCTCGGCGAGCACGGTGCTCCCCGGGGCCGAGGCACCGAACCGGTCGATCGACACGACGTCGTCGGCCCAGCGGTCCCAGCCGAGCCGGACGCCGGCCTCGACGGCCAGCGTCGGCACCCCGTCGGGCAGCACCGAGCGCCGGTATTCGGCGGGCTGGGCCTCGAACAGGTCCCACGAGGGCATGGAGACGAGCCGGACGGTACGGCCGTCGGCGCGCAGGGCGTCGGCGGCTTCGGCGCACACGTGGAGTTCGGAGCCCGTGCTGACCAGCACCAGGTCGGGCGTGGACTCGTCGGGGCCGGACTCGTCGGGGCCGGGAGGGCCGACGACGTAGGCGCCGCGGACGGCGCCGGCCACCGAGGTGCCGGCGACCGGGGGCAGCCCCTGACGGGAGAGCACGAGGGCGGTGGGTCCGTCGGCGGCGACGGCGCAGCGCCAGGCCGCGGCCGTCTCGGTGCCGTCGGCGGGGCGGATCACGGACAGGCCCGGGATGGCGCGCAACGAGGCAACCTGCTCGACCGGCTGGTGGGTGGGGCCGTCCTCGCCCACCCCGACCGAGTCGTGGGTGAAGGAGTAGATGACCTTGGCCCGCGACAGCGCGGCGAGGCGGATGGCGCCCCGGGCGTAGTCGGAGAACACGAGGAAGGTGCCGCCGACCGGCAGGACGCCGCCGTGCAGCGCCATGCCGTTCATGACGCCGACCATCGCGTGCTCGCGGACGCCGAAGTAGATCTGGCGCCCGCCCGGCTCGTCGGCGCTCATCACGCCGACGCCGCTCAGCTTGGTCCCGGTGTTCCCGGTGAGGTCGGCGCCGCCACCGAGGAGGCCGGGGATGACGTCGGTGAGGGCCTGGAAGATCTTGCCGGACGCCTGGCGGGTGGCGAGCTTCTCGGTGGCGAGGTCGGGGATCGCCGACTCCCAGCCGGGGAGGCCGTCGGCGTCGAGGCAGCAGTCGAGCGCAGCGCGGTCGCCGTCGTACGCGGCGAGGCGCTTCTCCCACGACTCGCGGGCCGCCCGGCCCCGCTGGCCCGCCTCGCGGTAGGCGGCGAGCACGTCGTCGGGGACGTGGAACGGCTCGTCGGGCAGGCCCATGACGGCCTTGGCCTCGGCGATCTTCTCGGCGTCGAACGGGTTGCCGTGTGCCGAGGGGTCGTCGGTGAGCGACGGCGACGGGTGTCCGATGTGGGAGCGCAGCACGATGAGCGTCGGCGACCCCGTGTGCTCGCGGGCCCGGACCAGCGCGGCCTCGAGGGCGTCGAGGTCGTCGGCGACCTCGCCGATCTCGTCGACGTTCCAGCCGTAGGCACGGAACCGCATCGGCGCGTCGTCGGAGAGCGTCAGCTCGGTGGGGCCGTCGATCGAGACGTGGTTGTCGTCGTAGATCACGACGAGCTTGTCGAGCCCCTGGTGGCCAGCGAGCGAGGCGGCCTCGTGGCTGATGCCCTCGGCGAGGTCGCCGTCGCCGGCGATGACGAACGTGTGGTGGTCGAACAGCTCGGCACCGAAGCGGGCGGCGAGCCAGCGCTCGGCCATCGCCATGCCGACGGCGTTGGCGAAGCCCTGCCCGAGGGGGCCGGTGGTGACCTCGACGCCGCGGGTGTGGCCGGCCTCGGGGTGCCCGGGGGTGCGCGAGCCCCACTGGCGGAAGTCCTTGAGGTCGTCGAGCTCGAGTCCGTGGCCGGTCAGGTGGAGCATCGAGTACTGGAGGATGCTGGCGTGGCCGGCCGACAGGACGAAGCGGTCGCGATCGGGCCAGTCGGGGTCGGCCGCGTCGTACTCGAGCACCCGGGTCCAGAGCACGTGGGCCAGCGGTGCGAGCGCCATGGCCGTGCCCTGGTGCCCGCTGTTCGCCGCGAACGGGGCGTCCATCGCGAGACCCCGGACGACGTCGATCGACCGCTGTTCGAGCTCTGGATCTCGCACGACACTCTCCAGCGGTCGAGGGGGACGGGGTGGTCGACGTTAGTCGCGGCCGCCCGCGTGCCGAACCGGGTCCCGGAACACCAGGAGCGAGGCCGTGAAGCCGTGGAGGAAGCTCCGCCCGCCGACCGGCCCGAACTCGCCGGCGCACGCCATCCCAGCGACGGCGCGGGACCCGAGCGCCTCGGCGACCAGGGTCGCGTCGTGGTCCTCGTGGCCGAACAGGTCGACGCCGCGACCGTTGCAGGTGAACACCAGCGCGGCGTCGCCGGTGGCCGGGGCCAGCAGCGCGCGCAGGTCGTCGTCGGCCGAGGCGGCGTCGCGGACGTGGAACTGGACGGTGGTCCCGACGGGGCAGTGGGTGCCGACCGCGAGGACACCCCGGTCGCGGTCGGCGCCGAGGACGCCGCGCACGAGGAAGTCGCCGGGCCCGAACTCGGTGCGCTGCTCGTCGATCACGACGCCGAGCTGGATCCCGGCCGCGAGTCGGGCCCGGTCGTCGGGCGCCAGCTGGGCCGGCAACTCCTGGAGCCGTTCGAGGGCGGGCCGGCCGGCGAGCTCGAGCAGGTAGCGGAGATGACCGATCTGGGCGAGGCCGGCATCGCCGCCGACGTCGTGGCGGTGGAGTATCTGGGCGCCGACACGCTGGTCGAAACCCGCATCGGCGGGCATGGCTTCATCGTCCGCCGCGCCGGCA
The DNA here is from genome assembly GCA_041984725.1 of Acidimicrobiales bacterium. Lineage (GTDB taxonomy): Bacteria > Actinomycetota > Acidimicrobiia > Acidimicrobiales > Salinilacustritrichaceae > Salinilacustrithrix. The sequence continues at coordinate 50 of JBHIXO010000252.1, read as the reverse complement.
AGGTACGGACGAAGCCAGGTGAAAAGGTCTACATCACATTGTCACAATCG
>JBHIXO010000251.1:0-6484 GCA_041984725.1 Acidimicrobiales bacterium | reverse complement strand
GCGGCCAGGCAGCCCCCCGCCAGCAGTTGGGGGAGCAGCGACGTCTCTGCGTGGCCGGCCCGCTCGGCAGCGAAGGCCCGGATCACCTCCTCCCAGTCGGCCTGGTGGCCGAGGCTGCGGGCGTGCATCACCATGGTGCCGTCCATCGCGGTCGTCGGCTGGATCCTGGGGACCATGGTGCTGCTCGACATCAGCTTCAATGTGCTCACCGCCATGGTGGCCAGCATCGGCATCGGCATCGGCGTGCCCTACGGCATCCACGTGACCCACCGCTTCCTCGAGGACCGGCGCCGCTACGACACCGTCGACGAGGCGGTCCGTCAGACGCTCACCCACACCGGCGGCGCCATGGCCGCCTCGGCGGCCACCACGGCGGCCGGCTTCGGCGTGCTGGTGTTCGCGTCTCTCGAGCCGCTGCGCCAGTTCGGGCTCATCGTCGCGCTCACCATCGTGTACTCGCTGCTCGCGGCCGTGCTGATCCAGCCCGCCTGCCTCAAACTGTGGGGTGAGTGGCGGGCCCGCAAGGGCGACGTCGGCCAACTGCACGACCACGAGCATCGGGTCGTCCCTGGGCCCGAGCGTTCCGAGGTCGGCGTCTGACCGCACCCGGCGTCAATCGTAAGACGTTCTATGTATGATGTATCGTCCGGGCACAAAAGGGAGCTCCACCGTGACGATCACCGAAGGCCACGACATCGACGACCGCCCCCGGCTCTGCTCGAGCGACCCCCGCGACGGGCGCCCCGTGGGCACCGTGCCGGTGCACGACGCGGCCGACGTGGCCGCCGCCGTGGCCCGGGCCCGCGTCGACCAGCAGGCGTGGGGCCGGCGCTCACCAGCCGAGCGCGCCGACCACGTGCGCCGCATCCGCGCCCGCCTCGCCGTACGAGCCGGAGAGCTCGCCGAGGTGATCGCGGCCGAGACCGGGAAGCCGGACTTCGACGCCATGGCCGAGGTGCTCTCGTGCGCTGTCCTGTTGACCCACACGGCGCGACGAGCACCCAAGGTGCTGGCGCCGCAGAAGGTGTCCTCGTTCCCGCTGTACGTGAAGCGCGCGGAGATCCGGTACGAGCCGTACGGCGTCGTGGGGGTGATCAGCCCGTGGAACTACCCGGCCTTCGTGCCCGTCCAGGCGCTGTCCGCCGTGCTCGCCGCCGGCAACACCGCCGTCCTGAAGCCCTCGGAGCTGACACCCCTCACCGGCGTCCTCCTCGCCGAGATCATCAACGAGGCCGGCGTCCCCCTCGTCGAGGTGGTCACCGGGGACGGGGTCACCGGGGCCGCCCTGTCGTCGAGCGATGTCGACAAGATCGCCTTCACCGGCAGCCCGGCCACTGCGCGACGCATCCTGCGGGCGGCGGCCGACAACCTCACGCCCACCGTCATGGAGCTGGGTGGCAAGGACGCCATGATCGTCTGTGACGACGCCGACATCGCCGCTGCAGCGCGCACGGCGGTGGCCGGCTGCTTCGCCAACGCCGGCCAGACCTGCATCGCGGTCGAGCGGGTCCTCGTGACCCGCCGCAACCACGCCGCCTTCCGGGACGCCGCCGTCAGCGCTGCGCAGCGGGTCACCGTCGGTCCCGAGCGCACCAAGCACGTCGGTGCCATCACGCAGCCGCCCCAGATCGATGTGATCGAGCAGCGCCTGCGCGATGCCACGGCTGCCGGGGCCTCGATACTCGTGGGCGGCCACCGACGCGACGACCTCGGCGCCAGCTTCTTCGAGCCCACCATCGTGGATGACGTACGGCCGGACATGGCTCTGGCCCGGGAGGAGACCTTCGGGCCCGTGCTCTCCATCATGCCCGTGGACGACGTCGATGACGCCGTGCGCGTGGCCAACGACTGCGACTACGGGCTCGCCGGCAGCGTGTTCGGACGAGACCGGAGGGTGGTCGACGATGTCGTCGAGCGGTTCGCCACGGGCGCCATCAGCATCAACGACGCGCTCGGCGGATCGGCGGCGCCGGCGAGGTGACGCAGGCCCGGCAACTCACAGGCAGGGGGCGGCGGACACAAGAGCCCGGGGTGCAAAGCGCGGCTGGTGACACTTCGAGATCAGTGACTCGTTCCGGCGCTAACCCGGCGCTAACCCGGCGCTAACCCACCTCAGTAGTCGTTCCTCCAGGTCGGGTCGATCTCGACGAACCGCCCGGCGGCCACGTCGGCCTCGTACAGCACCACGGCGTGTCCGCCGATGTTGTCCTCGGGGGAGAACCGGATCGGTGAAGTGACACCGTTGTCGTAGCTGAAGGTCTGCATCATGGTCCGGAAGCTGTTGGTGTTGATGTCCGGCCCTGCCGCGATGAGCGGCTGGCGCATCATGTCGAGGAACCCCCAGAGGAAGATGAGCATTGGGGCGAACACGCCGTCTCCGTACCGGTTCCACGCATCCCGCGCCTCGGCCTCGACGGCTCCACCCGAGGCGATGTCCAACGGGTGGTGGGCGCGTGAGAGGTGGAGCATCCCGTCGACCGCGTCGCCCGCGAGCTCGATCAACAGGTCCAGCTCACCGCCGGTGGACATCGAGACGTACTGAGGCTCGTATCCCTGGTTCTTGCAGGTCCGCAGGAAGCGGGCCAGCACCAGAGGGTGCATGTTCACGACCACGACGTCGGCCCCCGCGTTGGACAGCTTGAGGCACTCGGCGAGCAGCTCGGAGTCGTTGCCTTGGGGATTGATGCGGTCGACGACGACCGGAGGGAGCCCCCGGGCTTCGAGGGCCGCTCTCAGCGAGTTCTCGTAGCCGTTCTGGTTCGGGCTGTTCGGCGTGACCATGGCGGTGGCCTGGACGTCGCTGATGCGGTCAGCGATCAGGTCGGCGAGGATCGGCGCCTGGCGCTCGTAGGTCGCGGTCATGGCGAAGTAGCCGGGCTGACCGGCGAGTCCGGCCTCGGCGACGCCGGGTGAGAGGTAGGTCAGGCCCTCGCTGATGGCGTAGCGAGCGCAGGTGAGGATCTGGTCTGTGCCGCCGTAGCCGAGGAGCAGGAAGGGCTCCTGGGAGGCCAGCTCCCGACAGGCCGTCCCTGCCTGGCCGGCGTCGAACCCGTCGTCGGCGATGACGATCTCCAGTTGGCGACCGTTGATGCCGCCGTGGACCTCGTTGGTGTATCGCTCGAACATCTCGATGGCGTCCTGGACGCCGCCGGCGATCTGGTCGATCGGGATCCCGTCCTGGCTGAGCGGGACGTGCGCAGCGATGCGGATCCGGTCGTCGGTGATTCCCGGTGTCGGCCCGTCGGCACTCGGAGCGGCGGCGCCTCCGCCATCCCCACCCGGGGCCGCTGGTCCGGTCGTGCCGTCGCCAGCGGTGCTCCCTGCTCCGCTCGTGCTGCCGCTCCTCGTCACCGACCCAGGACCGCCGGGGCCGGTGATCGCCGACGCGTCGCTGCTCCCACCGCCCGTGACCCCTCCTCCGGTCGACGCCCCTCCGGTCGACGCCGCACCTCCGCTCGCCACGTCGAGACCTGCCGTACCTCCGCTCGCCTCGAGAGCGGCGTCCTTCGGCCCGCAGGCCGCGAGCACCAGCGCGGCCACCACCAGGATGCGCAGCCCCGAGCCCGATCGTCGCATCCGTCGTCGGCTCGTCATCGTGAAATCCCCCTGCGTCGTCGGCTCGTGCCGCCGCTGTGAACCGTCTGCCCTTTGTCGGGTCCCGGTGCACACGACTTGCCTGGCCTTGACCCGGCGGTCAAAATACACAACTGCGCATTTGTCGCAAAGCGCACTCGGTCGTGCAGGGGGTGGCGGTGTCCAGGGTTGACGATGGTTCGGTGCCGAACCCGGGGCGGCTGGTTGTCGGCGGCGGTCTCGTCTTCGATGGCCGCTCCGATCTGCCGAGGCGCGCCGACGTGGCCATCCGGGGGGGTCGAGTGGAGTCGGTGGCCGATCACATCGATCCGACGCCGTCCGATGTCGTCGTGGATGCCCGGGGTGCGTGGGTGATGCCCGGACTGCTCGACATACACACCCACCTCGACCTCGAGGTCGAGCTCGATCCGACGCTCCGGGAGGCGGTGCGCCACGGGACGACCACGGCGATCGTCGGCAACTGCAGCCTGGGGCTGGCCTTCGGTGCCCAGCCCTACCCCGGCTCCGCGGACGATCCGCAGGGCAACGCCGTGGTCGACTGCTTCGCCCGGGTCGAGAACATCCCCAAGCGCGTCCTCGCCGCCGGCGTTCGCGACCACGTGCACTGGGAGGACCCGACGGGCTACGCCGAGCACTTCGACGAGCTCGGCCTCGGCGCCAACGTGGCCTGCCTGATCCCGCACTCCAACCTGCGGATCCACGTGATGGGCATGCCCGGCGCGATCGAGCGGGATCCCACCGAAGCCGAACTCCAGCGGATGTGCCAGGTCCTCGACGACGCGTTGGCCACCGGGTATCCCGGCCTGTCCACCGACGGTCTGCCGCTCCACTACCTCGCCAACGAGCCGTGGCAGAACGAGGCCATCCCGGCGAAGCACGCCGGACGCAAGGAGCTGGCCGCATTGCTGGACGTCGTCCGGAACCGCGACGGGATCGTCCAGTTCACCCCGGATCCCGACGACCTCGGCCTGACGCTGTGGATGCTGGGCCAGACCGCCGGCCGGTTCCGTCGTCGCCCGCTGCGCATGACCGTCACCGCGGCACTGGACCTGGTCCAGAACCGTCGTGCGATCCGGCCGATCCTCGCGCTCGCCCGCGTGCTCAACAGCCGAGCCCTGGGCGGGCGGATCCGGTTCCAAGCGCTGAGCGCACCTTTCCACATCCACGCCGAGGGGGTCACGACGCCGCTCATGGAGGAACGGCCTGCCTTCCGCGAGCTGCTCGCCCGCGACCACGACGACGTGGACGGCCGCCGTCGCCTCTTGGATGATCCCGCCTTCCGGGACCGGTTCCGTCACGACTGGTTCGCCGGGCGGCGTGGGATCGCCGGTCTGGTGCGGCGAGTGGGACTCGATCGCTCGACGTTCTCCCGCGACCTCGACGACATGGTGGTGCAGGCCTGCCCCGGAACCGACTGGGCCGGTCTCACCCTCGGCTCCCTCTGGCGCCGCCACCAGGCCTTGGGTGCAGGTGCGGCCACGGACCCCGATGCCGCGCTGCTCGGGGATCTGGCTCCCTGGCCCATCACCGACGAGGCCGACTTCCTGCTCGCCGTGTTGCGCCGGTTCGATCTCGGTCTGCGGTGGTCTGTGCTCGTGGCCAACGACCGCCCGGAGGTGCTTGAGGAGATCCTTTTTCACGACTGCACGCTGCCGGGATTCAACGACAGCGGGGCACACCTGGCCAACATGGCCTTCTTCGACGGCAACCTCCGCACGCTCGCACTCGCGGCCCGGCGAGGCGAGCGGCGTGTCGCCGAAGCCGTTCGCCGCCTGACCTCCGAGCCGGCGGAGCTTTTCGGGCTCGGCATCGGCCGGATCGAGGAGGGGGCGGTCGCCGACCTGATCCTGATCGACCCCGATCGTCTCGAGTCCTACGACGGCGCGAGCTCGACGCTCACCCACGACGACCCGGTGATCGGCCACCCGCGGATGGTCAACCGCTCCGACGGTGTCGTCCGAGCGGTCGTCGTCGGTGGCGAAGTCGTGTTCGAGGACGGCGAAGCGGTTGTGCCGATCGAGGGACGGGGTCGCTTCCTCCGCGCCGTCCCATCGGGCCCACGATGAGCGAGCTCCTCGCCTTCGTCGTCGCTGGCATCGCGTCCGGAGCGACCTACGGGCTGCTCGGTCTGGGACTGGTCCTGGTCAACAAGGCCTCGGGCATCCTGAACCTCGCCCACGGCGAGATCGGCGTCTTCGCCACGATGGTCGCCGCCAGCCTCGCCCTCAGCTTCGACATGCCTTGGGTCGTCGCCGTGCTCGGTGCCGTGGCCGCTGGCGCGGCGCTCTCGGTGACCACCAGGGTCACCGTGCTGCGGAACCGCTCGACGGGACTGCTGCCACCGTTGGTCGGGACGCTCGCCGTCGTCCTGGCGCTGATCGTGGTCGAGTTCCTGGTCTTCGCCGAGCCGGTCCGCACGTTCGAGAGCCCGTTCCGCGGTCGTGGCTTCGAGCTGGCGGGGGTGGTGATCACACCGACCCGCGCGGTGGTCGTGGCGACCGCGGCCGTGGTCTGCGTCTGCCTCTGGGCCTTCCTCGAACGAACCGACATCGGGCTCAAGATCCGTGCGACGGGGAGCGACTCGGACGCGGCGCGGATCATCGGACTGCGACCGGCGCGCATCGAGACGGTCACGTGGCTGGTGGCCGGGTGCCTGGCCGGGCTCGCCGGGGTGCTGCTCGGCTGGCTGAACGTCACCATCAGCCCTGCCTTCCTCACCCTGGTGCTACCGAAGGTGCTCACCGCCGTGATCCTCGGCGGTGTGCTGAGCCTGCCGGGTGCCGTGGTGGGCGGGGTGGCCGTGGGTGTCGCCGAGAGCGTCTCCCGTCTGTACCTCGGCGACGTGCCGGGCGCGCCCGAGCTCGTCGTCTTCTTGATCTTGCTGTTCACC
>JBHIXO010000250.1:0-6512 GCA_041984725.1 Acidimicrobiales bacterium | reverse complement strand
CGCCGACACCGGCGTGGGGCCGGCCATGGCGTCGGGCAGCCAGGTGTGGAGCAGGAACTGGCCGGACTTCGACATCACCGCGGCCATGAGTGCGGCGGCGGCCACGACGAGGGCGGTGTGGCCGACCTGGCCCTGCAGGATCGTGTTGTTGATGGCGATCGTGTCGAAGGTGCGTCCGCCGCCGGCCGCGAAGAACAGCGTGATCATGCCGACGAGGAGGCCGACGTCGCCCACGCGGTTGGTGAGGAAGGCCTTGAGCGCCGCGTCGGTGTTGGGCTTCTCCTCCCACCAGTGGCCGATGAGCGCGAAGGAGCACACGCCGACCAGCTCCCACAGCGTGATGAGCTGCAGGGTGTTCTCGGCCATGACGAAGCCGAGCATCGCCGCCGAGAACAGGCTGAGGAACGCGAAGTAGTGGGTGTAGCGCCGGTCGCCGGCGACGTAGTCGGTCGAGAAGACGTGCACCAGCAGCGAGATCAGCGTGACGACGAAGAGCATCATCACGGCCATGCCGTCGAGGAGCATCCCGGCCTCGAACTCGACGGTGCCGTTGGTCCACCACGTCCAGGTCTTGGTGATGGGCTGGACCTCGTACTCGGCGTGGCCCTCGCCCTCCTCGACCATCGGGGCGGCGATCTCGGCCGGGGGCGCCCGGGCGGCGGCGGACTCGCCGTCGACCATCGGGCCCACGACGTCGTCGGCCGGGACGCCGAGCGAGTGCTCCTCGTCCTCGGCGTGGTCGTCGCCGGTGTCCTCGGCGTGGGACTCGTCGCCGTCCTCGGCGTGGTCGTCCTCGGAGTGCTCACCGTCCTCGGCGTGGTCGTCGCCGTGGTCCTCGGAGTGCTCGGCGGCGTGCTCGGAGTCGTGGACGTAGTTCCACCACTGCACGTTGGCGCCGATGGCGAACAGGAAGCAGAAGCCGATCGCCGCGATCCCGATCCAGGACGCGTGCTTGCCGAGCCGCTTGCCGACGGCCAGCGTCACGGCGAACGAGGCCGCCATGATCAGCGGCACGACGTACGCGTGCTCGAGCAGGAAGCCGGGGTCGACGGCTCCGGAGGTTTCGGCGGCCAGCACCGCGGTCAGAGACACCGATCAGCCCTTCATCTGCGCGACCTCGTCGAGGTCCACGCTCTTGCGGTTGCGGTAGATGAGCAGCACGATCGCCAGGCCCACGCCGACCTCGGCGGCGGCGACGGCGATGACGAACAGGGCGAAGACCGAGCCGGCGATCGTGCCGTTGTGGGCGCCGAAGGCGACCAGGTTGATGTTGACCGCGTTCAGGATCAGCTCGATCGACATCAGGACGAGCACGCCGTTCTTCTTGGCGAGCACGCCGTAGACACCGCACGAGAACAGCACGGCGGACAGCAGGAGGAACTGGTTGAGCATCACGTCGTCCACGGCGTTCCTCAGTCCTTCCGGGCCAGCACGATCGCGCCCACCAGGGCGGCCAGCAGCAGGACCGAGATCGCCTCGAACGGCACCACGTAGGTGCTGAAGATGGCGTCCGCGGTCTGCTCGGTGTTGCCGACGATCTGGGTCGAGGCGGCGGCCTGGTCGAGTTCGTCGTCGCCCCAGAAGTCGAGCAGGGCGTAGGCCATGACCGCGAACACGATGATGGCCGTGAAGGCGCCGATGTACCAGTAGTCGTTGGTCAGGTTGACGTCCTGGCCGAGCTTGGCCCGGGTGAGCATCACGCCGAACAGGACCAGCACGATGATGGCGCCGATGTAGACGAGCACCTGCGTGGCGGCCACGAACTCGGAGGCGAGCAGCACGTACTGGGCGGCGACGCCGGCCAGCACCATGACGAGGTACATGGCGGCGTGCACGACGTTCTTGACGGTCACGACGCGCACCGCCGAGAACGCCATCACCGCGGCGATGACGTAGAAGAAGACGTTCTGGGCGCTCACCGCGGGACCTTCCGCACCTTCTGCTCCGAGCCGGCCTCGTAGGGCTCGAAGTCGGGGACGGTCTCCATCCACTCGCCGAGGCGCTCCTTGTCGTGGAGCAGGTCGGCGATGCGGGGCTCGGAGTACTCGAACTCCGGGCTCCAGAACAGGGCGTCGAACGGACAGACCTCGACGCAGATGCCGCAGTACATGCAGAGCGCGTAGTCGATGTCGAAGCGGTCGAGGGCGGAGACGGTGCGCGGCTTGCCGCCGGGACGGCGGGGCGGCGCCTTCTCCTTGTGGCCCTCGATGTAGATGCACCAGTCCGGACAGCTGCGGGCGCACAGCATGCAGACCGTGCAGTTGTCCTCCTTCAGGGCGATGACGCCGCGCGCCCGCGTGGGGGGCGGCTCCTTCTCCTTCGGGTACTGGACCGTCACGTTCGGGGAGACGAGCTCCTTGAGCGTGACCTTGAGGCCCGAGATGACGCCGGGCAGCTGCGGCTTGGGGAAGCGGGGCTTGGAGTCAGGCATCAGAACACCACCTTGAAGATGCCGGTGGCGAGGATGTTCACGAGGGCGAGGGGGATCAGCACCTTCCAGGCGAAGCGCTGGAGCTGGTCCTCACGGAACCGGGGGTAGCTGAAGCGGATGAAGAAGATGATCCCGCCGAAGATCATCATCTTGCCGAGCAGCACGAGCGGGCCGACCACGTTCATGTAGTTGGCCGTCAGGTCGAGGCCCGGCACGTACCAGCCGCCGAGGAAGAGCGTGGCGGCCAGGGCCGAGAAGGCGCCCGCCGTGGCGAACTCGCCGATGAAGAACAGCAGGAAGCGCAGGCCCGTGTACTCGGTCATGTAGCCGGTGACGAGCTCGGACTCGGCGACGGGCATGTCGAAGGGCGTCTGGGCCAGCTCGGCCTGCAGGGCGATCATGAAGATCAGCAGGCCGATGAACTGGGTCAGCACGAAGGGGTTGCCGATGCCGCCCCAGCCGAAGATCTCGCCCTCGGCCTGGGCGACGACGATGCGCTGCAGGTCGAGCGTGCCGGCCTGCACGACCACACCGACCACCGACAGGACGAGCGGGAGCTCGTAGGCGATCAGCTGGCCGGCGGCGCGCAGGCCGCCGAGCAGCGAGTACTTCGAGGCCGACGCCCAGCCGGCGACGATGATGCCGATCACCGAGATCGACGACACGGCCATCACGTAGAAGATGCCGGTGCCGAAGCTGCCCTCGATCACGAGGTTGTCGCCGACCTTCGAGAGCGAGGCGCCGATGAAGGTCAGGTCGGGGCCGAAGGGCACCACGACGTAGGTGAGCAGCACCGACGCGACCACGAGGTAGGGCGCCATCTTGAACAGCGTGCGGTCGGCGCGGTCGGGGACGACGTCCTCCTTCTGGAGGAACTTGCCGACCTCGGCGAGCAGCTGCATCGAGCCGTAGGGGCCGGCCTCCATCGGGCCGAGCCGGCTCTGCATGAAGCTGACCATCTTGAAGAGGAAGACGTACACGAAGGTGCCCGCGGGCAGCAGGACGGCCGCGAGCACGCCCAGGCTGCGCAGGATCGATTCCTGCCAGTACGCCAGTTCGAGACCGAACATCATCGGTCGATGTCCCCCAGGATGAAGTAGAGCGAACCGAGGATCGTGATGATGTCGGGGACGTACACGCCCCGCAGCAGCCACGGCACGATCGACACGTTCGAGAAGCTGGCGGTGCGGATCTTGACCCGGAACGGCCCGAGGTCACCCTTCGAGACGACGTAGTAGCCCATCTCGCCGAGCGGGTTCTCGGTGGCGACGTAGGCCTCGCCCGCCGGCACCTTGATGATGCGGGGGACCTTGGCCATGATCGGGCCCGAGGGGATCGAGTCGCACAGCTGCGTCACGATCTTGGCCGCCTCGCGGGTCTCCTGCAGGCGCACCCAGGTCCGGGCGAAGGAGTCGCCGTCGGTGTGGGTGATCACCTTGAAGTCGGCGTGCTTCCACGCCATCGGCACGTCGACGTCGCGCCGCAGGTCCCAGTCGATGCCCGACGCCCGCAGGTTGGCGCCCGACAGGCCGTAGAGCTGGGCGAGCTCGGCGGGGATGACGCCGACGCCGCGGGTGCGCTGCTGGAAGATCTCGGAACCCATCATCAGGTCCTCGATCTGGTCGCAGACGCCCTCGATCTTGCGCATCGCGCGCTTGGTCTCGTCGATCCAGCCGGCGGGGAGGTCGTCCTTCACGCCGCCGATGCGGTCGAAGTTGGGGTGGAAGCGCCCGCCGGTCACGGCCTCGATCTGGTTGAGGACGTACTCGCGATCGCGCATCGCGTAGAACATCGGGGTCAGGGCCCCGATCTGCACGCCCATGTCGCCGAGGAACATCACCAGGTGGGCGATGCGGCCCATCTCGTGGAGGATCGTGCGGATGTACTGGGCACGGGGCGGCGCCTCGACCTCCATCAGCCGCTCGCAGGCGAGGATGAACGGGACCTCGTTGGCGAAGCTGCCCAGCCAGTCGATCCGGTTCACCAGCGTGGTGACCTGCGGGTACGTGCGCACCTCGACGAGCTTCTCGTAGCCCCGGTGCATGTAGCCCATGATCGGCTCGGCCCACAGGACCTGCTCGCCGTCGAGCTTGGCGACGATGCGCAGCGTGCCGTGCGTGGCCGGGTGCTGCGGACCGATGTTCAGCGTCATGCCGTCGTCGGTCTCGAGCTCGACGTTGACGCGCGCGTCGGCCGCCTTGGCGGCGACGTAGGCGAGCTGCTCCTGCTCGGTGGGTTCGGTCACGGTCACGACTCGTCCCCTTCCTCTCCGTCGTCGTCGCCGCCCGGCATGGGCTCGACGTCGACGATGCCGGGCCACGGCTTCACGATGCGGGCGAGCAGCGGGAAGTCCTTGCGCAGCGGATGCCCCTCGAAGCCGGTGGGCAGGTACAGCTTCTCGAGGTACGGGTGGCCCTCGAAGACGATGCCGAACATCTCGTGGATCTCGCGCTCGTGCCAGTTGGCACCCGGGAAGATCGAGATGATCGATTCGACCGTGGCGCCGTCGGGCACGTCGGCCTTGATGGTGACGCCGAGGTCGCGCTCGGAGATGTCGAGCAGGCGGCTGAAGACCTGGAAGCGGGTCTCGCCCCCGGCCCGGCCGGTCTCGATGTCACCCTCGGCCGTGTGGTCGATCGGCGACTCGAGGTCGACGGTGGCGTCCTCGGACTTGCCGAAGGGCGACGGCATCCAGTCGATCGCGGAGAGGAACTCGAAGAACTTGAGATCGAGTTCCAGGCGGGCGACGCGGTGGACCCTGGCCCAGGCCGCCACCGGGATCCGGATCCACAGGTCGTGGCCGGGCTCGATGTCGGACTCGAGCAGGTCGTCGCCGAGCAGGTCGGCGAGGCGCGCGAGCAGCGCCTCGCGGCGTTCGTCCGGCTCGGCGGCGGGTTCCTGGTCGGCCTCGTCCGTGGCGGCGTCAGCTGACGACAATCGGATCACCTCGCCACTTCTCGGCCATGTCCTCGTTGGCGATGCGCTCCTGCAGGAGCACGACGCCCTCGAGCAGGGCCTCGGGCCGGGGCGGGCAACCCGGCACGTAGACGTCGACCGGGATGATCTGGTCGACGCCCTTGGTCACCGAGTAGCTGTCCCAGTAGGGGCCGCCGCAGTTGGCGCAACTGCCCATGGAGATGACGTACTTCGGGTCGGGCATCTGCTCCCAGAGCCGGCGCACGGCCGGGACCATCTTGTCGGTGACGGTGCCCGACACGCAGAGGAGGTCGGCCTGGCGGGGCGAGGCCGGCAGCGGGATGACGCCCAGGCGCATGATGTCGAAGCGCGGGCCGGCCATCGCGCCGGCCATCTCGATGGCGCAGCACGCGAGGCCCCACTGGTACATCCACAGGGAGTACTTGCGGGAGATGTTGAGCAGCTTGGTCAGCGGCTTGGGCAGCTTGCCGCTCTCGACGAGACCCATCGGGCTCCTAGGACAGGGAAGAACTCAGATCCAGCGCAGGACGCCCTTGCGCCACGCGTACACGAGGCCGAGGGCGAGGATGACGATGAAGATGATCATCTCCACCAGGCCGAACACCTGGTAGGTCTCGAGCCGGGTGGCCCAGGGGAAGATGAACACGGCTTCGACGTCGAACATGACGAACATCAGGGCGAAGATGTAGTAGCGCACCTGGCTCTGGGACCACTGATCCCCGACCGGGTCGACACCCGACTCGTAGTTCAGGTGCTTACCGGGCTGGCGGCGGCTGGGCCGGATCAGGGAGCCGAGGCCGAGCACTCCGGCGAGGAGCGCGACCGAGACACCACCGAAGATGGCGACCGTGAGATAGCTGCGGAGGAACTCCGACACGGCCGGAACCCTACTGACACCCGCGAAGGGCGGCCAAGATCGCTCGACGGCCCCGCGCGGCGGGCCCGGATGCCGGCGGTCGTGGGTCGCGCGACGAAAAGTCGGCCCCATGTCGTCGTCCGGGCAGGAGGCGCCACCGTCCGTGTCGAAGATCACACCAGGGCTTGACTGGGGGTCAAGTTCGCGGGGTCGACGGCGGGGTGCCGGCGACGCCGGAGCCGTCAGGGGTCGGATCCTGGGGGTTGCAGATGAACGCAGCGGTCACGT
>JBHIXO010000249.1:0-6527 GCA_041984725.1 Acidimicrobiales bacterium | reverse complement strand
AGCGTGATGCCCGCGCAGGCCAGCGTCACCGGCCGATCCGCGAGGTCGCGGCCGCGGCCGTCGGGCGCCGGTTCGTCGCCGCCCCCGTGGAGCCCGAGCCCGGCCGGGACCACACCGTCCGCGCCTCCGTCGGCCCCGTGTCCGTTCGACCCCGTGGTCGACCCCGCGGTGGTCCCGTTCGCCTCGGTCGCCCGGGTGCCCTTCAGGTACACCGAGCGGAGGATGTCGCCCCGCTCGAGCAGGTCCTTCGTCGGACCCTCGAAGCGCACCTCGCCCTTCTCGAGGAAGATGGCCCGCTCGGCGAGTTGCAGCGCGACGTGAACCGACTGCTCGACGATGATGACCGTGGTGCCGCGCGCGTGGACGGCCCGGACGATGTCGAGCAACTGCTCGACGATCACCGGCGCCAGCCCGAGCGAGAGCTCGTCGATCATGAGCAGCTTCGGCTCGGACAGGAACGCCTGGCCGATGCTGAGCATCTGCTGTTCGCCGCCCGACAGGCTGCCGGCGGGCGTGTCCCAGCGCTCGCGCAGCTTGGGGAACCACTCGAGCACCTGGTCGAGACCGTCGCGGTAGGCCTGCTTGTCCTTGCGGACCGACCAACCGGCGATCCGCAGGTTCTCGGCCACCGTCAGCGTGGGGAAGATGCCGCGCCCGCCCGGCACCTGGGCGATGCCCCGCGAGAACGTGGCGTTGGCGTCGAGACCGGTGATGTCCTCACCGTCGAGGAACACGGCTCCGGCATCGAGCGGGGCCAGGCCCGACACGGCCTTGAGCACCGTCGACTTCCCCGCGCCGTTGGTGCCGAGCAGGGCGAGGATCTCGCCACGGCGGACCTCGAGGTCGACGCCGAACAGGACCTGGGTCTGACCGTAGGAGAGGTCGAGGTCGTGCACCCGCAGCAGCGGCGCCTCGGTCGTCCCGCCCCGGCCCCGTTCGGCGGTCTCGCGGGCCCGGGCGTTCACCCGGGCGATGTCGCCGGCGACGAAGCGGCCGGCCGAGCCGAGCAACAGCCCGCCGACGACCAGCACCGGCAGGAGGAACAGGATCGCCGTCCGCAGACCCATGCTGTCGCCGATGCCGCCGATGATCGGTACCACGGGGAGGCCCAGCAGGATGAAGATGTTCGTCATCGCGAAGCCCTGCGTGCGCATGTTGGCGGGCACGACGAGCGACACGACGGCGAGGATCCCCGGGGCGAGGGCGCCGACGACGGTGGCGAGCACCATCTGGCAGACGACGGCCACGACGACGTTGGGGCTGAGGGCCACGCCCGCGAGGCAGACCGCCGACGCCACGCCCGACAGCCCGATCAGTTGGAACGCGCGGGCCGGGCTGCGGCTGATCGCCTCCTGCAGGAACACGGCGCCGAGGATGAGTCCGAGGATGCCGAACGGCTCGGCGATGGCGAAGATGACGCCGCGACCGGCCTCCTCCACGCCGTACACCTCGTCGTAGAACAGGCTCAGGATGATGGCCAGCCCGACCACGGCGGCCGAGAGCAGCGGCATCGACACGTAGATGCGGCGGGCCGTCTTCTGGGCCATCAGCGTGCGCCACGTCTCGCGGAACGACGCCGCCTCCTCCTCGGTGTCGAGCAGGTCGGCGGCCGTGCCGGCGGCTTCGCGCTCGTGGCGGCCGCGGGGCGGCTCCGTGAGGCGCAGCGCGAAGAAGGCGGCGACCACGCTCGGCACGGCGAGCAGCAGGAACGGCGCCCGCCAGCCGAGGACGGCGGCGAGCAGACCGGCGGCGAGGGGCGCGACGAACTTGCCGACCGGGTCACCCAGGCGGTGGAAGTAGAACGCCCGGGCCCGGTGCCGGATCGGGTAGTAGTCGGTGATCAGGCTGTTGTGGGTCGAGTTCAGCGTCTTGCCGATCGCCGAACCCATGCGGGCCATGACGAGGACGGCGAGCGTGGGGGCGAGGCCGGTGAGGGCCGCGAACCCGGCCCAGATGAACCCGCCGGCGCCGGCCATCCGGGTCCGGTTGCGCCGGTCGGCCAGCCAGGCGATCGGCAGTTCGATCAGCAGGGCCACCGGCAGGATCAGGACGGTGATGGTCGTGATCGCCTGGATCGACAGGTCGAAGTGGTCGCGGATGTTCGGCGCGAGGACCGCGAACGCCGACCGGTCGAGTTCGTCGACGGCATTGAGCGCGAAGAGGACGGCCAGCGGGAAGAACGGGTACGAACCCACGACCTGGCGCTTGTCGATCCAGTCGCGCCACCGCTGCGGCCGCTCCGGGACGTCGTCGTCGGGCACGCCCGGCACGTCGCCCACCGTCCCGTTCCGGGCCCCGGATCCGAGTGCGGGTTCGTCGATCGTGGGCCCGGAACCGGTGGTGGTGGCGGGCGCGGGGTCGACGGCGGTCATCGGGCGTCCTCCCCGGCCAGGGCGAGCGCGGGCTCCGGCTCGGCGTCGGGCGTCTCGGAGGAGACGGGCGGGGGCGTGGGCGGGTCGGGTTCGTCCTCGACCCGGCGGTCCTCGAGCAGGCTCGGCACGTGGATGCCGCGCCGGCGGGCGACGAAGCGGAGGGCGCCGTCGCGCAGGCGGTACATCCCGCCGCCCAGACCCTCGGGCAGCACCATGAGCAGGACCAGGATCCCGACGCCGCTGGCGATCAGCGACCACTCGGGCGGCAGGAAGAACTCGGCGCCGCGGACGTAGCCGGCGCCCAGCAGCGCACCCCCGATCGTGCCGAGACCGCCGATCACGACCATCGAGAACAGGCGGATGGAGACCTCGGCGTCGAACGCGTCGGCGAAGATGCCCCGCTGGTTGACGACGTAGAGGCTGCCGGCGAAGCCGGCCATCGCCCCCGAGATGGCGAAGCCGGTGAGCTTGGCGACCGTCGGGCTGATGGTGAGCGTGGCGGCCGCCGCCTCGTTGTCGCGCACGGCGATGAGCACCCGTCCGATGCGCGACGCGCGCAGGTTGCGAGCCACGGCGATCGTGAGCAGGAGCGCGACGAGGCACGCCTCGTACTGCACCCAGTCGGTGCGCAGGTCGATGCGCTCCCACAGGATCGGCGGCTCGACGCCCTTGGGCACGAACCAGTCGAGGTACGCGCTGTTGAGGAAGACGGTGGCGGCCGTGACCGCGAAGGCGAGCGTGGTGACGGCCAGGAACGGGCCGCGCACCCGCAACGCCGGCAGCCCCACCACCACGGCGACGGCGGCGGCGACGAGCACGCCGACCGGTAGTGCGAGCAGGTAGTCCCAGCCGTGCCGCTGGTACAGCACGCCGGTGGCGGCGCCGCCGATGCCGACGAAGGCGAACTGACCGAGCGAGATCTGGCCGGCCCAGCCGGTGAGCACGAGCAGCGAGATGGCGACGATGCCGTAGATGAGCAGCAGCGACGCCGCCTGTTCCTGGCTCGGCCGAGCCCAGACGGGCAGCGTCGCGGCGACGAGGAGCAGGCCGCCCCGCAGGATCCGGGACCCCCAGACGACCTCGGGGATCCGGCGCAGCTCCTCGGGGACCGGGCGCACCTCGCGCACCGCCTTCCACGACGAGATGCCGGTCTCGACCGCGCGGCGGAAGGCATCACGCTGGACGAGGAGGGCCACGAGGATGACGCCGACCAGGAGTGCGTCGACGACGTTCGTGTTGGAGAACTCCGAGCTCGCCAGTTCCTCGAAGATGCCGATGCCGATGGCCGCGACGACCGCGGTGGGCAGCTTCTCCATGCGGGCGATGACCGCGGCGGCCAGGATCCGGAGGAGGAGGGCGTTGCCCCCGCCCGACACGCTCGAGAAGGAGGCGAAGCCGAGGATCGGGACCCGAAGGATCACCGCCATGGCCGAGAGGACGGCGGCGATCGCCCACACCAGCCCCGAGAGGCGGGCGACCGGCACGCCGAGCAGGTTGGCCCGGTCGTCGTTCTCGGCGGCGGCCCGCACGGCGATGCCGTAGTCGGAACGCTTGAGGAACCCGGCCAGCGCCATCATCACGAGCGGCACGACGACGAGCACGAGGACGTAGTTGCCGTCGAAGACGATCGGGTCGAGGGTGAAGCTCCAGTCGAACGGCGTCGTGAACGGTGCCGCGCCGACGCCCTCGAACAGCAGCGGGATGAGGATCGCCATGCCGGCGAGCACCTGCGCGATGCCGATCGTCGCCACGGTCAGGATGAGCCGCGGGGCCTTGCGGAACCGCCGGATCACCAGCTTGTCGATCAGCCATCCGATCACCGCGGCGAGGGCGATCCCGGCCACGACGGCGACGAAGTAGTTCGTCTGGTACTGGATGACGAGCTCGATGGCGACGACGGCGGCGACGGACCCCAGCTCGGCCTGGGAGAAGTTGACGATGCCGTTGCCGCGCCACACGAGCACGATGCCGATGGCGCCCAGCGCGTAGAGCGAGCCGATCACGGCACCGCGCAGGAGGATGCCCGGCGGGGCGCCCCGCTCCATCACGGCGTCGAGGACCCGCCACAGCACGAGGAGGGCGGCGACGATCGCGCCGGCGCGGGCCGGGGCGGGGAGCGCGGCGAACGACCAGCGGTCGCGTGCGGGAATCGTGGTGGTGTCCATGTCGCTCCCCTCAGCGCCCCGGGTAGACCGGCGGGTCCTCCGCCGGCCACTCGCCGTTGCGGAACCGCTTGCCGCCGTAGGTCTCGACGAACGCCCCGGCCTCGCCATCGGCGGGAGAGCGGACGTTGCCGACCCAGTACACCTCGCGGCTGTCGTCGACGGCGGCGTGGTCGCCGGCCCCGGGCGTGCCGTCCGGACCTTCGGTGTAGTTCCACAACCCGAGCGAGTACCGCGGGCCGCCGCTCTCGGGATAGGTCATCGCTCCCGCCGCGATGGCCTCGGGCGTGAGGTTCGGCCCGGCCATCTGCAGGAAGTTGTAGACGTGGGTCATGTCGTGGAACTGGCCCGACGTCCCGGCCGGGATCTGGCGGCCCGTGATCGCCTGGTAGAGGATGCCGGGCTCGCCGGTGGGCCCGAGCAGCGACGGCGTCGAGCCGAGCTGGCTCATGCCGAACATGTGCCCGTCGACCTGGCTCTGGTCGTACAGGCGAGCGGCGTTGTCGATGTCGGTCAGCGCCACGCCGATGACGAGCCACTCCGGCCGGTAGTTCTGGCTGGTCGCCGACTGCGTCAGGAAGATCGCCGAGATGGCGTCGCAGGCGAGGACGATCGAGGTGACCCCGTCCCGCTTGAACTGGATGATCCCGCGGGCGGCCTCGTCGGGGAAGCGGGAGACGTCGAGGGTGTAGAGGTACACCGAGGCGACGGCGTCCTCGAAGCCGTACCGGGCCGCCTCGCGGTCGCCGATGTCGGCGCAGGCCGTGTCGCCGCCGTCGGGCACCGGGGTGTAGGTGCCGAAGGCGCGCTCACGGCCGTGGAGGGCCGGATCGCCGGCGAAGACGGCGGGCTTCCCGGCCAGGCGCTTCGCGAAGTACTCGTACACCTGGTAGTTGATCCGCTCGCACTCCATGATGATCGCCCAGATGTAGGGGTGGTAGGAGCGGTAGAAGGTCTCCGACGCGTAGCTGGCGCCGTTGAGCACGACGACCCCGCGCTGCGCGGCGCACTCGGCGAACGGCTTCGACACGGCGCCCGACTTGCCGATGACCGCGAACGCCTGGAGCTCCTCGGCGACGACCTCGGCGTCGAGGCAGGCCCCCTCGCGTCCGCGGCCCTGGGTCTCGAGCGTCGAGTCGCCGAACTCGGACTCGTAGTCGACCCACTCGATGCGCCGGCCGTAGAGCTCGTACTGCTGGGCGAAGTGCGCGTCGAACACGTCGCGCACCGCCCGCACCGTCGCCGGGTCGGCGCCGCCCGCCTGGGCGACGACGGCGTCGACGGCCTGGCTGTTGGCACTCTCGGGGAAGCCACGGCGCACGATGCGGATGGTCTCGGGCGTCACGCCCCGGAAGGTGGCGCCGCCGTTGTCGCCCGACCAGGCGGGGACGCACGGTGCGGCGTAGCTGTTGAGGGCCACCTGGCGGACACCGGGCGCGCACTCGACGCCGCCGCGGGTGGTGCCGATCGGCCCGGCGCCCGGATCGCCGCCCGCGGGTCCGGCGGCGCCGCCCGCGCCGGTGGGCCCCGTCGTCCCGCCACCGGCGGCCGGCGACGAACCGGGTGTCGCGCCCGCGCCGCCGGTCGTCACCGCCGGTCCGCCCGTGGCACCGGGCGCCGCCGACCCGACCCCCGGCCCGCCGGTCGCCGGGCCCCCGGATCCGACGTCGCCGCCGGCCAGCTCGCCCCCGGGCGAGAAGTCGCCGGAGTCGGCCGCGATCGCGACCTCCTCGACCGGGGTGCTCGGGAAGACGAACGCGGCGAGGACCCAGGCCAGCGCCACGGCGTACACGACGCCGAACCGGCGCACGTGCGACCCCCGTCGCATGGTCTCCGTGACGGTCGACGACGACGTGACCGCTGCGTTCATCTGCAACCCCCAGGATCCGACCCCTGACGGCTCCGGCGTCGCCGGCACCCCGCCGTCGACCCCGCGAACTTGACCCCCAGTCAAGCCCTGGTGTGATCTTCGACACGCGAGGTGGTGCCTCCT
>JBHIXO010000248.1:0-6548 GCA_041984725.1 Acidimicrobiales bacterium | reverse complement strand
CGTCGCCAGCGCGACCCACGACGTCGCCGCCCTCTTCTACACGTCGGGCACCACCGGCCGACCGAAGGGGGCCGCCCTCACCCACGGCTCGCTGCTCGCCTCGCTGCGGGGCGGTGCCCTGTTCCCGAGCATGCTGCGCCGCGACGAGGCGGTCGTGTCGCTGCCCGTCGCCCACATCATGGGGTTCATCACGCTGCTCGGGATGGCCGGCGCCGGCATCGCCACCTGGTTCAGCCCCCGCTTCCACGCCGACGAGGTGCTCGACGCCATCGAAGCCCGCCGGCCGGCGCTGTTCATCGGCGTCCCCGCCATGTACCGGCTGCTCCTCGAGGCGGGCGCCGCCGACCGCGACCTCGGCAGCATCCGCGTCTGGGCCTCCGGCGCCGACGTCATGCCGCCCGAGCTGGCCCGCACCTTCAAGCAGTTCGGCGGGACGTTCTCGATCCCGGGCGTCGGCGACGTCGGCGAGGCCGTCTTCGCCGAGGGCTACGGGCTCGTCGAGACCGGCGGCGGGGTGGCGGCCAAGATCTCGCCGCCGTTCGTCACCCTCGGCACCGGCGACGGCGTCGGCTTCCCCGTGCCCGGCTACCGGTTCCGGGTCGTCGACGACGCCGGCGACGACGTGGCCGTGGGCGACACGGGCGAGCTCCTCGTCCGCGGCCCGGGCGTGCTGCGCGGCTACTGGCAGGACGAGGAGGCCACCGCCGCGATCCTCGACCCCGAGGGGTGGCTGCACACCGGCGATCTCGTGCGGCGCGGCCCGTTCCAGTCGATCGTGTTCGCCGGCCGCAAGAAGGACGTGATCATGCGGGGCGGCTTCTCGGTCTACGCCGTCGAGGTCGAGGCCGTCCTCGAGGACCACCCCGACGTCGTCGAGGCCGCGGTCGTGCCGCTGCCCGACGAGCGTCTCGGCGAGGTCCCCGCCGCCGCCGTCCGGCTCGTCGAGGGGCGCTCACTGGCCGACGTCGACCTCGACGCCCACGCCCGGGAGCACCTCGCCCACTACAAGGTGCCCGTGCGCTACCTGCAGGTCGACGACATGCCCCGCACCGGCACCAACAAGATCCAGCGCCGCGAGCTCATCGGCGACTTCGCGGGCTCCGACGACGCCTGACCCAGCGCCGGGGACCGGAGCGCGGCGCCGTCACCCCGGCGACTCGGTGTCCTGCAGGTTGACGTAGAGGCGGCCGTCGTCGGCGACGACGGTGGGGTACACCCGCAGCCCGGCGCCCGAGCGCGGGAAGGTGATCGACTCGTCGCACTCGGCGACGTACTCGTCGCGGTCGGCCACCCACTGCACCAGGCAGTCGGGGTCGTCGGGCAGGAACGCGCCGAGCGCGACCCAGCCGACCGTGTGGTCGTCGCCGCCGTTGTCGACCCAGATCGGGCGCTGGAAGCGGGCGACGTCGTTGAAGCCGAGCGGGGCGTCGCGCTCCTCGATGTCGTCGAGCAGGTCGCGGGCGCTGCCGGCGTTGAACCGGTCGTCGCCGAGGCGGACCTCGACGTCGCCGCGGCTGGCGAGCGTGGCCACCCCGTACGCGGTCCCGAGCGCGAGCGACACGCCCACGACGGCGACGGCGACCGCGCGACCGGTGTGCGCGCCACCGCGACGCCGGGCGACCGGGCTCATGTCGGATTCCGGGGGGTCGTGGTCACCCTCCTAGTATCCGGCCCGCATCGGCCGCGACCCAAGGCGACAGAGACCTCATGGACCTCCTCGAGTACCAGGGCAAGCAGTTCTTCGCCCGCTACGGCATCCCGGTGAGCGACGGGGAGGCGGTGACCACGGTCGACGACGCCGTCGCCGCGGCCGAGCGCCTCGGCTACCCGGTCGTCGTCAAGGCCCAGGTCCACACCGGTGGGCGGGGCAAGGCCGGCGGCGTGAAGCTGGCGTCGAACGTCGACGAGGCCCGCGAGCACGCCACCAACATCCTCGGCCTCGACATCAAGGGCCACATCGTCCGGACGATCTGGATCGAGGTCGCCTCCGACATCGCCGAGGAGTACTACGCGTCGTTCACGCTCGACCGCTCGGCCAAGAAGCATCTCGGCATGCTCAGCGCCGAGGGTGGCGTCGAGATCGAGGCCGTCGCCGAGGAGAACCCCGACGCCATCGCCAAGATCTGGATCGACCCCGTCGACGGCCTCACCGAAGACGCCTGCCGCGAGTGGGTCGCCGCCGCCAAGCTGAACCCCGAGGCCACCGAGGGTGCGGTCGACATCCTGCGCAAGCTCTACACCGCCTACACCGAGGGCGACGCCGACCTCTGCGAGATCAACCCGCTGATCCTCAAGCCCACCGGCGAGGTCCACGCCCTCGACGCCAAGGTCACCCTCGACGGCAACTCCACGTTCCGCCACGAGGACTACGACGCCTACGAGGCCACGCAGGTCCGTGACGAGCGCGAGGAGGAGGCCCACGCCAAGGGCCTCCAGTACGTCGGGCTCGACGGCTACGTCGGCGTGATCGCCAACGGCGCCGGCCTCGCCATGTCGACGGTCGACATCGTCAACCAGGTGGGCGGCAAGCCCGCCAACTTCCTCGACATCGGCGGCGGCGCCAACGCTGACGTGATGGCCGGGGCGCTCGAGACGATCAACAACGACCCCAAGGTGAAGTCGATCTTCATCAACATCTTCGGCGGCATCACCAAGGGCGACGAGGTCGCCAACGGCATCGTCACCGCCCTCGGGCGCGTCGAGATCGACGCCCCGATCGTCATCCGCCTCGACGGCACCAACGCCGACGAGGGCCGGGCGATCCTGGCCCAGCACGAGTCCGAGTCGCTCATCTCCAAGCCGACCATGGTGGAGGCCGCCGAGACGGTGGTCGCCCTCGCCAAGGAAAGGGGCGCCCAGTAATGGCCATCTTCGTCGACGAGAACACCAAGGTCATCTACCAGGGCCTCACCGGCTCGCAGGGCTCGTTCTACGGGCAGCGCAACGCCGACTACGGCACCAAGGTCGTCGCCGGCACCCACCCGAAGAAGGCGGGCACCGACGTCAACGGCGTGCCCATCTACGCCTCCGTCGCCGAGGCCGTCGAGGCCACGGGCGCCACGGCGTCGTGCATCTTCATCCCGGCCCCCGGCGTCCGGGGCGCGGTGATGGAGGCCGCCGAGGGCGGCATCGAGTTCATCGTGTGCATCACCGAGGGCGTGCCCGCCCACGACGAGGCCTGGTTCTTCAACAAGCTGCGCCGCGACTTCCCCGACGTCCAGCTGCTCGGCCCCAACTGCCCCGGCATCATCAGCCCGGGCAAGTGCAACATCGGCATCACGGCCGGCGAGATCGCCAAGGAGCCCAGCGCCGACGGCCCCAACGTCGGCATCGTCTCCCGCTCGGGCACCCTGACCTATCAGGCGCTGTACGAGCTGAAGCTGAAGGACATCGGTGTGTCGACCTGCGTCGGCATCGGCGGCGACCCGGTCCCCGGCACGAGCTTCATCGACTGCCTCGAGCGCTTCGAGGCCGACCCCGAGACCCACGCCATCATGATGATCGGCGAGATCGGCGGGTCGGCCGAGGAGGAGGCCGCCGAGTTCATCCAGTCGAACGTGTCGAAGCCGGTCGTCTCCTACGTCGCCGGCGTGACGGCGCCCCCGGGCAAGAAGATGGGCCATGCCGGCGCCATCGTCTCGGGGGGCAAGGGCACGGCGGCCGCCAAGCGCGAGGCGCTCGAGGCCGCCGGCGTCCAGGTCGGGTCGAACCCGACCGAGGCCGGCGAGCTCATGGTGACCGTCGTCGCCGGACTCTGATCCCCGCCGGATCTCGACCGGCCCCCGGATCCGTCGTCGTGACGGGTCCGGGGCCCGGATCGCAGCCAAGATGAGGCGGTGGGAACCCGTGAGCGCACGCTTGCCGTCGTCATCGGCCTCGTCCTCGCCGCCTCGGTCGGCGCCGCCACGTTCGGCGACTTCGACGAGGTCGACGACGGCACCGCCGGGGTCGACGACCGATCGGGCGCCACGACCGTCCCGCCCGCCCCGGCCACGACGGCGACCACCGTGCCGGGGCCGTTCCCGGCCATCGAACCCCACGGCGAGTTCCGTGCCGTCGAGACCCCGGCCGGGTTCGTCCTCCCCGTGCTCGGCGGGTCGCCGGGGGCCTTCGAGGTGCTCACCCCGTGCGGCGCGACGGCCGTCGTCGACGGCACCCCGATCGACGGCGCCCACGTCGTGCTCGACCCCGGCCACGGCGGCACCGAGGTCGGCGCGGTCGGGCCGTCGGGTCTGACCGAGGCGAACCTCAACCTCGACATCGCCCTGCGGGTGAAGCGCCGACTGGAGGCCGAGGGGGCGATCGTCGTGCTCACCCGCGACCGTGACGTGCGCATGACGCTGTTGACGCGCGGGTCGATCGCCCGCAGCCTCGACCCCCTCGCGTTCGTGTCGATCCACCACAACGCCGCGCCGGTCGCCGCGTCGCTGACGCCGGGCAGCGAGGTGTACCACCAGCTCGCCGACCCCGAGTCGGCCCGCCTCGCCGGCCTGCTCTGGGAGGAGCTGCAGCAGCACCTCGCTCCGTTCGGCACCGACTGGGCCCGCGGTGTGCAGCCCGGCGCGGCGGCCCGGCGCTCGTCGCGGACCGGCGACGACTACTACGGCGTGCTCCGCAACTCCCAGGGGGTGCCGGCGGTGCTGTCCGAGGCCGCCTACCTGTCGCACCCGGCCGAGAACGCGCTGCTCGAGACCGAGGAGTTCCGCCAGGCCGAGGCCGACGCCATCGCCGACGCGGTGACCCGGCTCGTCACCACCGACGACCCGGGGTCGGGCTTCCAGCCGGTCCGCGAGGTCGCCACACCGGCGGGTGGCGGCGGGGGCAGCGCCGGATGCGTCGATCCACCCCTCTGATCGCCGTCCGTGGCACGATGGGCGCGGAGCGGGTGGGGGATTGGACGCGTCATGCCCGTTCCCTGTGTCGAATGCGGAGCGAAGCTGCCCTGGGTGGGCGCCCCGTGTCGCGCCTGCGTCGCCCGCACGACCGATCCCGCCCCCGGGCCGAGCGTGTTCGCCGCCGCGGCCGGGCCTGCGCCGGCGTCACCGGCACCCGCACCCGCGGCACCGGAACCGACCCTCGCTGCGGATGACGACGCCCGTGTCCCCTGGTCCATCCCGATCCGGGGGCCCGAGCCCGTCGCTGCGGTCTCGCCCGGCGGCCCGGACGTCGACCCGCCCGACCACGGGCCGTACGACGACGATGACGACCCGTTCGGGATGGACGACCTCGAGCCCTGGCACCGGCGCCGGCCCGTCCTCGCCACGGCCAGCCTCGGCCTGCTCGCGATCGCCGGTCTGTTGGTGGCCGGCGCCCTCCTCGGCGGGTCGCCGTCCGTGCGCGATCGGACCGCGGCGTCGGCCGAGCCCGAGATGGCGGTCGCCGACGACGAGTCCACCGACGTGCTGGCCGGCGAGGCGGTGAACCCCGACACCGGGACACCGGCGCTCGATGACCCGACGCCCGATCCCACGACCCCGACCACCACGGATCCGGCCGGCGACACCGACGGCGACAACGATGGCGGCCCCGTCGACGACGGGGGCGAACCGGCGCGCGGCGACGGGTCCTCGACATCGGGCGGCGGGACCTCCTCCGCCGTCGCGCCGACCACGACGCGCCCGGTGGCCGTCGGGTCCCCGGGGGCAGGACCCCAGTCCGACGGCGGGCGCCCGGACGGCGTGCCCTGGCTGGCGACGTCGTTCCCCGGCGGCTGGGTGGCCCAGCTCAGCTCGCTGCCCACGGCCGAGGGCGAGGACCGCCTGCGCGACGCCGTCGCCACGCTGCGCCGCACCGTCGACGGGGCGGTGGCGACGTCGACCGCCGACTGGGACACGCTGCGCCCGGGCTACTGGGTCCTCGTCCACCCGGGTCCCTTCGCCGACGCCGCGGCGGTCGAGGCGTTCTGCGCCGACGCCGGGCTCGGCGCCGACGACTGCCTGCCCCGCGAGCTTCGCTGACGTGTGTGACGCGTGCGCTCGCCCGGCCGCTGCGGGCGCGTGGTCCCGGCGCCGGTTCCTGGCGGTGGGCGCCGGGTCCGCGGTCGCCGCCGTCGCCGGGCCGGTCGTCGTGGCGTGGCCCGTCACGGTCGCCGGGGCCTCCGGCGCCCGCCGCACGCTCGAGGTGCTGCCCCGGTCGGCCTGGGCCGGCGACGCCCGACCGGCCGGTCCGGTAGCCGAGGAGCCCGATGTCCGCTTCCTCCTCGTGCACCACACCGTCGACGCCAACGACTACCCCGCGAACGACGTCGTGCGCCGGCTCGTCGCCATCCACCGCTTCCACACCGGCCCCGACAAGGGCTGGCCGGACATCGCCTACCACTTCGTGGTCGACCGCTTCGGCCGGGTGTGGGAGACCCGCGCGGGCAGCCTCGCCAGCCTGACCGGCGGACCAGCGGTCGCCGGCGACGCCACCGGCGGGAACCAGGGCGCCGACCAGAAGTGCGCCTTCCTCGGCGACCACCGCACCGAGGCCCCGACCGCGGCCGCGCAGGGCGCGATGGTCGACCTGCTCGCCGCGCTCGCCGACCGGCACGGCATCGCCACGGCCCC
>JBHIXO010000247.1:0-6644 GCA_041984725.1 Acidimicrobiales bacterium | reverse complement strand
TCCGGGCGCGCGAGCGGTGGCTGCGGATCCAGGCCGAGGAGGACGCCACGCTGCTCGGCGCACTGGTCGACCTCGCCGAACGGCAGCGCCCCGTCACCCTCGAGGTCGCGGGCGGCCGGGTGCGTGGCGAGGTCGTGGGTCTCGGCGTCGACTTCGTCGCGGTCCGGACCGATCGTGCCCGCCACGAGCTCGTCCGGTTGGCTGCGGTCGAGGTGCTGCGCCCGGACCTCGGCGGACACCCAGGCGCTGTCGAGGTGATCGGCGACCGCACGCCGCTGCTCGACGTGACGCTCGGGGCCGTGCTCGGCCCGCTCGCCGCCGACCGGCCCGACGTGGTTGTGCGCACGCTCGGCGGCGCGATCGTGCGGGGCGAGTTGCGGGCCGCCGGCGGTGACGTCGTGCGGGTCCGGGCCGACGGCGACCCGCCGGCGCCGGTGTGGGTGGCGGTCGACGCGATCGCCGTGCTCGTCCTCGATCCCTGACCCGCTCGGGCTCACGCTGCCCGACGCGGCGTCAGGCGTCGATCTCGTCGTCGGCCTTCTTGTCGCCCGACGTGTCCGGGTAGAGGTGCTCGAGGGTGCCGGGCTCGATGCGCGACGCGTCGATGAACGCGTCGATGTCGACCCGCTTCACCCGGATGACCCGCCCGAAGCGGTACGCCGGCAGGTCGCCCTGGTCGATGAACCGGTAGAGGGTCCGGGCGGTGATGCCGAGGGCCGAGGCGGCATCGGCGGTCGACAACCAGTCGACGGTTCCGGTCATGTGCACCTCCGAGCGATCGCTGCGGAGCGAGCGTAACGCGAGTCCGACCACCGTGCGAGCATCTCCGCGCTTTTCGTTGCTCCTTGCGCACGGCAGTCCGCCTCCGCGATCATGCGTCGATGCGTTTCGATGCTTTTCCATGCTCGTCGGATTGGGGGCGGACCCGTCGACATCATGATTCATTGAGGCAGGAGTCGCTACGGAGCGTGGCGAAGGAACCCACGTGATCGCCACCCAACTCCGGCGGAGCGGGGGGTCCACGCCGGTCGAACCGTCGCGCCCCGAGCGCCGGGTCGCCCGCCGGGTCGGGCTCCCCTCCGGTCGTGCCGTCGTCGGCGGACTGCTGATGGCCGTCGCCGCCGTCGGCACCTTCCTCGCCTACCAGCCGGCCGACGTCGACCACACCGTCGACGTCGCTGTCGCCGAACGGGCCCTCGCTCCGGGCGAGACGGTGACCGCCGCCGACATCCGCCTCGTCCCCGTCGAACTGCCCGACGGCGTCGGTGGGCTCTTCGCCTCCGTCGACGCCGCCGTGGGCCGCCAGATCACCGCCCCCGTGGCTGCCGGCGAGTTCCTGCTCGCATCCGCGACCGTCGTCCCGACCGCCGGCGCCGAGACGCTCGAGGTCGCGATCAGCCTCCCGGCCACCCGCGCCGTCGGACGCCTGCGTCCGGGCGAGCGGGTCGACGTCTTCTCCACGTGGAGCTCGGACACGACCGAGCTGATCGCCGTCGACGCACGCGTGCTCGAGGTGGCCGGCAGCGCGTCGTCGGTGATCGGCGGGGGCGACACCGTCGTCGTCCGGCTGGCACTCGCCGACTTCGACCAGGTGGAGGCCCTCGTCCACGCCCAGGCCGCCGGCGACATCACCATGATCCGGGCCACCATCGGCACCGAGGTCGAGGATCTCGGGCGCGAGTACTCACCCCGGACGTTCGGTGCCCGTTCTGCGCACTCGGCGAAGGCCGACGACGATGCCGACGACGAGGACGGTTCCTGATGGCGTCGGAACGCTGGGTCGCGCTCGGACTCGCACGCGTCCGGGCGCCGTGGTTCACGGAGGTCGCCCGGTGGGCGACCACCGGGTCGCTGGCGATGGACTTCGTGAAGACGGTCTCGGTCACGGAGGTGCGGAGCCGACTTCGTTCGGGACGGCCGTTCTCGGCGCTGCTGGTCGACGCCGGCATCCCGGGCATCGACCGCGACCTCCTCGAGCTCGCCGCCGAACACGGCTGCGCGACGATCGTGGTGGGCGACACGAGCCGCGACTGGCATTCGGTCGGCGCCTCGGCGGTGCTCGCCCCCGACTTCGGCCGAACCGAGTTGGAGGGCGTCCTGGCCGAGGTCGCCTCCCCGATCGGACGGGCCGACGACCTCCCCGGCACGGTCCCGGTCGACGACGAACCCCGGTCCGGCCACCGGGCCCACACGATCGCCGTGACCGGGCCGGGTGGCACCGGGCGGTCGCTCGTCGCCGCTGCCATCGCGCAGGGTTTCGCGTCGGACGTCGTCCACACCGACGGCGTCCTGCTCGCCGACCTCGCGCTCCACGCCGACCAGGCGATGCTCCACGACGTCCACGACGTCATTCCCGGCGTCCTCGAGCTCGTCGAGGCCCATCGGGGCGGCCTCCCCTCGCTCGACGAGTTGCGGGGCCTCACCTTCGAGATCGTCGTCCGTCGCTATCGCCTCCTCCTCGGTCTCCGCCGGCATCGCGACTGGACGGCGCTGCGGCCGCGCGCGCTGCGGGCCGCACTCGACGGTCTCCGGCGGGCGTTCACGCTCGTCGTCGCCGACATCGACGACGACCTCGAGAGCGAGACGGAGACCGGTTCCGCCGACGTCGAGGACCGCAATCTCCTCGCCCGCTCGACGGTCGCGATCAGCGACGTCGTCGTGGTCGTCGGCAACCCCGGACCCAAGGGCGTGCACTCGATGCTCCGTGTGGTGCGCGACGTGCTCGCCGTCGGCGTCGAACCCGAGCGGGTCGTCATCGTCGTCAACCGCAGCCCGAGGGGACGGGCCGCAAGGGCGGAGCTGACCCGAGCGTTCGTCGACCTCCTCGCTGCGTCCCATCCCGGCGTGCCCGTGCTGAGCCCGGTGTTCCTCCCCGAGCGGCGCGGTGTCGACGACGCCGTCCGCGACGCGATCTCGCTTCCCGACGCGCTCGTCGCCCCGGTCACGGATGCGGTCCGGACACGGCTCGACGCCGTCCCCGATCGCACGCCCGTCCCCGCGCACGACGAGCCCGTGCTCGTCGAGGCCGGTTCGCTCGGCTCGTGGGATGCCGACAGCGACGGGTACGGCGAGGAGGCGGCTGGATGAGTCCGACCGCGGCCACCGCCACGCCGTTGCAGCTGATCGAACGCGCCGTGCTCGAGCGGGCCAAGGACATCCGTCTCGACGTCGACGACGACTCCGGTCACGACCGCATCCGCCAGCTGCTCGAGGAGGAGGTCGCGGCCTGGTCAGCGGACTACCGCCGGGGCATCCGCAGTCACGATCTCGCCGATCCCGAGCTCGTCGTCCAGCGTGCCCACCGCAACCTCGTCTCCTACGGACCGCTCGAGGAGCTGCTCGCCGACGACGACGTGTGGGAGGTGATGATCAACGCGCCGGACGAGATCTTCGTCAAGCGCCACCGCGGTCCCTCGGGCTACCACGACGAGGTCTTCCACGACGACGACCACGTCCTGCGGACCCTCACCAAGATCCTCGACGACGCGTCCGGCGCGCACCGCAAGCTCGACCCGACCGAAGGACTTCAGGACGCCCAACTCGACGACGGCGCCCGCCTCCACATCGTCCACGGCGACATCGCCAGCGGCGGCCACGTGATGGTCAACATCCGCAAGTTCACCGGGGTCGCCTTCCGTGAGCTCGAGCAGCTCGTCGAGCGCGACATGCTCTCGGTGCGGGCCGCCGAGTTCCTGCGGGCCTGCGCGCGAGCGAAGCTCACGGTCGTCTTCGCGGGTGCGCCCGGGTCGGGCAAGACCACGCTGCTCTCCTGCACCGCCGCCGAGCTCGACCCGGCATTGCGCGTGGTCGTCGCCGAGGAGGTCTTCGAGGCCGACGTCCCGTTGCCGAACGTCGCCTCGATGCAGACGCGGGCCGCTCGCGCCGACCGTCCGGCGGTGGACCTGCGCCGGCTCGTCGCCGGCTTCCTGCGCATGGCCCCCGACGTCGCGATCGTCGGCGAGGTCCGCGACCGCGAGGCGCTCCCGCTCCTGCTCACGCTGTCCTCGGGGGTGAAGGGCTACACCACGATCCACGCCGGGTCGGCCCGACAGGCGTTGAGCCGGCTGCGGTTCATCTGTCAGCTCGCCGACGTCTCGAGCGAGATCCCGATGTCGGCCCTGAACAGCCTCGTCGCCGAATCGGTCGACGTCGTCGTCCACTGCGCCCGCGAAGCCGACGGACCGCGGGTCACCGAGATCGTCGCCGTCGAGGACCAGGTCGCCGGCCACGACGCCACGCAGTTCACGGTCACCGACCTCTTCCGACGGTCGCGCCGCGACCAGCCGCTGGAGTGGACGGGTCTGCTGCCCGGCCGAGCGACGCGAGCACTCGAGGACGCCGGCTACGACCTCCGCGACCTGCTGGGCGTGCCCGAGCAGTCGACCCAGGTGCGGACCGAACCGGCGCCCAGCCCCGGCCCAGGTCGCGACCATCTCGAACAGGCCCTGGCCCAGACGGCGCACCGCCTCCGACAGGACCGGTCGGGAGGTCGCGGATGACGGCCCTCGTGCTCTCGTGCTGCGCCGCGCTCGGCGTGTTCCACCTCTACACCGCGGTCGCCTACGGCTGGCGCGGCACCGGGCTCGCACCCGGCCTCGAGCGCGATCGACGACGCATCGACCGGGTGCACGAGTGGCTGGTCCAGGCCGGGCTCGGCGACGTACGGGTCCGCGACCTCGCTGCGGTGGTCGTCGCGATCTTCGCCGTCACGACCGCGGTGATCTACGTCGTCTTCGGCGCCATCGTGCCCGCCGTCGCCGTCGGCGCGATCGCCTCGTCGGCGCCGCTCGCCTCCCACCGGGTGCGCCGCGCGAATCGTCGAGCCACCGCGCAGGAGGCGTGGCCCCGGATGATCGAGGAGATCCGGATCCTGACGAACTCGCTCGGTCGCTCGATCCCACAGGCCCTGTTCGAGGCGGGCCGCCGGGCTCCCGACGACCTCGCGCCGGCGTTCGAGGCCGCGCACCGCGAGTGGCTGATCTCCACCGATTTCGAGCGGACGCTCGCCGTCCTGAAGGGCGCGCTCGCCGACCCGACGGCCGACGCCACGTGCGAGACACTTCTGGTGGCCCACCACGTCGGGGGTAGCGACCTCGACGCCCGGCTCGAGGCGCTCGTCGAGGACCGCATCCAGGACACCCAGGGTCGCAAGGACGCCCGGGCCAAGCAGGCCGGGGCTCGCTTCGCCCGTCGCTTCGTCGTCTTCGCGCCGTTCGGCATGGCGATCGCCGGGATGTCGGTCGGGAACGGCCGCGAGGCCTACCGCACACCGACCGGACAGCTGCTCTCGCTCGGGGCCGTCCTCGTGGTCGCCGCGTGCTGGATCTGGGCCGGCCGCATCCTGCGGTTGCCCGAGGAACAGCGAGTGTTCCAGGGATGATCCGGATCGTCGTGCTCGGCGGCCTCCTCGTCTGGGTCGGGGCCACGCTGGCGCTCAGCCAGGTGCGGTGGTTCGCCCGCCGGTCCCTCGCCGATCGCCTCCGGCCCTACGAGCCGGGCGGCCTCGCCGTGGCACCCGGAAGCACCGGCGTGCTCTCCGTCGAGTCCTTCGCCGAGGTCGTCGGGCCGCTCGCCCGGGCCGTGGGTGAACGGGTGTCTCGCCTCGTCGGCATCCAGGACGACCTGTCCGTGCGGCTCGAACGGATCCACTCCCCGCTCGACCCGACCGAGTTCCGGATCCGCCAGCTCGGCTGGACCGCCGCCGGCATGGCGGCGGCCGCACTCGTGGCGGTCGCCGTACGCCCGCCCGGCATCCTTCTCGTCCTCGGGCTGCTCGGCGCCCCGGCGCTCGCCTTCCTCGCCGTCGAGCAGCAGCTCGCCGGCCAGTCCGATCGGCGCAAGCGGCGCCTGTTCCTGGAGCTGCCGGTCGTCGCCGAACAACTCGGCATGCTGCTGTCGGCCGGCTACTCCCTCGGGGCGGCCGTGCAACGGCTCGCCGCTCGGGGCCAGGGCGTGTGCGGTGAGGACCTCCGGCTGGTCGTGGCGCGCGTGCGCCAGGGCGTCACCGAGGTCGACGCGCTCCGCGAGTGGGCCGCGGTCGCCGACGTCGGACCCCTCGACCGCCTGGTCGGCGTGCTCGCCCTCAACCGGGAGGCGGGCGATCTCGGGCGGCTCATCGCCGAGGAGGCCCGCAGCATCCGCCGCGAGGTGCAGCGGGAGCTCATCGAGCAGATCGAACGCCGCAGTCAGCAGGTCTGGATCCCCGTCACCGTCGCGGCTCTCGTGCCCGGCGCCGTCTTCATCGCCATCCCGTTCCTCGAGGCGCTGCGCACCTTCGGCGCGGCGTCGTGACCACCCCACCGACCATCGGAGCCCGAACCATGCACCCGACACCGAACCCACCCGTGCGAGCCCGCCGGCGGCTCAACCCTCGCGACGACCGCGGCGAGGGCGTCATCTCGACCGCCATCGCCGTGCTGATCATGGCGTTCCTCGGCGCCGCGATGTGGGTCACGTTCAACGGCCTGTGGGGCGAGACCGCCTCCAACACCGAGGACCAGGTCCAGATCATCGGCGACCCCGACGCCGCACCCGTGGGCGACGCGCCGGAGGAGTAGGCGTGCGAGTCCGGGGACGCCGACCACGGGCCGACCCTGAGGCGCTTCGCCGCGCTGCTCGCGCATAGCGTTAACTGACTCTTTCAT
>JBHIXO010000246.1:0-6645 GCA_041984725.1 Acidimicrobiales bacterium | reverse complement strand
CGGTGGCCAGCACGGCCAGGACCGGGATCACCGCCCAGCGCGCCATGACCCGTCGCCGCAGCGCCAGGTAGGCGACGGGGCCGACGAGCAGCGTGTAGACGGCGATGACGACGAGGAGTCCGGCCAGGGCCGGAAGGTCGCGTCCGAGGTCGACGGCGCTCAGTTCGAAGCCGAGGTCGGGGTACGGGAGGTTGGCCGACGCCTCGCCGTCCTCGTGGAGGCTGCGGTTCGGCGCCGGGAGCACGACGTCGCGCCACCGGCCCTCGGCGAGCGCGCCGCCCGTCGCCACGACGGCCGCCGCGCCGGCCCGGACGGTGGTGGCGGACGGCTGCAACGCGTCGGGCCAGTCGGCCAGCGGGCCGGGCGGGGCGTCGACGTAGAGGGTGCCCCCGAGCGTGAGCCAGCCGAGCACGGCGTCGCGGTGGCCGTCCGGGAGGCCGGCGAGGTCGGCGGGGGTGGCGGCGATGCTGTCGAGCGCCGCGAGTGCGTTGGCGCCCAGGTCGAGCACCTCGGGCGCCACCCGCACGATCCGGATCTCGTGGCCGCCGACGACGGTCTGCTGGCCGGCAGCGTCGAGGTCGCCGAGACCGCCGAGCGCGCCGACGAGGTGGACCTCGGCGTCGGAGGTCACGGCCACGGTGTCGAGGTCGAACCGGCGGTCGCCGGTCCGGGCCGACAGGCTGGCGACCGTGGCGTCGCCCACGGGGCTGTCGACCAGCAGCCAGTGCTCCTCCGTCGTCCCGCCGGTCACCTCGAAGGGCACGACCTCGGCCGGGCCGTGGCCGACGCGCACGCCGAGTTCGCCGGTGACCAGCTCCGACGCGTCGATCGACACCCGGACCGGTGTCGGACGTCCGGGCACGATCGTGCCGTCGAAGCCGAGCTCGAGCTCGCCCCGGAGCACCTCGTCGGGCTCCTCGCCGGCGAACGCGGCGGGGCCGACCAGGAGCAGACTCAGCGCGACGAGGAGGAGCGCGACGGGACGGCGCACACCACGGAGACGTCCGAGACGCCCGTTTGGTTCCGCCGATCCCAGCATTTCTTCTCCGGATCACGAACGAACGCGCGCACTGTAGGCAGCGCCGCCGTGCCTCAGGCGCGCACCACCCGCAGCACGCCGCCGCCCTGGGTGAGGACGACCAGCTCGCCCGACGCCTCGACCCCGAACGAGATCGGCGCGCCGATGCCGACGTCCCACGTGGCGGCGTCGACGCCGCCGGGGCCGGGGCGGATGGCCCGGATCGAGGCGCGGCACAGGTCGCCGAACACGTAGGCGCCCCGCAGCCCCGGGATGGCGTCGCCGCGGTAGACGAACCCGCCGGTGATCGAGCAGCCCTCGTCGTGCGGGTACTCGAACACGGGCCCCACGGCGCCCGCGGGGGCGGGGCCGTCATAGGCGTGGGTCCCCTCGAGCTGGTTCCAGCCCAGGTTCGCGCCCCGGCCCCGTCCGGAGGCGGCCGGCAGGACGGTGATCTCCTCCCAGGCGTTCTGGCCGACGTCGGCCACCCAGAGGTCGCCGTTCGCCGGGTCGAAGGAGATGCGCCACGGGTTGCGCACCCCGTACAGCCAGACCTCCGGGGCGCCGCCACCGGCCCCGGGGGAGCCCGGGGCGAACGGGTTGCCGGCCGGGATGCCGTACGCCCGACCTCCCGACGGGTTCGCGGGGTCGATGCGCAGGATGCTGCCGAGCAGGGTGCCCGGGTCCTGGCCGTTCTCCCGCGGATCGCCGGCGCTCCCGCCGTCGCCGAGGGCGATCCAGAGCATGCCGTCGGGGCCGACGTGGATGTCGCCGCCGTTGTGGTTGGCGAACGGCTGCGCGACCCGCAGGAGCTCGCGGCGCGACCCGGGGTCGGCCCGTCCGCCCGCGAACGCGTACTCGTCGACCACGCCCGCACCGCCGTCGGCGTCGTCGCTGTAGTGCACGTACATCCGGGTGCCCGACCCGTCGAAGGCGAGACCGAGCAGGCCCTGCTCGCCGCCCGACCGCACCCGGTCGCGGATGTCGAGCGCGACGGCCCCCGACGCCAGGTTCCGGACCCGGCCGGCCTGCTCGGCGACGTAGGCGCCGGACGCATGCACGCGGTACGCGGTCGGGACCTCGGCCGACCCCACCCGGGCGACGGCGAGGTCGAGGTCGGCGAGGCGCCCGGCCGGTGGCGTGGTGCCCGGTGGTGTGGTGGTCGACGACGAGCCCGGAGCGGTGCCCGACCCGGCCGTCGTCGCCGTCGTCGTGGAGGGAGACCCGGTCGATCCGGGCGCCGTCGCGGGCGGTTGGGTGGTGGCGCCCGACGTCGCGGTCGTGTCGTCGGGAGACGTGGACGACGGCGCAGAGGTGGAGAACGTGGACGACGTGGTGGCCCGCTCGGTCGCCACGTCGTCGCCGTCGCCGTCGCCGGCACAGGCCAGGGCGAGCGACGCACCGGCGAGCAGGACGGCGATCCGGTGCCGGGAAGCCCGTCGTCGCTCGATCACCTCGCCATCCTGTCGCACTACCGTCCCCGGTCCATGTCGCCGATGGACCCCGCACTCCGTTCCGCAGCCGAGGCCGCCCGCGGCTTCATGCCGCCCGACGAGGGTCTGGCGCTGCACGACGCCGCCGTCGCCGTCGAGGTGGCCGGGCCGTTCCTCGAGGTGGGCAGCTACTGCGGCAAGTCGAGCGTCTACCTCGGCGCCGCCGCCCGGACCCGGGGCACCGTCCTGTTCGCGATCGACCACCACCGGGGCTCGGAGGAGAACCAGCCGGGCTGGGAGTTCCACGAGCCCGACCTCGTCGACCCGCACGCCGGGCGCATCGACACGCTCCCGCACTTCCGCCGGACGGTCCACGACGCCGGCGTCGAGGACGCGGTCGTCGCCGTGGTGGGCGACTCGCCGACGGTCGGGCGGTACTGGACCACCCCGCTCGCCTTCCTGTTCATCGACGGCGGCCACGGCCGGGAACCCGCCCACGCCGACTTCGACCGCTGGGTGCCCCACGTCGTCGCGGGCGGCACCCTCGCCATCCACGATGTCTTCCCCGATCCGGCCGACGGCGGGCAACCGCCCTACGAGCTCTACCTGCGGGCTGTCGCCGGAGGGTTCGAGCCGATCTCGGCGACCGGCTCGCTGCGCGTGTTGCGCCGGCGCTGATCCGGGCCGGACAGCTCAGACCGTGTGGTCCACCGACGACCGGAACCGGGCCATCACCTGTTCGTCGGCGATGCGCAGCATCTCGTCGAGCCCCGAGTCGTCGCTGATCGGCAGTCGGGCACACGTCCGGGCGACGGCGCGGAGGTGGGCGACGAGGTCGGGGCGGAGATCGCCGGCGAGCGCGCCGGCGAGGCGGTCGAGCTCGTCGGCGACGTAGGGCGGGGCGAACGACAGGCGCGAGGCGAACCGGCGGCGGTGATCGACGACCCCGGGCGTGTACTGGTCCTCGGCGACGAGCGCGACCGCGCTGTTGCCGTCGGTCGCCACCAGGGTCCACTCGGCCGCCAGTGGTGCGTCCTCGTGGATCGTGACGCAGTGGAGGCTGCCCCGCTGGCGGTACGGCGGATGGCCGGCGAAGCCGGCGATCACGGTCGGGCCGCCGTCGCCGGTCCACGCCTCGTACCGCTCACGGGACTGGTCGAAGAACCGTCGCTCCTGGAACAGGGCGACGACGATCGTCGACGACGGTTCGTCCGCCACGTGCACGGCCTCGATCGCCCGCGTCAGGTGCAGGAGCGTGCGTTTGGTGTGGTGCTCGCGGGACGGTGGCACGACCTCCGGATCGGCCGTTCTCCACGCGAATTGAGTTCAGTCGCGGCCCGGGTCGTGGGCCGGGAGCACCGGGAGGACGTCGTCGTGGTCGACGAACAGCGCCGCCGAGGCACTGCGGCCATCGAGGGCGTCGGCGGCGAGGATCACGGCCGCGGCCGAGTAGGTCGAGGTCTCGTCGGCCGGGAAGTGCACGTGCTGCGGGTAGACGATGCCCGTCCAGTACCGGCCGCCCTCGACGCGCTGGTCACACGCCAGCCGGAACAGGTGCTCGGCGCGCTCGCGCATGCCGACGGCCAGGAAGGCCATGGCGCACTCGCAGGTCTCGGCCGTGGTGATCCAGGGCCGGTCCGACACGCAGCGGATGCCCTTGTCCTCGGGTGCGAACGTCTCGTAGCGATCCTCGAGCCGGGCCCGGCCCCGCTCGCCGCCGAGCGCGCCGGTGAGGACGGGGTAGTACCAGTCCATCGCCCAGCGGTGCTTGGGGGCGAAGGCCTCGGGGACGTCGGCCACGACGTGGGTCAGGGCGGCGGCCGACCGCTCCCAGTCGGGCCGGTCGTGGCCGACCTCGCGGGCGATGGCGATCGCCGCCCGCAGCGAGTGGGTGATGCTCGACGAGCCGGTGAGCAGGGCGAACGTCCACGGCGAACCGTCGGCGTGGCGGGCCCAGAGGATCTCGCCCCGCGGCGTCTGCAGGTCCAGGACGAAGTCGATGGCCCGCTCGACCGTGGGCCACAGCGACTCGAGGAACCCGGTGTCCTTGTGGCGCAGGAAGTGGTGCCACACGCCGCAGGCGACGTACGCGCAGACGTTGGCGTCGAGCTTGTCCTGCTCGATCGTGGTGGCCCCGGTCTCGTCGGCGACGTAGTACTGGTGCCAGGCGCCGTCGGGCCGCTGCAACCCGACGAGCCAGTCGTAGGCCCGCTCGGCGGCGGCGCGGTGGCCGCCGAGATCGAGTGCCATGGCGGCCTCGACGTGGTTCCAGGCGTCGGCGTGCCCGCCCGGGAACCACGGGATCATGCCCGTGGGCAGCTGCCACTCGGCGATGGCGGCCGTCGTCTCCCGCACCTCGTCGGCCGTGAGGATCCCGGGGACCTCGGGCACCGGCGGGACGGGGTGCTCGCTCACGCGGCGGGTCGGCTGGAGTAGACGACGAGGCTCTTGCCGAGCACCGGGTTCAGCACGGTCTCGGCGACGCGCGTGACGAGCGGGCGCTCGACGATGTCCCACGTCAGGAGCTTGTGGTACGCCTTCACCAACGGGTGGTCGTCGCTGTCCTGCGGGTCGATCGCACAGCGCAGCCACCAGTACGGCGAGTGCAGCGCGTGCGCGTGGTGGGCGTCGCCGGGGCGCAGTCCGGTGGCCCGCAACTTCCGTCGCAGCTCGTGCTCGGTGTAGATCCGGACGTGGCCGCCGGGCACGTGCGGGGCGTGGTACTCGTCGGACAGCGCCCAGCAGATCTGCTCGGGCAGCCACGACGGCACCGACACGGCCATCGTGCCGCCGGGTGCGAGCACCCGGTGCAGTTCGGCGATCGCGCCCTCGTCGTCGGGGATGTGCTCGAGCACCTCGGCGGCGATGATCCGGTCGAAGGTCCCGTCGGGGAAGGGGAGCCGGACGCCGTCGCCCTGGGTCGTGGCGACGTGGGCCGACAGCTCGCCGGCCAGGTGGTCGAGCTCGCCCGCCTCCTGCATCGCCGCGGTGAGCGTGCGGGCCTGGGCCAGCTCGCCGGTGTCGTAGTCGCACAGCACGACGCGGGCGCCGCGGCGCAGCGTCTCGAAGGCGTGACGGCCGGGGCCGGAACCGAGGTCGAGCACGAGCTCGCCCGGCCGGAGACCGAGCCGGCGGTAGTCGACGGTGAGCACTAGCCGCGCCCCGCGGCGGCGCCGTCGCCCCCGTCGAGCCGGATGCGGTACTGCTCGACGGTGCGCTCTGCGGTGTGCCGCCAGCTCCAGTTGTCCTGGACCCGCTTCCGGCCGGCCAGGCCGATGCGGCGGGACGACTCGGGGTCGTCGAGCGCGGTGCGGATCCGCTCGGCCAGCGCGTCGGCGTCGCCCGGCGGGACGAGCATCGCGGTCTCGCCGTCGGTGCCGACGACCTCGGGGATGGCCCCGCCGGTGGTGGCCACGAGCGGGCAGCCACACGACATGGCCTCGATCGCGGGGAGCGAGAAGCCCTCGTACAGGGAGGGCACGACCGCCACCTCGGCCTCGGAGTACAGCTCGATGATCCGATGCTCGGGCACGCCCGTCACGAACGAGACGTGGTCGCGCAGGCCGAGGCGGTCGATGGTCTGGCTGGAGGGACCGCCCGGCTTCTCCTTGCCGATGACGACGAGGTGCACGTCGTCGCGCTCGGTGCGCAGCTTGGCGAGGGCCTCGAGGAGGTAGCGCAGGCCCTTCATGGTCACGTCGGCGCTGGCCGTCGTGACGAGCCGACCGGGGACCCGGGCGACGTCGTCGAGCGGGCGGAACACGTCGGGGTCGACGCCGACGGGCACGATCGCCATGCGGTCGGGGTCGACCTTGTGGTCGGCGACGATGTCGTTGAACGAGTTCTCCGAGACGGTCACCACCCGGCCGAGCCGCCGCGCGACCTGCGTCTGCATGGAGGTGAACGAGTACCAGCGGCCCAGGCTCCACCGCTTGTACCAGTTGGGCGCGTGCTCGAGCTCGAGGCGACGGTCGACCGTGATCGGGTGGTGGATCGTCTCGAGCACGGGAAGCCCGGCCTGTTGCAACGCCAGCACGCCGTACCCGAGCGTCTGGTTGTCGTGGACGATGTCGAATTCGAATTCAGGGCTCGTGATGGTCTCAGCGGAACAACGATCTTTTTCGACGAGGCCAGCGTGACCGCGACTGAACATATTTTGATGGCCGCGACCCTTGCGAAGGGCACGACGACGAT
>JBHIXO010000245.1:0-6681 GCA_041984725.1 Acidimicrobiales bacterium | reverse complement strand
ACGCCACGCCCACAAAGATGATCGCGGTCGCGAGCATCACGCCGTCGAAGAACCAAAAGTAAGAGGCCCCCGGCAGCTTACTGCTGCCATCCGGATTGAGGATGATGAAGTTCACGGCCGAAGTGAACAGGTTGCCGGCGGCGATGCTGGCTACGTGCGTGCCATGTAGGGCGTCGTCCATGGGGTCCGCATCGTCGTTGATGAAGTCATACCCTCCGATTACTTTGTACCCTTCGCCCAGGCCCCCTCCCAGGATCGGATGGGTATAGTCGATGCCCGTGTCGAGGATGCCGATCGTGGCGCCGGCGCCGGCGGAGCTGACGCCGCCGACGGCCGCGGTCGCGGCGGCGCCGTGGACGCGGGTGTAGCCGGTGGGCACGACCTCGACGTCGGTGTGGACCGGGCGGTCGGGGATCACCGACGCGACGTCGGGATCCTCGGCCAGGCGGTCGGCCTCCTCGGGGGTGCCGAGGAACTGGAAGCCGTCGATGGCCCGGTCGAACCGGAGGCCGACCTCGCCGTCGTAGCGCTCGGCCAGGGAGTCGGCGGAGTCGGCGCCGATGCCGCCGGTCCGTTCGACGATCCAGGAGCCGGGCACGCTGCCGGCATCGGCCTGGGCCGAGGGCGGGAGGCGGTCGGGCGGGCCGGCGTCGGGTCGGGCGCCGGGTGTGGAATCGGGTCGGCCGGCCGCGACGGGCGCGACGCCGACCGTGGCCAGCGCGAGCGCGCCGGCCACGAGTGCGGTGGTGAGCTTCTTCACGAGCAGTTCGTGTCCCCCGGATCTCGGACGCAGAAGCGGTACGTGGCCGCTCGCGAGACGTCCTCTTCGTTGTCGTTGTCGATCGCCCAGGCGATGACCGAGTAGCTGTGCGGGTGGTCGTAGACGGGGAAGGTGACCTCCCAGTCGGTGGTGGTGCCACCCGGGTTCGACAGCGTGGCGTTGAGCACGGTGTACGTGGGCGTCCACTCGTTCGAGCCGTGGCCGCTGTCGGGACCGCCGGAGCAGCCCTCGAAGCCACAGAAGAACTCCTCGTGCTCCCGGTTCTTGACGACGACGCGGACCCGCTTGATGCCCGGGTTGGCGCCGCCGAGGTCCGTGGCGGTGCCGCGGGCGGTGACCGGGAACTCGTCGCGGGTCTCGAGGATGAAGATCTCCGAGAAGCCGGGCTCCTCGATCGTCGTCTCGGGCGGGTCGCCGAGCGGCGTCACGGAGTAGCGGACGGGATCGATCGTCGGGTCGTTCTGGCCGTCGGCGTCGACGGCGATCGCCTGCACGTAGAACGGGCCGCCCTCGAAGGGTGCCGGCCAGGCGTAGGTCCAGTTCGTCGACGTGCCGCCCGGGCTGGCCAGGGTGGCGTCGTTCTCGGTGTAGCCCCGGACCCAGGCGGCGACCGTGCCGTCCCACCACTTGTTGGTGTTCCGGTTCTGGATCGACACCTTCACCCGCTCGACGCCGATGTCGTCGCCGGCCGTGCCGGTGATGGAGACGTCGCCGCCGGGGTTGGTGATCGTCTGGTTGTTGGTCGGCGAGGTGACCGCGGTCTCGGGCCGGCCGCCGGAGGCCCCGCCCAGGGTGAGGGCGTAGAGGAACCCGTCGGCGCCGGCGACGAACACGTGCTCGCCGACGACGACCGGCGACGAGTAGATGAAGTCGCCGGTCTGGTAGCGGAACAGGATCTCGCCGGTGGCGAGCGACGCCGCCAGGATCTGGCCGTAGGCGTCCGAGAAGAGCACGACCTCGTCACCGGCGGGGCCGCTGACGGTCGGCGACGCGAACACCGGTCCGGTGGGGTCGACGGCGCCGGACTTCCAGATCAGCGCACCCGTCACGGCGTCCAGTCGGTAGAGGCCCTCGCCGTAGCCGACGAGCAGGTCGGTGCCGTACAGGGCCGCCGTGGAGACCGTGCCCATCATGGCGCCGGGGGAGTCGTCGCGGATGCGGAACTCCCAGATCAGCTCGCCGGTCTCGAGGTTGAGGGCGTGCATGATGCGGTTCTTGCCGACGATGTAGGCGACGCCGTCGGCGAAGCCGTTGACGCCCGGCGGGGAGATGGTGGGCCCGGCGCCCATGTCGTTGTCCGGGTTGAAGACCTCGGACTGGAAGCGCCAGACGCGGGCGCCGGTGACGGCGTCGAGGGCGTAGGCCGAGTTGTCGGGGCTCGAGCCGCCGAAGACGACGAGCGCTCGGCCGTTCTTGTCGAAGCCGAAGGCCGGCGGCGACCACGAGCCGGAGTCGCCGGTGCGGCTGCCCTCGGGCTCACCGAAGCCGTCGTAACGCCACTGCAGCGAGCAGTCGGCGGCGGGGTTGGCGTCGACGCCGTTGACGGCCATGAAGCTGCCGCCGTCGTCGGAGCCGGT
Organism: Acidimicrobiales bacterium; assembly: GCA_041984725.1. Lineage (GTDB taxonomy): Bacteria > Actinomycetota > Acidimicrobiia > Acidimicrobiales > Salinilacustritrichaceae > Salinilacustrithrix. The sequence goes on along the minus strand of JBHIXO010000245.1, from coordinate 4,323 downwards.
GACGCCGTTCTCGCCGACGAAGACCGTGCGACCGACGCCGGGGACGTCGACCACGACCGGGGAGGCCGAGATGACGCCCGTGGAGTGGTAGTCGCAGATGGTGTCGCCGGTGGCGGCGTCGAGGGCGTAGAGGTGGTGGTCGGACGCGCCCACGTACAGGACGCCGTCGACGATGGCGGGCGACGACTGGATGTGGTTCGGGATGACGAAGGTCCACTGGCGGTTGCCGGTCAGTGCGTCGTAGGCGACCAGCTCACCGGCCTGGCGGCCGATGTAGACGAGCGTCTTGTCGATCGAGGGGTTGTAGACGACGGCCGGCGACGTGAACGCCTTGGCGCCGGTGTTCGACTGCCACAGCAGGCCGAGCTCGCCGGCGTTGGAGGCCGTCAGTCCCTCGTCGGGCGTGACGCCCTCGTTGCGCTCGTTGAACTGCCACATCGGCCAGTCGGTGCCGAGGGGGCCGCCGGTGACGGGCGGGTCGCCCTCGTCGATCTCGACGTCGATCACGAAGTCGGCAGCACCGCGCTTGGCCTTGACGCCGAGGACGTAGGTGCCTGGGACGGTCACGTCGTAGCCGACGACCTCGGGCTTGGTGAAGCCGCCGACCGCCTTGGCCACGGCGACGCCCGACGGGTCGCGCAGGAACAGGTTGAGGTCGGCCTCGCCGCCGCTCGACGTGGTCGTCCAGTCGAGGACGGCGTCGATGCGGTCGCCGTCGTCGAGGGCGACGTCGAAGGTCACCCACGAGTTGCCGGCCGCGTCCACCGCGCCCGAGTAGGGCAGGGTCGGCGTCGTGACGGCGACGGCGGCGGAGTAGGGGGTGGCGCCGGCCCGGGCCTTGATGCCGATCTTCCACGTGCCGGTGACGTCGGCGACGTAGGAGATCGTCTCGGGCTTGGTGAAGCCGCCGAAGGCCGTGGCCACTCCGGTGCCGTCGGGATCGCGGAGGAAGAGGTTGAGGTCGGCCGCCGGGTCGTCCCAGTCGAGCACCACGTCGATCGTGTCGCCGGCCGTCACGTGGAACTGGTGCAGGTCCCACGAGTCGCCGCCGACATCGAGCGCGCCGGTGAAGGTGTGGGTCGTGGGCGCCGCCGCGTGCGTCGGTGCCGAGGACTGGAGTGCGGTGAAGGTCACGACGGTGAACGCCGCAGCGAGTGCGGCGGCGAGGACACGCCGCCACCTCCCCGCTCCCCGTCGATTGCCGCGCACCGCCATCGAAGCTGTGGTATCCGCCATGAAGCCGAAGGTACGGCACCGCCTTCCGGCTCTACAATGCACCCCGACGCCGGTCGCCGCCCCCGTGGTGGCGTCCGACGTGAGGTCGGAGGGGCTGCGGGAGCGGTCGAAACAGGCGGAAGGTCCCCGAAGTGGTTGGGAAGCACACGGGCGGCCCGTCTCCTCGAGGCGGGCAGCCAGCGCAGAAGAATTCACCGCCGCCCCGGCGGAACGAGCAGATGCCGCTTCAGCGAGCACTGAGCGTAGTGATCGGCGTGCTCCTCGTAGCCGCCGGTGCGGTCATCTTGACCGGGGTGGCCGACGACGAGGGCGATCCCCGCGCACTGCCCGGCTCCTCGGTGCCCGGCTCCGAGCCCGGCGCCGGCGGCGTCCCGGGCTCGGGGGTCGACCCCACCGCACCGTGTTGCAGCGCGCCCGGCGAGCCCGGCGCGGCGCCGGGCGACCCCGGGACCACGGGTGGTCCGGGCACGACCGGTGGCACGGGGTCGACCGACAGCACCGGCACGACCGGTGGCACGGGCACGCCGGGCACGACCGGCGGCACGGGGACGCCCGGCACCACCGGCGGCACCGGGACCACGGGCACCACCGGCGGCGCGGGTGGTCCCGGCACGACCGGCACCACCCCCACCACCGGAGGCACGTGCTGTCCGGGCACCACCGGGCCCACGACGACCCTGCCGCCGTCGACCCTGCCCCCCGTCACCACCGTCAAGGAACCGATGTCGGGGGTGATCGTCCGCAAGGACCGTCCCCCCGCCGACCTCACCGACGTGATCGGCGGGTTCGTCGTCAACGTCGACTGGGCCGACCTGCAACCGACCCGCTTCGGGCCGATCAAGTCGAACAACCCGATCGACCAGGCCATCGCCGAGGTCCGTCGGGGCGGCTCCACGCAGGCGCTCAAGCTGCGGATCTTCGCCGGGATGGGCGCGCCGCAGTGGGCCAAGGACCTGGCCGGCTCGCCCGTGCGCGTGTCCCACGACGGCCGGACCGACACGGTGCCGCGCTTCTGGGAGCCCGAGGTCGGCCGCGCCTACGCCGACCTGCAGGCCAAGCTGGCCAGCCGCTACGACCGCGTCCCCGAGATCGCCGAGGTCGTCATCAGCCGGTGCACGACGATCTACGCCGAGCCGTTCATCCGGCATCGCAGCGATCCCGCCATCGTCGACGCGCTCCTCGCCGCCGGCTACACCGCCGCCGCCGACCAGGCCTGCCTGCGCGAGCAGCTCGACGCGCACACGGTCTGGCGCTACACCCCGTCGGGGCTGGCGCTGAACCCGTACCAGCTGATCCGCGACGACGGCAGCTCCGACATCGACGTGGCCTTCACCGTCTCGATGATGGACCGGTGCCGGGCGGTGCTCGGCGAGCGCTGCGTGCTCGAGAACAACTCGATCCGGACCCCGGCCTTCACCGGCACGATGCAGCAGATGTACTGCGCCATGGCCCAGCGGGGCGGCGACCGCTCGTTCCAGACCGCGAACAACCAGCGGGTCGGTGACCTGGAGGCGACGATCGAGTGGGCGATCGAGCACGGCGCCCGCGCCGTCGAGCTCCCGAGCGACTTCCGGACGATGATCAGCGACAGCTCCCTGCGCCGCCTCGACGGTCTCCTCCACCGGGCCACGCGGTCGGCGGCGTCGCCGTCGACCTGCTGACGTCGCCCGAGAGTCCCGGCTCCGCCTTGTCGCCCGGTCCGGACGGTCCCTAGCCTCTCCGCGGTCGGGCCGACGGACGGAGGCGCGACCGGTGGAGCACGAACGGACCGGAGCAGTGGCGTGGCGGATGCGGTGAGCACTTCGGGAGGGCGTCCACTACGGGTCGCCATGATCGGCCTCCGGGGCGTCCCGGCGACGTTCGGCGGCGTCGAACGCCACGTCGAGGAACTCGGGGCCCGTCTCGCCGACCGGGGCCACGACGTCACGGTGTTCTGCCGGCCCGGCTACAGCGAGGTGGAGGATGCCGGGGACGGCGTCGCGCCGATGCACCGTGGCATGCACCTGCGCACCATGCCGACGATCGCCACCAAGCACGGCGAGGCCTTCGTGCACAGCATCGTCTCGGCCGCCGCCGCGGTGCGGGGCTTCGACGTGGTGCACTTCCATTCGATCGGACCCGGCATCGCCGCGCCGATCACCCGGTACCTCTCGCGCTCGAAGGCCGTCCTCACGGTGCACGGCCGAGACGACGAGCGCGACAAGTGGGGCCGGCTCGCCCAGCGCCTCATGCGGGTCGCCGCCTGGACCAGCGGCCGGGTGCCGAACGCGACCGTCGTCGTGTCCAAGGGCCTGGTCGAGGACTACCGGGCCCGGGGCGTCGCCCGTCCGGTCCACTACGTGCCCAACGGCGTCACCGTCCCGGCGATCCAGCCACCCGGCCCGTACCTGGCGGCGAACGGGATCACCGAAGGTCGATACGTGCTCTTCGTGGGACGCCTCGTGCCCGAGAAGGCGCCCGACCTGCTGATCCGCGCCTTCCGCGACATCGAGGGTGACGACCTCCGGCTCGTGATCGCCGGGGGCTCGAGCCACACCGACGACTACGTGTCCGAGGTCGAACGACTCGCCGCGGGGGACCCCCGGGTCCTGCTCGCCGGATACGTGTACGGCGACGACCTCGGCGAGCTCTACGGCAACGCGGGCGCCTTCTGCCAGCCGTCCCGGCTCGAAGGCCTGCCGCTCACGTTGCTCGAGGCGGCGTCGTGCGGGATCCCGATCGTCGCGAGTGACATCCCGCCCCACGTCGAGGTGGTCGCCGACGCCGAGCCCGGTGGCCGCCTGTTCCGGACCGACGATCAGCAGGCGCTCACCGACGCCTTGCGCGCCGCACTCGACCCCGAGCGGCGGTCCACGACGATGGCCAGCGCGGCAACGCTGCGCGACCGGGTGATGGCGACCTACACCTGGGACGGCATGACCGACGCGGTCGAGTCGATCTACCAGGACGTCGTCGCGGGCCGGACCCCGCGCCCGACCACCTCCGCCGACGCGGGTACCGTCGGCGCCGCCCGATCCTGAAGTCGCCCCACCGGAGCGCGCCATGACGACCGAGCTGGTCCCCCCCACGGCCACGGAGAAGGCGAAC
>JBHIXO010000244.1:0-6692 GCA_041984725.1 Acidimicrobiales bacterium | reverse complement strand
ATCCGGGCCGTGTGGTCGGAGGCGAGTCGGTACTGCAGTGAGCACCTCCTCGGGATCGGCGCACAGCGCATCGGGAGGATCGTCGACGACCTGAACCGTGACGGGCTCCTCTCGCTCGACGAACTCCACCACTCCGTCGCCGTCCTCGGGCGCCGAGGGCGTGCCGGGACGGTCGTCATGCGCAGCGTCGCCGACGCGAGGCCGCCAGGCTCGAGCCCGACGGAGTCACGCCTCGAGGACCGGTTCGAGGAGATCGCCGTCGAATCGGGTGCGCCCCGGCCCCGTCGCCAGGTCGTCATCGGCGGCCGCCGGCCGATCGGTCGGGCGGACTTCGTGGCCGACGACGTCCCGCTCGTCCTGGAGGTCAACAGCCTCGCGTTCCACGCCTCGCCCTCGGACCAGGCCGCCGACGAGGACCGCTACCTCGCGTTCACCCGCGCCGGGTACACCGTGGCCGTCGCCTGGGAGACCGACGTGTGGTCCCACCCGGGCACCATCGACCGTCTCGTGCGACACGCCCGCGCCCAGGCCCGAGGCGGACGGGCGGTCACGATCCACTCGCCGTCCTGTCCGTGGCCCGCGGATCCCCGACGTCGGGTCCTGCCCCGACCCGGGCGCGACCTCCGCGGCTGACGTCGATCCCCGCGCCTCGGCCGAACCTCGGTGCGATTCGTGTCACCCAAGACACGAATCGCACCACAGAAGCTCAGGGGTTGCGGGCCAGGAGCAGGAACTCGGCGTGGTCGAGGTCGGGGGTGCGGCGGGCGTAGTCGCCGGGGTCGACCGACCACACCGCCTCGACGTCGAGCCCCGACGACCGCGCCAGCAATCGCAGCTCGCGCGGCGTGAAGCCGGTGGTCCACAGGTCGGCGTCGAGGTCGCGGCCGTCGCCGTCCTTCACCGCCGTGCGCTCGTGCATGACCCCGCCGTCGACGTCGAAGTCGCCGTGCTCGCCGGCCTGGTGGCGCACCTGGAAGTACGACGAGAACGCCGACACGCACAGCCGCCCGCCGGGCTTCAGCACCGACGCCAGCTGCGCCATCGCGCCGACCTCGCCGTCGAGGGGCGCGCCCGGCCCGCCGAGCAGGCCGAAGCCGCCCTGGCACAGCGAGAGCACGGCGTCGAAGCCCGACCGGCACGGCAGGGCCCGGACGTCGCCGACGACCACCGGGGCGGGCGGGTCGCCGTCGTGGACCAGGCGGCAGAACGACTCCGACACGTCGAGTCCGACCACCTCGACACCACGGGCCCGCAGTGCCCGGACGTGCCGGCCGGGCCCGCACCCGGCATCGAGCACCCGAGAGCCCGGGCCGAGACCGAGGACGTCGACGAGGAAGTCGGCCTCCTGCTCGGTGCCCTTGGTGAACGAGTACCGCAGGTAGGTCTCGCCCATGTGGTCGGCCAGCGGCACGAACCAGTGCGGCGCGCCTACTTGGCCGTCGCCCACGAATCCCCGAACGCGAGGTTCACCTCGAGCGGCACGTTCAGTTCCGCGGCGCCCTTCATCGTGGTCTCGACGAGCTCGCCGGCGGCGGCCTGCTCGGCCTCGGGCACCTCGCAGATGATCTCGTCGTGGACCTGGAGGATGACCCGGGTCACGAGCCCGGCGTCCTCGATGGCCCGGTCGAGTTGCACGAGCGCGACCTTGAAGATGTCGGCGGCGAGGCCCTGGATGCCCGCGTTCATGGCCTGGCGCTCCCCCGCCTGGCGGATCCGCACGTTCCCCGACGACAGCTCCGGGATCTGGCGGCGCCGCCCGAACAGCGTCTCGGTGTAGCCACGGGCCCGGGCCTCCTCGACCACCCGGTCCATGTAGGCGTGGACGTTCGGGAAGGCGGCGAAGTAGGCGTCGAGGATCACCTGTGCCTCCTTCGTCGGGATGTTCAACCGCTGGCCCAGGCCGTAGGCCTCCATCCCGTAGGCCAGGCCGTAGGAGACCATCTTCGCCTTGGCCCGCATGTCGGGCTGCACCTCGTCGAGGCCGACGCCGAACACCCGGGCCGCGGTCTCGGTGTGGATGTCGGTACCCGACTCGAATGCGTCGATCAGCCCGGGGTCCTCGGCGAGGTGGGCGATGCAGCGCAACTCGATCTGGTTGTAGTCGGCGACGAGGAGCGTGTTGCCCTCGTCGGGGACGAACGCCTCGCGGAGCTCGCGGCCGAGCTCGGACCGGACCGGGATGTTGTGGAGGTTGGGGTTGTCGGACGAGAGGCGGCCGGTGCGCGCCACGGTCTGGTTGAACGTGGCGTGGATACGTCCGTCGGGCCGGACGTCGGCCAGCAGCGACTCGCCGTAGGTCGACCGCAGCTTCTCGACCTCGCGGTAGGCGAGGATGTGCTCGACGATCGGGTGGTCGTCGCGCATCTTCTCGAGCGACTGTGCGTCGGTCGATGGCCCGGTCTTGGTCTTCTTGACCGGCGTGAGCCCGAGTTCGTCGAACAGCACCTCGCGCATCTGCTTGGTGGAGTTGACGTTGAACGGGTGGCCGGCGGCGTCGGTGATCTCGGCGCGGAGCCGCTCGGCCTCGGAGGTGAACTGGTCGCGCAGGCGGGTCAGGACCTCGGTGTCGACCCCGACGCCGACGACCTCCATCTTGGCGAGCACCCGCACGAGCGGCGTCTCGATGTCGTCGTTGAGGCCCCGCAGGCCCTGGGCTTCCATGGCGGCGAGCAGTGGCGCCGCCAACCGGTGGGTGCCGAGCGCCGCCCGGCAGGCGACGAGCGACGCGGGGACGGGATCGTCGACACCCAGGTCGAGCTGGCCGTCGGGTACCGCACCGTCGTCGGGCAACTCGAGCCGGGCGTAGCGCTTCAGCAGGTCGGCGAGGCGGTAGTTCGACTCGGCCGGGTCGAGCAGGTAGGCGGCGAGCGTCGTGTCGACGGCGAGACCTCGCAGGTCGACGTCGTGGCCCCACACCGCCTTCAGCAGGATCTTGGCGTCGTGCACGGCGAGCGCCCGCTCGTCGAGCACCGGCAGCAGTGCGCCGCGGACGGTGTCGTCGGCGAGAGAGGCGGCCGGGAGCCAGAGCACGTCGGCCGACTGGTCGTCGATCACCACGGCCAGCCCGCTCAGCGACCCGTCGAGCTCGAAGGCTCCGGCGACACCGACCAACGCGTCGGCGGGCACGCGGCCGAGCGCCTCGACCGCGGCGGTGGCGTCGGTGCCGTCGACGACCTCGGCCTCGAGCACGTCGGTGGCGCGCATGCCGCCGAGGTCCTTGCCGAGCGCCTCGGTGAGCCGGTCGAACAGCGAGTGGAACTCGAGGAACTCGAACAGCCGCTTCAGCTCGTCGACGTCGATCTCGCCCATGACGAGATCGTCGAGCCCGCCCGGCAGCGCGTCGGTGAGGTCGACGTCGCGAATGAGCTCCATGACGACGGCGTTCTCGCGGACGATCTCCTCGTGGGCGGCGAGGTTCTCGCGCAGCTTCGGCGTCTGCTCGTCGAGCGCCGCGAAGATGCCGTCGAGATCGCCGTACTTGATCAGCAGCTTGGCGGCCGTCTTCTCGCCGACGCCGGGTACGCCGGGCAGGTTGTCGGAGTTGTCGCCCCGCATGGCGGCGTAGAGGACGTACTTGTCGGGCCGGACGCCCGTCCGCTCCTCGATGCCGTCCTCGTCGTAGAGCGCGTAGTCGGAGACGCCTCGCTTGTTGTAGAGGACCTTGACGTGAGGGTCCTCGACGAGCTGGTACACGTCGCGGTCGCCGGTCACCACGATGACGTCGTGGCCGGCGTCGCGGGCCTCGGTGGCCAGGGTCGCCAGGATGTCGTCGGCCTCGAAGCCCGGCTTGTCGACAATGGTGATCCCGAGCGTCTGGAGCACCTCGCGCACGAGTCCCATCTGCTGGCGGAGGATGTCGGGCGCCTCGGCCCGGCCGGCCTTGTAGTCGCTGACCCGCTCGTGGCGGAACGTCGGCTCGGGCCGGTCGAACGCGACGAGGACGCCGTCGCTCGGGTGGTCGCGCAGGATGTTGATGAGCATCGACGTGAAGCCGAAGACCGCGTTGGTCACCTGCCCCGACGCGGTGGCCAGGTCGGTGGGCAGCGCGAAGAACGCGCGGTAGGTCAGCGAGTTGCCGTCGATCAGCAGGTAGCGGCGTGCCGCCCCCGAGCCCGATCCCCCGGCCATCGAGCCGACTAGGCCGTCTCGCCCGCGGCGGGGTCGTCGGGGCGGGCGGTGCCGTCGATGACCCGGGCGGCGATGTCCTTGGCCTTCACCCGGTCGTTCATCGCCGACTTCTGGATCCAGTCGAACGCCTCGGACTCGCCCATGCCGTGCTGGTCCATGAGGATGCCCTTGGCGCGGTCGACGAGCTTGCGGGTCTCGAGCTGGTCCTCGAGGCTCTCGGTCTGCTCCTGGAGCGCCCGCATCTCGCGGTGGCGGCCGAGGGCGATCTCGACGGCGGGGATGAGCTCGGAGCGCTGGAACGGCTTGACCAGGTAGGCGAGCGCACCGGCGTCGCGGGCCTGCTCGATCAGGTCGCGCTGGCTGAACGCGGTGAGGATGAGGACGGCCGACTTCTTCTCGCCGGAGATCTCCCGGGCGGCGGACAGGCCGTCCATCCCGGGCATCTTGACGTCGAGGATGGCCAGGTCGGGCTCGAGCTGCTTGACGAGCTCGACCGCCTCGTCGCCTCGGCCGGTCTCGCCGACGACCTCGTAGCCCTCCTCCTGCAGCGTCTCCCGGAGATCGAGGCGGATGATGGCCTCGTCTTCAGCGATCACCACACGAGTGGCCACGACGATCTCCTCATGCTCGGACGTCCGGGGGGACCCCGATGCTGCCACGTTCCGGGCCCCTCGGGCGAAACAACATCGGTGTCACGCGGGCACCGGCGGGCAGCACGTCGGCTCCGGTACGAGGCACGTCGGCTCCGGTCGGAGCCCACGCGCGCTGCGAGCGCGCTTCGGATCCTGACTCGCGCCCGCCGGAGGATTCGAAGCGCGCCCTCGACGCGCTTCGGCTCCGATCGGAGTTGACGCGCGCCCTCGACGCGCTTCGGCGCCGGTCGGAGCCGGCGCGCGCCGGCCGGTGGTCAGCGGGACTCGGCCACCAACCGGTCGAGCAGCTCGTCCTGCGTCGCCTCGAGGCGGTCGATGTCGGCGGCGACCGACGCCCGGTGCGTCCGCATCGACTCGGCGTGCCGCGCCGCCTCGCGGTACTCCCGCTCGGCGACCGGTGTCTCCGACACCAGGGCCCGCAACCGGGCGTCGGCGGCGGACTCGGCCAGGTGGAGCAGTTGCTCGTCGGCCACCCGCAACTCGTCGCGCAGGCGCTGGAGACGCTGACCCACCTCCCGCAGGCGCCGCTCGACCTGTCGCTTCGACACGGCCTCCAGTGTAGGACCGGCACGGCGAGGGGACGGTGGCTCGGATGCCCGCCCGGGATCGGTACGGTTCGGACCGTCCGAACCACCCCTGGCCGGCACCGTGGAGGTCGACGAACGTGCACGACGGCGGACCCGGCAGCGACGCATGGGGCATCGACCGAGGGTTCTGGGGCACCGACGGGAGCTGGCACGACACCCCCGAGCCCACCCGCCGCGCCATCCGGGACGCGATGGGCGCCGACCCCGACGACGAGCGGGGTCCGGCCGGGCCGCCGGTCTGGACGGTGCCGGCCGGCTGGGGCGAGCCCCTGCTCGGCCCCTGCCGCCTCGTCCTCGAGGACGGCTCCGACCTCGGTGTCGTGACCGCCCTCCCGCCCGACCTCCCGATCGGTCGCCACCGCCTCGCGCCCACCGACGACGGCCCGACCACCCTCCTGCTCGTCCGCCCGCGCCGCTGCCACCGCCCTCCGGACCGGGCGTCGGCCCTGGCCGTGCAGGCGTATGCCGCCCGGAGCAGCCGGAGCTGGGGCATCGGCGACCTGGCCGACGTCGCGGCGCTCGGAGGCTGGGCCCGCGCCGCCGGCATCGACCTGCTCGCGCTCAGTCCACTGCATGCGCCCGCGCCCGGCGCCGACCCCCAACCGAGCCCCTACTACCCGGCAAGCCGCCGGTACCGGAACCCGCTCCACATCGCGGTCGACAGCGTCGAGGGCGCGAGCCGCAGCGACCTCGTCCGCCGCCTCGGCGACCAGGCCCGGGCGCTGCTCACCGACCGGCGCATCGACCGCGCCGCCGTGTGGGCGGCCAAGCTGCCCGCCCTCGAACACCTCTTCGCCGCTGGTGGCACCGCCATCGACACCGCGGTCGAGGCCTACCGGGCCGAGCAGGGCGCCGATCTCGAGGCCTGGGCCACCTACTGCACCATCGCCGAGGTCCACCCCGGCTCCTGGCAGGCGTGGCCGACCGAGTTGCGCCACCCCCGGTCGCTGGCCGTCCAACGCTTCGCCACCGCGCACGCCGACCGGGTCCGCTTCCACTGCTGGCTCCAGTGGCTGCTCGACCGCCAGGTCCGCGACGCGGCCGGCGCCTGTCCCGTGATAACCGACCTCGCGGTCGGCGTCGACCCCGGCGGCGCCGACGCGTGGATCGACCAGGACCTGCTCGCCCTCGACGCCCGCGTCGGCGCACCCCCCGACGACTTCGCCGCCGACGGCCAGGACTGGGGACTGCCACCCCCCGACCCGCACCGGCTGCGCACCGACGGCTACGAGACCTTCGCCCGCACCGTGCGTGCGGTCATGCGGCACGCGGCCGGCATCCGCATCGACCACGTGCTCGGCCTCTTCCGGCTGTTCTGGATCCC
>JBHIXO010000243.1:0-6760 GCA_041984725.1 Acidimicrobiales bacterium | reverse complement strand
CAGGGCCGCGACACCGGCGACGTACGGTGAGGCGAAACTGGTCCCGTCGACTGTCGCCCAATCGCCGTTCACATATCCATCGCCACCCGTCCGGTCAGTGCTGAGAACTGCCTCACCGGGAGCGGAGATGAACAACCCGGGACGCAGTTTTTTCGAGTCTGCTTCGGCGACCTCGACGCCTTCCCGTTCGGCCCGCCGGGCGAGAACCCGTTCATCCTCGAGATCCGCCACGGCCGCCGCAACCCGGGCCGGGAGAACGGGTGGCACACCGACGTGACCTGGATGGAGCGGCCGTCGCTCGGCTCGATCGCCCAGGTCGTCGCCCTCCCGCCCGCCGGCGGCGACACCCTGTTCGCCGACAGCCACGCCGCGTACCACGGCCTGCCCGCCGCGCTCCAGGAGCGGCTGCAGCACGTGGCGGGCGTGAACGATTACCGGGGCTTCCTCGCCGGTCTCGACGACGACCTCGTCGCCGACGTCAAGGCCGCCATCCCCTTCGGCGTCACCCTCCCCCTCCTGCGCACCCACCCCGAGACCGGCAAGACCGCCCTGTACCTGCACGGGGGCTTCCTCCGCCACGACTCGCTGCACGACGTCCGCAGCGGAGAGCCGCTCGACCCCGAGGAGTCGCGGGCGATCGTCGAGGTGCTGCTCGCCCAGCACCCCCGCCCGGAGTACCACTGCCGGTTCCGGTGGGAGCCGGGCTCGGTGGCGTTCTGGGACAACCGTGCCGTCCAGCACTACGCGGTCAGCGACTACTTCCCGCACGCCCGGGTGCTGCGCCGGGTCACCGTGAGCGGCGACCGGCCGTTCCACACCCCCGCCGCCGCCTGACGGCGAGCGACGTCAGCAGCCGATGCCGAACCAGACCGGGATGTCCCGCGAGGTCCCCGCGACGACGGCCCGCCCGCCGACGTTGAACTCCGTCGACGCGCCGCCGTCGAACTTCAGCAGCTCCTCGTAGCCGCTCGCCTCGGCCCAGCGCACGAGGTCGCGGACGTCGAGCGACGAGGTGGCCCCGAAGAACAGGCGTCGGGTCTCGCGGTCGAACAGCACGACCGCGTGGTTCAGCGTTTGGTTCGTGTACGGGTCGTCGGCGTAGTCGGCCGCGTTCGACGGGTTGCTCTGCCCGTTCAGGATCAGCACCATGCCGGCGACGGCCCAGACCCACTCGTCGGGGCCGACCACCTCTTCCGGGATGCGCTGGTGGAGGAAGGGCGAGCCCTCGGCCCACGAGTGCCACGACTCGATCGACACCCAGCCGTCGTGGTGGAGGACGCTGGAGATGCGCTGGCGGTCCTCGGCGCCGGTGTCGCCGGGCCAGTGCTCGCTGTTGCTGCGCGGCGTCCGGTCGAAGCGCAGACCGAGGACGCCGCGGTCCATGCGGTCGGCCGAGCCCCGGACGTGGACGCCGCCCACGACCCCGATCCCGAGCACGGACGGGTCGGGTCCGTCCTTGCCCGCCGCGGCCAGCCAGTTCGCGTTGATCGACGCCACGCCGCACCGCTCGGATCCCGTGCGCAGCAGGCCGAGGGCGGGGTCGACGTCGACGCCGCGGAGCGTCCCCTGCCCGCCGCCGACCCGGGCGATCGTGACGTCGCGGGCCTGGTAGCCGTCGGTCCCGATCGTGGCCTGGCCGAGGGGACGGAGCTGCGGCGCGGGACAGCCGGCGGCCGCGCTCTCGACCGGGTGGACGCTGTGGCAGGTGCGCGTCCGCCCGAGGTACTCCCGGAGTTCCGCGAAGTTGACGACGAGGTCCCATCGGGTGACCGCACCCGAGCGCAGCTGACCGACCCAGTAGCCCCGGCCGCTGGCGTCGGCCGTCCGGCACAGGACGTTGCGATAGACGAGGTCGACGAAGGCCTCGTCGCCGAGCCGGCCGTACCGGGCCCGGAACTCGTCGCTCTCGGCAAACGAGTAGGCGATGTCGCTCAGGGTCGCGCCGCGGGCGCGCACGCCGAACCAATAGGTCAGGCCGCCCTCGTCGGGCTGGCGGAGGAAGAACGCCTGGTACTGGCGCCACACCTGGGCGTGGCCCGGCGACACGTTCACCCGCTGCCGGAAGTCGTCGATCGGCCCGCGGATGCGGCAGGCGGCGTCGGCTCGGGGTGCCCGGTCGACCGGCTCGCCCCCGGCGCCGGCGGACGTCGTCGGGACGAGCGCACCACACGCGAGCGCGATCGCCGCCAGTCCTCGGAACACCCTCTGCACGCGTCGTCCTCCCCGGTCGCCGATCCACCGCGATCCGCCGCGGTCCGCAGCCGGCAATCCTCCCACGCCCCGGCGGCGCCGACGGCGTCGGAGGACCCGTCGCGGCCATGTTCGGCGACCGGCAGGGATCGGGCGCCCGCAGTGCGAACTCGGAGGGCATGGATCCCCGCGACGGACGACACGCACCCGGTGCGCGCCGCTCGTTGCTGGCGCGGGCCGGGGTGATCGGAGCCGGGATCATCGACCAGGACGACCCGGGGCACGCCCTCATCCCCACGCGCCCCCGGGCGGCCGGGCGTCCGGAGATCCGCCGGCGGTCGGTGGTCGTCCCCGGCGACGAGGCCGAACGGTGGCAGCAGCTCGGCGTCGACCCGAGGACGGCGCTCACCCTCCACCGGCTCGGCGCCGACGCCTCGACCGCAGCGGCAGCCGATGTCGCACCCGACGCCCTCGTCGGCTGGCTGTGGCACGGCTTCGGCACCCAGGAGATCGCGGCGTGGGTCGACTTCGGCCCGGTCCGGACCGCCGCCCGGTGGCGCGACGCCGGCTTCGACCCCGAGGCGGCCCGGCGATGGCGCCGCGTCGTCGACGACCCCGACGAGGCCCGTCGGGCGCTCGACCGGCGCGCCGGCGACGACGGCACCGTTCCTGACCACACCGGTCCTGACACCGGGCCCGACGACCACACCGCGATCGGCCGGATGCGTTCGGCGCCGAGCCATATGCTCGACGCCCGTGAGCTCGACGACTGAGGCGCCGCACGGATCCATCCTCGGGAACCGGGTCCAGCGGACGGAGGACCCCGAACTGCTGCGGGGGGCCGGCCGCTACCTCGCCGACCTCCCCCTCGACCAGCCGCTCCACGCGGTGTTCGTGCGGTCGCCCGAGGCCCACGGCACGATCCGGTCGATCGACGTCGACGACGCCCGCGCCATGCCCGGCGTCGTCGCCGTCTGGACGGCCGCCGAACTCGGCGTCGCGCCCCACCACGGCTTCGCCCGTCTCCACGACGCCTTCATCCGGCCACCCCTGGCCGTCGACCGGGTCCGCTTCGTCGGCGAGGCGATCGCCGTCGTGCTCGCCGAGACGCTCGCGGCGGGCGAGGACGCCGCCGCCGCGGTCTGGGCCGACATCGAGCCGCTGCCGGTGGTGGTCGACGCCGAGGACGCGCTCGCGCCGGGCGCACCGCTGGTCCACGACGCCGTGGAGGGCAACGTCGCGATGGTCGACGCCCCCGACGACCCGCTCGACCTCGACGCCGTCTCCGACACGGTCGTGCGGGGCCGGTACCGCAACCAGCGGGTGGCCGTCGCCCCGATGGAGCCGCACTGCGTCGCCGTCGCCCCCGCCGACGACGGGCGCCTCACCGTGTGGCCCGCCAACCAGTTCCCCCACGGGGTGAAGTTCGGGCTGGCCGCCGCGCTCGGGCTCGAGGCCGACCGCATCCACGTCATCACGCCGCGGGTCGGCGGAGGCTTCGGGGGCAAGGCCGGGCTCCAGCACGAGTACACCGTGGTGGCGAAGGCCGCGCTCGACCTGGGGCGTCCGGTGGTGTGGGTGCCGAGCCGGAGCGAGGAGATGCAGTCGGCGCCCCACGGTCGCGGGCAGGTGCAGTACGCCGAGCTCGGCGTCCGCGCCGACGGGACGTTCTCCGGTCTGCGGGTCCGCCTCGTGGGCGACGGCGGCGCCTACCCGGGCATCGGCGCAGCGATCGCCGGGGGCACCCGGCGGATGTCCCACGGCACCTACGACTTCCCCGCCATCCACTTCGACGTCGTCGCCGCCGCGACCAACACCACGCCGGTCGGCGCCTACCGCGGGGCCGGTCGTCCCGAGGCGACGGCCCTGCTCGAGCGCCTCGTCGACCAGGCGGCGCACGAGCTCGGGATCGACCCGATCGAGCTGCGCATCCGCAACCTGCTCGGCGACGACGTCTTCCCGTTCACGACCCACACCGGCGCCGTGTACGACAGCGGCCGCTACGCCATGGCCCTCCGCCACGCCGCCGACCTGGTCGGCTACGACGACCTGCGGCGGGAGCAGGCCGCCCGCCGCGAACGGGGCGACGTCGTCCAGCTCGGCATCGGCGTCGCCGTCTACGTCGAGATCACCGCCGGCGGCAACGGCAAGGAGGGCGGACGTGTCGAGGTCCACCCGGACGGCACGGCGACGATCTTCGCCGGGACGTCGGCGCACGGCCAGGGCCACCAGACCTCCTACGCCATGGTGGTCAGCCACCAGACCGGCATCCCGGTCGATCGCATCACCCTCGTCGACGGCGACACCGACCGCATCGCCCGGGGCGGCGGGACCGGTGGCTCCCGCTCCATGCAGGTGGGCGGGTCCGCCGTGCACCGGGCTGCCGAGGTGCTGGTCGAGAACGCCCGCACGCTCGCGGCCGGCCTGCTCGAGGCCGACGTGGCCGACGTCGTGGTCGACGTCGCCGCCGGCACGATCGGCGTGGCGGGCGTGCCCGCCCGGGCCCTGTCCTGGGGCGACCTCGCGGCGCGTGCCGCCGAGACCGACGAGGGCGCCACGCTCGACGGCGTGGCCGTGTTCGAACAGGAGGGCGCCACGTTCCCGTTCGGCGCCCACATCGCCGTCGCCGAGGTCGACACCGAGACCGGTCTCGCCCGGCTCGTGCGCCACGTGGCGGTCGACGACTGCGGGACGGTCATCAACCCGTTGCTCGTCGAGGGCCAGCAGCACGGCGGCATCGCGTCCGGCGCCGGCCAGGCCCTGTTCGAGGCCGTGCGCTTCGACGACGACGGCAACCCGGTGACCGGCAACTTCGCCGACTACGGGCTGCCGTCCGCGGCCGAGCTCCCGTCGTTCGAGGCCCACTCCACCGAGACCCCGTCGCCGCTCAACCCACTCGGCGCCAAGGGCATCGGCGAGGCCGCCACCATCGGGTCCACCCCCGCGGTGCAGAACGCCGTCATCGACGCGGTCGCCCACCTCGGCGTGCGCCACATCGACATGCCGTGCACGCCCGAGGCCGTGTGGACGGCGATCGGGGACGCGGCCCGCGGCGAGCACGACCCCTGGCGCGACCCGCCCGCCGTCTTCGCCACGCTGGCGAAGGACTCGAGCGTCGACGAGGCCACCGCGGCCGCGGCCGACGGCATCTGACGTGCGCGCGTACGACGACGTCGACGCCTACCTCGCCGAGGCCGACGGCTGGCCCGACGAGATCGCCGCCGTGCGCCGGATCCTGCTCGGCACCGGGCTCGGGGAGGCCGTCAAGTGGGGCAAGCCCTGCTACCACCACGACGGCGCCAACATCGTCATCCTCCAGGAGATGAAGGACTTCCTCGCCCTGATGTTCTTCAAGGGCGCGCTGCTCGCGGATCCCGATCACGTGCTGCGTGAGCAGGGCCCCAACTCGCGGTCGGCGCGCCGCATCGAGGTGACCTCGGTCGACGACGTCGAACGCCTCGCCGGCACCATCGAGCGCTACATCGCCGAGGCGGTGGAGGTGGAGGAGGCGGGCGTCGAGGTCGAACCGGCCGGTGAGCCCGACCTCGTCGGCGAGTTGCGCGAGCGCCTCGACGGCGACGCCGCGCTCCGCGCCGCGTTCGAGGGACTCACGCCGGGACGGCGTCGGGAGTACCACCTCCACATCGCCGGCGCGAAGCAGTCGGCGACGCGGGCGGCCCGCGTCGAACGGTGCGTCCCGAAGATCCTGGCGGGCAAGGGTCTCCGGGACCGCTGACCGCCGGACACGCCCCGCCGGGGTCCCGGTACGATCCCGGCGCACCAGCACGTCACACCAGGGAGGGGTCATGGGCGACGACGGCGACGACGTCACGGCGACGCGCACGCGCTGCGGCGCGACCTGCAAGAAGAACATCCACATCCCGCCGGGCTTCGAGAAGTGCGGCTCGCAGTGCGACCAGTGGGAGGGCCACTCGCCCGACCACTCGTGCCCGACGCACGGCTCCGGCAACTTCTGACCGCCGGCACCCGTCAAGGATTTGTCCTTGACGGAATGAGGAGTATTCCTTACGCTCGGACCCGTGAACGACGCGGCCCGGAAGATGATCGACGCCGCCGAGCGCATCGCCGCGGAGCGAGGACTCGCGTCCCTCACCGTGCAGGCGGTGCAGGACGCGGCCGGCCAGAAGAACAAGTCGGCGGTCGCCTACCACTTCGGTGACCGGCAGGGTCTCGTCGACGCGCTCATCCAGCACCGCATGGCGCCGGCGAGCGCCCGCCGCACCGAGATGCTCCTCGACCTGGAAAGCGACGCCACCGTCCGCGACCTCGTCGAGGTCCTGATCGTGCCGCTCGCCGAGTCGGTGCTGGCCGCGAAGCCGAGCTACTGGGCCCGCTTCCTGCTCCAGGCGATGGCCGACCCGACGACCGGTGTCGCCAGCCTCGGCTCGATCGACGACCAGGCGCTCCGGGTCACCCAGACCCGCCTCGCCGACCGCCTGGACCACCTGCCGGCGGCACTGCGCTCGCTGCGGGTGCAGGCCATCCTCGGCTACGCCTGCGTGGTGCTCGCCGCCCACGAGGTCGGTGCGATCGCCGAGGACGCCGACCG